>JAGAQC010000075.1 GCA_017622925.1 Ruminococcus sp.
GAAAAAATTCGCAGGCATACTGTCGTATGGCAAGGTGACTCCCCACAGTGTGGGGAGATGTCACGAAGTGACAGAGGGGACGGTTTCCCGTTGGGAATTTTGACGCAGGATTCGGCAAAATTTGCCGAAAAGACGTGCGCGGGGAGATTCTGAACAGGCTCTAATATCAATATGCCTTACCCCAGTAGACCATATGCTTAGCAGGCTTGCCGCAGCATACGCATACATCGGAGAGCATTTCCTGCTCGAAAGGAATACAGCGTGAGCCAACTCCCGTTTTTTCCTTTACCTCGTCCTCGCAGGCTTCTTCGCCGCACCACATAGCCTTAATGAAGCCGTCGCCCTTTTCTTCGAGGGTCTTGACGATCTCGTCCATAGTCGTGCATGCGTAAGTCCTGTTCTCCTGATTTGCAAGAGCCTTTGCGTACATGCCGTCATGAGCTTCTTGGAGCTTCTTCTCGGCGGCTGATTCAAGTTCCCCGAGGGAAACTACGGATTTTTCGCCGTTCCAGCGTGACGCTATAACGCATTGGTCTGCTTCTATGTCCTTGGGACCTATCTCTATACGTATCGGAACGCCCTTCATTTCGTATTCGGCGAACTTCCAGCCGGGGGAGTTGTCCGTATCGTCAAGCTTAACACGAAGTCCTGCGGCTTTCAGGCGGCTGTAAAGCTCGTTCGCCTTTTCGAGAACGCCCTCCTTGTGCTGAGCGACAGGGATAATTACCGCCTGTACGGGAGCTACGGCAGGAGGAAGCACAAGTCCGTTATTGTCGCCGTGGGTCATGATAACCGCGCCTATAAGACGGGTCGTAACGCCCCAGCTTGTCTGATGCGGGAAAACTCGCTTGTTCTCCTTGTCGGTGTACTCGATGTCGAACGCCTTGGCGAAGCCGTCCCCGAAATAGTGGGAAGTGCCTGCCTGTAACGCCTTGCCGTCGTGCATAAGAGCCTCGATAGCATATGTGGACACAGCTCCGGCGAACTTATCGCTCTCGGTCTTTTTTCCCTTAACTACGGGCATTGCAAGAGCGTCCTCGCAGAACTGCGCATAAACGTTCAGCATGCGCTCCGTTTCCTCGACAGCCTCCTCTGCTGTAGCGTGGATAGTGTGACCCTCCTGCCAGAGAAATTCCCGTGAGCGGAGGAACGGACGGGTCGTCTTTTCCCAGCGGACTACGCTTACCCACTGATTGTAAAGCTTAGGCAGGTCGCGGTAGGAGTGAACGATATTTGCGTAATGCTCGCAGAAAAGCGTTTCCGAAGTCGGACGGACGCACATACGCTCCTCGAGCTTTTCGTTTCCGCCGTGAGTTACCCATGCCACCTCGGGAGCAAAGCCCTCAACGTGGTCTTTTTCCTTTTGAAGCAGGCTCTCGGGAATGAACATAGGCATACAAACGTTCTCGTGTCCCGTTTCCTTGAACATTTTATCAAGTATTCTCTGAATATTCTCCCATACGGCGTATCCGTAGGGACGTATTACCATACAGCCCTTAACGCTCGTGTATTCAACAAGCTCCGCTTTCTTGCATATATCGGTATACCACTGAGCGAAATCCTCGTCCATTGAGGTTATCGCCGTTACCATTTTCTTATCCTTTGCCATAAAAAAATCCTTTCGATTAAATCGCATATTCCGCCGTTTAACAGCGTTGTCTATATTATTATATCATGGTTTTTCAACATTGTCAATCGCAGTTTTCAGATTTTCTATGTGACCCGTAAAAATGCGGATATATCTTTATAGGGGAACTTTTTTTCATTTTGTCCATTTTGTCCCATTTTGTCCCGTTTTCAAAAATGCCGCTTTTTGCCTATATTACGTTGTTTCATTCATTTTGTCCATTTTGTCCATTTTGTCCAAGGGGTAAGACTTGAAAAAAAACATACAACAATTTTTATTTACGCTGTAATCTCCCGATGTAGGGACACGGCGTGCCGTGTCCGTTCAAAGAGATTACAGGAACATATAATTACAGGTAGAAACGTACAATCGAAATAACCATATATCCGTATTTTTACGTGACACATAATGCTACGTGCGGACACGGCACGCCGTGTCCCTACATCGGGGAATCGCAGGAGCAATATAAAATATACCTGAATTTTTGGGTGCAGCGTCACGCCTTTTTTATATTTGCCTTTTCCTGTGAATTGCTGCTACGGGGACGCATATCCCGTTCATAAGAATACGGTCGGCAATGGGTGCAGCGACACGCTGCCTTGGACAAAATGGACAAAATGGACAAAATGAATGAAACCACGTAATATAGGCAAAAAGCGGTATTTTTGAAAATGGGACAAAATGGGACAAAATGGACAAAATGAATATAAGCCTTTAGCCTTTAGCTTTTAGCTTTTAGCCTTTAGCCGTCCCCTACATCGGGAAAATTTTTTCCGCGCCTGTTGCAATTTTGTGCTTAATATGGTATAATAATAACATAAAATCGTCAAATTGAACAGGATAAAAAAATGAATGTTAAAAATACACTTATAAGCAGGCTTGCGCAGGCGCGCGGAGAATTTATATCGGGGGCGGAGCTTTCAAGGCAGTTGAATGTTTCGAGAAACGCCGTATGGAAAGCGGTCAAGGCTCTCGAAGCGGAGGGGTACGCCATAGAATCCGTTACCTCTAAGGGGTATCGGCTGTCCGAGCAGAACGCACGGCTTTCCGCAGAAATTATTTCCGCCGAAAATACCGCAAAAACGCTTGGCGGAAGTATCATAGTCCTGCCCGAAACATCGTCCACAAATACCTACGCAAAGGCTCTTGCCGCAGACGGAGCGGCTCACGGAACGGTAGTCGCCGCCGATACTCAGACGGAGGGCAAGGGCAGACTTGGCAGACATTTCGAGTCGCCATCGGGAAAAGGACTTTACATGAGCGTTATTATCCGCCCGAAATTCGATATTTCCTATGCGCCGCTGATAACCTCCGCCGCCGCTGTTTCCGCCGCCGAAGCCGTGGAAAAGCTGTGCGGCTGCGATGTTAGCATAAAATGGGTCAACGACCTCTATATGAACGGCAGAAAAATATGCGGCATTCTTACGGAAGCGTCCCTTGACCTCGAGCTGAACATGCCCGACTACGCCGTTATCGGGATAGGCATAAACGTTCTTCACACCGAATTTCCTGACGAGCTGAAACAGCGCGCAACTACCGTCGAGGACGAATCGGGCAGACAGATAGACCGAAACAGGCTGTGCGGCGAAGTCCTCGGCAGGCTCGAACACTACCTCGACGCCATTGAAGCACGGGGACATCTTGAAGAATACCGCCGCCGTGAAATGCTCACGGGCAACATGATAACCGCAAATATCGGCAGCGAAACGATAGTCGGTCGGGCTGTCGGAATTGACGATAACGCCAATCTTATCATCGAGCTTGACGGCGGAACACGCAGAAATCTTGTCTCGGGGGAGGCTGATCTCTGCCGTATAAAAAAGTAATTCGGAGATAGTAAGAAAAATGAACAAATATAAAAAGCTTGCGTTTAATACGCTGATATTCGGGATAGGCAGCTTTGGTTCAAAAATTCTTGTAATACTGCTGACCCGTCTTTACACTAAAGATATCGACCCCGGCAATATGGGCATAAAAAGCAATCTCGAAACGATAGCTCTTTTGCTCCAGCCGATATTTACTTTCGCGCTTCAGGAATATCTTATCCGATTCGGAATAGATAAAAAATATGACAAGAGAGCCGTATTTACGACCTCCGCCGCTATGACAATTTTCGGAATGGCGGCTGTCATACTGATAGTTCCGGGACTGCGATTCATACCAATTTTCAGCTTTATCAGCGGATATTCCCTGATGCTCGCCGTGTACATCTGCACCTCGTCCCTGCGAATGCTGTGCGCCCAATTCGTCCGCGCAAGGGACATGGTGAAGCTCTTTTCACTGGACGGTATCTTAGCCACCCTCACCCTTTTCATTTTTAATGTGATATTTATTTCGGGACTGAAAATGGGCGTAAAAGGATTTTTCCTGTCCGTAATTCTTTCCGACACCCTGTCCGCGGCTTTCCTTTTTTTAACGGCAAATCTGAAAAAATTCTGCGGCAGAAGATATTTCAGCATAAAGCTTGTTTTTGAGATGCTCAGATTCTCGCTGCCCCTCGTTCCCACTATCGTTATGTGGACTGTCACAAGCCTTTCAGACCGTATTTTCCTCAGCAATATGAGAAGCAGCAGGGTCGAACTCGGCGACGCTGCCACAGGTCTTTACGACGTTGCGAACAAAATTCCAAACCTTATATCTATGGTATCGACTATATTCTTTCAGGCGTGGAACATTTCAGCCATAGCCGAAAACGATTCCGCCGACAGAAGCAGCTTCTATGAAAAAGTCTACTCGACCTACGAAGCCATTCTTTTCATAGCCGCTTCGGGACTTATGCTGCTGACTAAGCCTATCACGTCTTTCCTCGCGAACTCTGAAAATTACGAGGCTTACAGCACCGTTTACCTCTATACGCCCGTGCTGATAATCGCCGCTATTTTTACCGCTCTGAATCAGTTCCTCGGCGGTATCTACTCCGCTACAAAGCATACTAAAAACAGCTTTTGGACGAGTCTTGCGGCATGTTCGGTCAACCTTATCCTCAACTATGTCATGATACCCGTTATCGGCATACAGGGAGCTGCTATCGCTACTCTGCTGAGCTACTATCTCTGCTTCTGGGCGAGGATAATCGACGCGCGTTATTACGTTCCCTTTAAGTTCAACGGTACAAGGTCGCTGGTCAACACGGGACTTCTTGTCGTTATGAGCCTGATAGTAATAAAAGCTCCGCCTGTATGGGGCTTGTGGCTGTTCCTGATCTTTGCCGCCGTCACCCTCCTGAACTTTAAGCCCATGATGGCTACGGTAAAAAAAATCGCAAGGAGATAAATTTATTTAGCCGTTAGCTTTTTTCAAGTTTCACCCCGTGTGACAAAATTGACAAAATTGACAAAATGGAATAAAACCACGTAATACAGGCAAAAAACGGCATTTATGAAAATGTGACAAAATGGGACAAAAAGGACAAAATGAACATAAGCTAAGGGCTAAGGGCTAACGGCTAATGGCTAAAGGCTTATATAATTAAAAAGGAGTGTTTTTATGCCTACACCTCACAACAACGCCAAAAAAGGCGATATAGCGAAAACTGTTCTCATGCCGGGCGATCCGCTGAGAGCAAAGTTCATAGCCGAAAATTATCTTGAAGCTCCCGTATGCTACAACGAGGTACGGGGCATGCTGGGATTTACGGGAACTTACAAGGGCGTTCCCGTGTCTGTACAGGGCAGCGGAATGGGCATGCCGTCTATCGGGATATATTCCTGCGAGCTGTTTAACGAATACGGCGTTGAAAACATCATAAGAGTTGGTACGGCAGGAGCTATCGCAAATAATGTGAACCTCCGCGACGTTATTATCGGCGTAAGCGCAAGCACCAACTCGAATTATGCGGCGCAGTACCGTCTGCCCGGCACATACGCTCCCACCGCCTCGTGGAAACTGATTTCGGCGGCGGTGAAGTCGGCGGAAGAAAGGAACTGCGCTTTCCATGCAGGCAATATTTTATCCTCGGACACTTTCTACGACGACGCGAACAGCCTTGCGGAGTGGCAGAAAATGGGGGTTCTCGCA
Organism: Ruminococcus sp.; assembly: GCA_017622925.1. Taxonomy (GTDB): domain Bacteria; phylum Bacillota; class Clostridia; order Oscillospirales; family Ruminococcaceae; genus Ruminococcus. The sequence continues at coordinate 5,645 of JAGAQC010000075.1, forward strand.
ATTGAAATGGAGTCTGCCGCATTGTACATGAACGCCGCCCGCGCAGGGAAAAACGCTTTGTGCATTCTGACTGTTTCCGACTGTCCGCTGAAAGGCGAATCCACGACTGCTGAGGAACGTCAGACCTCTTTCCGCGATATGATGGAAATTGCTCTCGAAACGGCAGTTAAAATTGTATGATATGTCAAAAACGCAGGGATATTCTCTGCGTTTTTTGTGCGTTGTGTGCAATTGAATATACTTGCTTAGTATTTGGAACGTATCGGAAATAAAAATTTGATGAAATTTAAAATTTATTCTTGCTTTTTGGGTAAATTTGTGATATGATATAAGGTAGAGTTTTAGAGCCTGTTGAATATCTCTTCGCGCACGTCTTTTCGGCAAAATCTGCCGATCACTGCGTTGAAAAAGCTCACCATACATCAAGTATGCTTTCGCTTTTTCGCCTTGTACTCGACAAATTTATGCTCGAAAATCCGCACACGCCGAGATATTAAACAGGCTCTTAGGAGCTTTTCAGTTCTGCTTTAATGGAATCGTTTCTATGTTCCCGAAACGTTCCAAGAATATATCGTGCTGACGGCACGGGTCAGGAGATAAAATATGCCAAAAATACAGGATATCAACAAGATCATGATAATCGGCTCAGGACCTATAATCATAGGTCAGGCGTGCGAATTTGATTATTCGGGTACACAGGCGTGCAAGGCGCTCAGGAATTTGGGATACGAGATCGTGCTTGTAAACTCAAATCCGGCTACGATCATGACCGATCCCGACGTTGCGGATACTACCTACATCGAGCCGCTTAACCTTGACAGACTTACGCAGATAATCGAAAAAGAACGTCCCGACGCGCTTCTTCCGAACCTCGGCGGACAATCGGGACTTAACCTCTGCTCGGAGCTTGACAAGGCAGGCATTCTCGAAAAATACGGCGTAAGAGTTATCGGCGTTCAGGTTGACGCTATCGAAAGAGGAGAGGACCGTATCGAGTTCAAGAACGCTATGTCGGCTCTCGGAATCGGAATGCCTAAGAGCGAGGTCGCATACTCCGTTGACGAAGCCGTGAAAATTGCCGAAACTCTCAAATATCCTGTCGTTCTCCGTCCTGCCTATACAATGGGCGGCGCAGGCGGCGGCATGGTTTACAACGTTGACGAGCTTAAAGTCGTTTGCGAAAGAGGCTTGCAGGCTTCACTTGTCGGACAGGTTCTTGTCGAGGAATGTATCTTCGGCTGGGAGGAGCTTGAACTGGAGGTCGTAAGGGACGCCGCAAACAACAAGATTACCGTCTGCTTTATTGAAAATATCGACCCAATAGGCGTTCACACAGGCGATTCCTTCTGCTCTGCGCCTATGCTGACTATCCCCGAGGACGTTCAGAAACAGCTTCAGGAAATGTCCTACAAAATCATCGAGTCTATAGAAGTCATCGGCGGCTGTAACTGTCAGTTTGCACGCGACCCCGAAAGCGGACGTATTGTCGTTATCGAGATAAACCCCAGAACCTCCCGTTCCTCCGCGCTCGCTTCAAAGGCGACAGGCTTCCCGATCGCTCTTGTTTCGGCTATGCTTGCATGCGGTCTGACCCTTGACGAGATACCCTGCGGAAAGTACGGCACTCTCGATAAATACGTTCCCGACGGCGATTATGTCGTTATCAAGTTCGCTCGCTGGGCGTTTGAAAAATTCAAGGGAGCTGAGGACAAGCTCGGCACTCAGATGCGCGCGGTCGGCGAAGTAATGAGCATCGGCAAGACCTACAAGGAGGCTTTCCAGAAAGCGATACGAAGCCTTGAAACAGGTCGCTACGGCCTCGGATTCGCCAAAAACTTCCACAATATGACAAAGGACGAGCTTCTCGATCAGCTTAAATACCCCACAAGCGAGAGACAGTTCATTATATACGAGGCTCTCAGAAAGGGAGCTTCTATCGAGGAAATTTTCGAGCTTACAAAGATAAAGCGTTACTTCCTCGAACAGATGCTTGAATTGGTTCAGGAGGAGGAAAAACTCCTCTCCGGTAAGGGCAGCGTTCCCGAAAAGGACGTGCTGAAACAGGCTAAGCTCGACGGATTCAGCGACCGTTACCTCAGCATGCTCCTTGACGTTACCGAGGAGGAGATCAGAAACGCCCGTATCGGCTTCGGTATCTGCGAAGCGTGGGAGGGCGTTCACGTAAGCGGCACACAGAATGCGGCTTACTACTACAGCACCTATCACCTCGACAAGGACAGCAGTCCCTCAAATACCGACAGACCGAAAATAATGATACTCGGCGGCGGTCCGAACAGAATAGGACAGGGCATCGAGTTCGACTACTGCTGCGTTCATGCGGCTCTTGCGCTGAAAAAGCTCGGCTTTGAGTCGATAATTGTAAACTGCAACCCCGAAACTGTTTCCACCGACTATGATACCTCCGATAAGCTCTATTTCGAGCCGCTTACTTTGGAGGACGTTCTCGCTATCCACGAAAAGGAAAAGCCTGTCGGCGTTATCGCGCAGTTCGGCGGTCAGACGCCCCTTAATCTTGCCAACGACCTTAAAAAATACGGCGTAAATATCCTCGGAACGACCCCCGAGACTATCGACCTTGCAGAGGACAGAGATCACTTCCGCGCTATGATGGACAAACTGGGTATTCCCATGCCCGAAGCGGGAATGGCTGTAAATGCGGACGAAGCTATCGAAATAGCAAACCGTATCGGCTATCCCGTAATGGTACGTCCCTCTTACGTTCTCGGCGGACGCGGCATGGAGATAGTTCACGACGACGAAATGATGAAGATATATATGGACGCGGCAGTCGGCGTAACTCCCGACAGACCTATCCTTATCGACCGTTTCCTCAATCATGCCACAGAGTGCGAGGCGGACGCAATTTCCGACGGCAAAAACTGCTTTGTGCCTGCCGTTATGGAGCATATCGAGCTTGCAGGCGTACATTCGGGCGATTCCGCATGTATTCTCCCCTCAAAGAATCTCACCGAAAAGCAGGTCGAGACTATCAAGGAATACACAAGAAAAATTGCCGTGGAAATGAACGTATGCGGTCTTATGAACATGCAGTACGCTATCGAGGGCGATACGGTCTACGTTTTGGAGGCAAATCCGAGAGCTTCAAGAACAGTTCCCCTTGTTTCAAAGGTTTGCGACATCAACATGGTTCGCATTGCCACGGAAATAATCACATCTTCCCTTACAGGCAATCCGTCGCCTGTTCCCGAGCTTAAAGACCGCCGCATAAATCATTACGGCGTAAAGGAAGCTGTTTTCCCGTTCAATATGTTCCAAGAGGTAGACCCCGTACTCGGTCCTGAGATGAGGTCTACGGGCGAAGTTCTGGGAATTTCAAAATCATTCGGCGAGGCTTACTACAAGGCTCAGGAGGCTACCAAGAATCCCCTCCCCGACAGCGGAACGGTACTTCTCAGTATCTGCGACAGAGACAAGCCCGAACTGGTGGAAATCGCAAAGGGCTTCAGCGAACTGGGCTTCCGTGTTCTTGCTACCCACAAATGCTATAAGCTTCTCGTACAGGAGGGTATCCCCTGCGAGCGTATCTTCAAGATATACGAGGGCAGACCCAACATTGCAGACGAGATCGCAAACGGCGAAATTCAGCTTATCATCAACACTCCTGCCGGCAAAACGTCTATCCACGATGACAGCTATATCCGCAAGGCGGCTATAAAGCATCGTATTCCCTATATTACCACAATGGCGGCGGCTAAGGCGAGCCTTGAGGGTATAAAGGCTATAAAGCACAATCATCACATCGAGGTCAAATCCTTGCAGGAACACCACAGGGATATTGATTAATTCAAAAAACTATAAAACAGGGCGGCTCGGTCGTCCTGTTTTTTTGTTCGCAGCCGCAAAATGGGACAAGCTATACAAAATATACTAAAAATGTGTTAATATTTCGTAAAAATTTCTTTAATTTTTATTGAATATCCCCCTTGATTTTTATGTTTTGATATGCTAAAATAATATTAGAGGAGATTAACAAAATTCAGTAAAGGAGATTTTTTATGGATATTAAGGAAAAAATCGAGGAACTCGTTTCCAAAGTCAAGGACGACAAGGAGTTCGGTAAAAAATTCAAGGAAAGTCCCGTCAAGGCTGTTGAAAGCGTTATCGGCGTGGATCTTCCCGACGATCAGATCGAAAAGATAATCAGCGGAGTTAAAGCTAAAGTCAGCTTCGACGACCTCGGAGATAAGATCGGAGGTATTTTCGATAAGCTGAAAAAGTAAGCCGAAAAGACAACGCCGCACGATTTTGTATGGCGTTGCTTTAGTAATATAATATAATTTAATATGGAGGTATGATCATTATGATATTCAAAAAAGCCCTTGCCCGTTTTTTCGTTCCTATTTTATCATTATCCGTCGTGCCTCTCGGGTTTAACGGCGGAATATCCGCAAATGCGGCTGTTGCGGCTCAGTGGCCCTTAGATTCGGATTACAGCGAGGTAACGACCTACTTCGACCCTAACAGGAACACGGGCAACATCTACGCAGGTCACAACGCTATCGACATTCCTGCCGACTATAACGCCAACATCTACGCTCCCATAGGCGGCGTATGCGTTTCGGCAGGCTGGATGGACGATTACGGTATCCTCATTATCCTGCGTCACGAGGCACTTAACGTCTACACATTCTACGCTCATTGCTCTTACGCTAACGTTTCGCCCGGTCAGACCGTTTCCGCAGGCGAAGTGATCGGACATGTCGGAAATACGGGAAATTCTCACGGCAATCATCTCCACTTCGGCATATGCGACACGCTTACGGGCGGCTGGCCTGATATTATGTACTACGACCCCCTCACCTACTTCGCCTACGAAACAGAACAGCCCGAGGATAACTGCTTCTGTACGGAGGACTATGCAGGAACTTACGTCACTCAAAACATCGAGACTTACCTCAATGTGCGAAGCGGTCACGGCTCGGATTTTCCGTCAGTCGGAAGGCTTTACCCCGACAGCGAGTTTACCGTCACCAAAGCGGACGGAAACTGGGCGCACATTGAATCCGACGGCGTATCGGGTTACTGCTCCATGAAGTATATCAAACGCAAGGACGATATTGGATCGAATATGACTATCTCGGGGGAACTCGTTCCCAACGGCGAAATAGTTCAAGGGACTGCGTTTGAGGTCGGCGGCGTAATTACATCGAATCTGCCTATAACACGGTTCACGGGCGGTATTTACAAGGCGGACGGAGCTATCCCCGTGTACGTTCACGAGACTTCGCCCAACGCCCTGAAATACGACCTTTCGGGGGAGTTCGACAGCAAGATGCTTTTCAATAAGCTCGAACCCGACACCTACGTTTACAAGGTAGAAGCGGAGGATTCAAGCGGCAAGGTCTACCCACTTATCGGAAAGAGCTTCATGGTGACTTCAAAAGCCGCCGCCGCTCCGAGTTTCAGCGGCGATCTTAACGGCGACGGCAGTATTACCGTAGCGGACGGCATTTTGCTGCAAAGGCATATCCTCGGCATGGTAAATCTTTCCGACGAACAGCTTAAAGCTGCCGACCTTACAGGCGACGGCGTGACAGACGTATTCGACATGATAATGATAAGAAAAATATTAGTTTCATAAGCAGGTAGAACAAGGAGGGACAATATCCCTCCTTGTTTTTATGGATATGAAGAAGAATGTATGTGTAAAATTTTAGTAGGCAAGTAAATTTTGTAGGGGACGGCGCCCACGACGTCCCGAAATGGGGTGACGTTTACAGTCCGAAAACGGGACGTCGAAGGCGCCGTCCCCTACACTTTGTATTTGCAGGAAGAATTTTTTTCTTTACATTTCCGACAAAATAGTGTATAATAATTATATACGCGCTTTATACAACAGCGGCAATATAATTCAATTTTCATAGTAAGAGGCATTTTATGGCAAATAGTTATTCTCTCGGAATAGACGTCGGCTCTACTACCGTAAAGACGGTTATTGCCGATACTTCCAAAAATATTATATATTCACGTTATCAGCGGCATTTCTCAAAGGTCAGGGAAACGGTCGCAGAACAGCTCATTCTTATCAGGGACGCTTTCCCCAACGAGGAATTTTCCGTATGTATCACAGGCTCGGCAGGTCTCGGACTTGCAAATTCCGCAGGACTTCCCTTTGTGCAGGAAGTCCACGCAGCGTTTCTTGCGGTAAGGGAAAAAGTCCCCGACGCAGACGCTGTAATCGAACTTGGCGGCGAGGACGCTAAAATAATTTTCCTTACAGGCGGCGTCGAACAGCGTATGAACGGCTCGTGCGCAGGCGGAACAGGCGCGTTTATCGACCAAATGGCGACCCTCCTCGGTATCACCGCCGACCAGTTGGACGAACTTTCCCTGAAAGCGCAGAAAACCTACCCCATAGCCTCACGCTGCGGAGTTTTCGCAAAATCGGACGTTCAGCCGCTGCTCAATCAGGGAGCTATGCGCGAGGACGTTGCCGCAAGCATCTTTCAGGCTGTTGTCGATCAGACTGTTTCGGGACTTGCTCAGGGGCGCACTATCGAGGGAAAAGTGCTGTTTTTGGGCGGTCCTCTGCATTTTCTCAAGGGACTTAAAAAAGCTTTTGTGAAAACTCTCGGACTTGACGAAAGCAACGCGGTCTTTCCCGAGGACGGACCTGTTTTCGTGGCTTACGGCTGCGCTCTCCATGCCGCTCAGCTCGGCGAACGTCTTACCACGGACGACCTTATTTCAAAGGTGAAAAACGCCAAAGCCGCCGACAATATCGTTACGGGCGAACCGCTGTTCTCCTCAAAAGCCGAGTATGACGAGTTCGTTGAACGTCACAAGAAATTCGATTTGGGCTATGCGGATATACGTACATACGAGGGCGACGCGTACCTCGGAATAGACGCAGGCTCTACCACGACTAAGCTTGTGCTTATCACGGAGGACGGACGTATCCTCTACCACCACTATTCCTCCAATCAGGGACAGCCACTCGATAAGATTGCCGCTCAGGTGAAAATAATCCGCGAGTCCATGAACCCGAATATCACGATAAAAGGCTCGGCTGTCACTGGCTACGGCGAAGACCTTATTATGGCGGGACTTTCCGTTGATTTCGGCATTGTCGAGACTGTGGCGCACTTTAAGGCGGCGTCTTATTTCTGTCCCGAGGTCGATTTCATTATCGACATAGGCGGACAAGACATCAAGTGCTTTAAGATAAAAAATCACAGCATCGACAGCATTATGCTGAACGAGGCGTGTTCTTCGGGCTGCGGCTCGTTCATACAGACATTTGCAATGGCTCTCGGGTACGATATTGCCGAGTTTTCCCGTCTTGGACTGTTCGCCGAACACCCCGTTGACCTCGGTTCGAGATGTACCGTATTCATGAACAGCTCCGTTAAACAGGCTCAGAAGGACGGCGCGACCGTTGAGGATATTTCGGCAGGACTGTCCTCCTCCATAATCAAAAACGCCATTTATAAGGTAATTCGCGCAAATTCCCCCGACGAACTGGGCAAAAATATTGTCGTTCAGGGCGGAACGTTCCTCAACGACGCCGTACTCCGTTCGTTTGAAAAGGAACTCGGCAGAAACGTTATTCGTCCTGCCATTTCGGGACTTATGGGAGCTTTCGGGTGCGCTCTGTACGCAAAGGAGCGTTCTGAGGGAACGTCTAAGCTGATTTCCCTTGAAGAACTGAAAAACTTCTCGTACACCTCGAAGTCCGCAAAATGCGGAGGCTGTACGGCAAATTGTCAGCTTAATATAATCAATTTCGGCAAGGGCAGGAACTTTATTTCGGGCAATCGCTGCGAAAAAGGCAGCGGCAAGGCGAAAACTAACAAAGTTCCCAATCTCTATGAATATAAATATAACAGCATTCTCGCTATTAAAACCGCCCCTCAGCCTAAACGCCCCATAGGAAAAGTCGGTCTGCCGCTTGCTCTCAGCTTTTACGAGCAGCTTCCGTTCTGGCACGCTTTCTTCACGGAGCTTGGCTTTGAAACGGTCATAAGCGAGGAAAGCTCCCGTGATATGTACTACCTCGGACAGCATACGATACCCTCCGATACCGTGTGCTACCCTGCAAAGCTTACTCACGGTCATGTTGAAAACCTGCTTGACAAGGGCGTTGACTTCATTTTCTATCCGTGTATGAGCTACAACATCGACGAGGGAGACAGCGATAACCACTTCAACTGCCCTGTTGTAGCCTATTATCCCGAGCTTCTGACGGCGAACAATCCCCGACTGAACGGAGAAAATTTCCGCCACCCCTATATGGACATCAACAACCGCAAAAACGTTATCCGCGTTATGAAGCAGACCCTGAAGCATTACAATATAAACGGAAAAATAGCCGCCGCCGTGGATAAGGCTTACGAGGCGTACTACGGTCATCAGGCGGATATTTCACGAAAGGCTGCCGAAATAATCGCTCAGGCACGGGCGGAAAAGCGTAAAATTATCGTACTTGCAGGACGTCCCTACCATATCGACCGTGAAATAAACCACGGCATTCACAAGCTTATTACAAGTCTCGGAATGGCTGTAGTCACCGAGGACAGCGTTGCGCAGCTCGCTCATACGCCGAAGCTGGGCGTTCTTAACCAATGGACTTACCATTCAAGACTTTACCGCGCGGCTAAATACGTGACGACCCAGCCCGATATGCAGCTTATTCAGCTTGTTTCATTCGGCTGCGGTATTGACGCCGTGACCGGCGACGAGGTGCGTAATATCCTCGAAAGCTCCGGAAAACTGTACACTCAGCTTAAAATCGACGAAATAAATAATCTTGGCGCGGCACGAATAAGACTGCGAAGTCTCGCCGCCGCAATGGGCGACTAAGCTTCCACATAAATAATACAGGAAATCTTTTTCCCTATACTTTCTGTTAAAGAGGTAACTTTTGGCGTCCATTCTCGTGAATTGGACTGTGAAAATCATGGATACTAAAGTACTGTATTAATTGGGGGATTTTTACAGCCCAATTCACGACAACAGAGATTCCAAAGGGGTCACCCCTTTGGCAGGGGGTGTCGGGGGACAGAGTCCCCTGACATCATCTTATAAGGAGGTTATTATGGCGGAATACGCAAAATTTACCGAAGAAATGATACCTACTCACACTATACTTGTGCCGGATATGCTGCCGATACATTTCAAGCTTCTTATCGCAATCTTTGAAAGCAAGGGCTACCATATGGAGCTGCTTCAGAACGATTCGAGAGCCGTTGTTGACGAGGGACTGAAAAACGTCCACAACGATGCTTGTTACCCTGCTCTGCTCGTTATCGGACAGTTCATGGACGCGCTCAAAAGCGGCAAATACGATCCCGACAAAACTGCTCTGCTTATTACTCAGACAGGCGGCGGCTGCCGCGCGTCCAACTATATACATCTGCTCAGAAAGGCGGTAAACAGGAATTTTCCGCAAGTTCCCGTGGTTTCGCTCAATTTCAGCGGACTTGAAAAGGACAGCGGCTTCAAAATAACCGCGTCAATGTTTTTCAAGATGATGTATGCAGTCCTCTACGGCGATCTGCTCATGACCTGCTATAACAAGTGCCGCGCATACGAGGTCAAAAAGGGCGAGTCCAAAGCCGTCCTCGATAAGTGGCAGGACGCTCTCGGGGAGATTTTCCGCACGGACAGCGGCAGATATACCCATACAAAGCAGCTTTACACGGAAATACTGGACGACTTCGGCGCAATAAAGCTTTCAGGCGAAAAAAAGATAAAGGTGGGCATAGTCGGCGAAATTTATGTAAAATATTCGCCCCTTGCAAACAATCACCTTGAGGATTTCCTGATCTCCGAGGGCTGCGAGCCTGTTGTGCCGTCGCTTCTTGAATTTGTAATGTACTGTGCGGCAGGAACTTTCAATGACGCTAAGCTTTATGACAGCAAGACCCTCACCACCGCCGTGTTCAAACTCGGCTACAAGCTCATTTACTCAAAACAGAAAGAGCTTATCAAGATCATGAAAAAGAACGGCAAATTCGAGCCGCTCCATGATTTCGAGCATCTCCGCGAATTGGCTGACAAGTACATAAATCAGGGCGTTGTTATGGGCGAGGGTTGGCTTATTCCTGCTGAAATGGCGGCGTTGGCGCAGTCGGGCGTGGAAAATATTATATGCGCTCAACCGTTCGGCTGCCTGCCTAATCATATCGTGGCTAAGGGAATGTCACGGGCTATAAAGGACGATAATCCCAACGCCAACATTGTCGCTATCGACTACGACCCCGGCGCGACACGGGTAAATCAGGAAAACCGCATCAAGCTTATGCTTGTAAACGCAAAGCAGGTATAACTATGATAAAAGACAGAAACGGCAGGATAATTCCCGAAAATTCGGGTCAAGGCAAGGTTCTGCGCGTTCTTTACGGGACGATTTTCGGACGGCTTCTGCTGAAAGTCCTCACCTTGCCGCTCATATCGGAGCTTGCAGGGAAATTTATGGATTCAACCCTTTCGATACCGCTTATAAAGCCGTTTATACGCCGTAACCGCATTGATATGCGGCAGTACCGTGAGCAGAACTACCGAAGCTTCAATGAATTTTTCACACGAAAAATAAAACCCTCGGCACGTCCTATCCCGAGCGGTGCGAATGAGCTGATAAGTCCCTGCGACTCAAAGCTGACGGTCTATCCCGTTTCCGAAAAAAGCCTTTTTGAGATAAAGGGTTCGCTGTACAGCATTGCCGACTTGCTGAATGATCATAACTTGGCTCGGCATTACAGCGGCGGTCTGTGCATGATATTCCGTCTTTGCGTGGACGATTATCACCGATATTGCTTTATTGACGGCGGCGTGAAGTCCGAAAGCGTCTTTATAAAAGGCGAACTGCATACCGTAAATCCCATTGCTCTCGGGCGTTATAACATTTACAAGCGGAACAGCCGTGAATATACCGTGCTTCACACCGAGAATTTCGGGGACGTTGTTCACGTTGAAGTCGGGGCGATGCTCGTGGGGAAAATATGCAACAGGAAGCTCCGCCGTTTCCGCAAGGGCGACGAAAAGGGTATGTTCAGATACGGCGGTTCTACCGTTGTTCTGCTTTTCGAGAAAGACCGTGTGACCGTTGATAACGATATTCTCGAAAATTCCCGAAACGGCATCGAAACTACCGTAAAATACGGCGAGAAAATAGGAAATGCAAAATAAAAATATCCCACCATATCTGCATGGTGGGATAAAATTTTATCAAGGAATTTTGTTGCTTTATAAGCTTTATGCTGAGGATTTTGTTTCCCTTTACTTTCTGTTAAAAAGGTAACTCTTGGTGTCCATTCTCGTGAATTGGACTGTAGTAATCATGGAGACTAACAGCATCGAACTAATTCGAGGATTACTACAGTCCAATTCACGACAACAGAGATTCCAAAGGGGTCACCCCTTTGGCAGGGGGTGCAGGGGTGACTCCCTACAGTGTAGGGAGATGTCACGAAGTGACAGAGGGTACGGGGCGGTTAGCCAGAGTCCCCCAGCTAAAAAGCTTAAACGGCAGCCTTTCCGTGTTCGGGATTTTTCTCCGACTTTGAATCGGGAATGCTGACCTTTTCTATATCTGCGCCGAGCTGACGGAGCTTGCCCTCCATGCAGTCGTAACCTCGTTCAATATGAAAAATATCCTCTATCTCGGTAACTCCCGACGCCGCAAGTCCTGCGATTATAAGAGCCGCGCCTGCTCTGAGGTCGCACGCCTTTACGGGAGCGCCCATAAGCTTGCCCGTACCCTCGATAAGGGCAACTTTGCCGTTTACCGTAATATCCGCGCCCATACGTCTGAGTTCGTCCACATAGCCGAATCGCTGTTCCCATATATTTTCCGTGATAATGCTTGTCCCCTCCGCTAAAGTAAGCAGGGTCGCTATCTGAGACTGCATATCTGTCGGAAAACCCGGGTGCGGCGCAGTTTTTATGTTCGCCTTGACAAGCGGTCCGTCTACCCATACTCGTATGCTGTCATCGAACTGCTCTATATTTACGCCTATCTTTTCCATTTTCTTTGTAATGGATTCAAGGTGCTTCGGGATAACGTTCTTTATAAGCACGTCGCCCTTTGTAGCGGCGACCGCTGCCATAAATGTACCTGCTTCTATCTGGTCGGGTATGACCGAGTAAGTCGCGCCGTGAAGCTTCTGAACGCCTCGTATCTTGATAACGTCCGTACCTGCGCCCATGATATTTGCGCCCATAGTATTGAGGAAGTTCGCCAGATCAACGATATGAGGCTCTTTGGCGGCATTTTCGATCACCGTAAGTCCCTCTGCCTTGACAGCGGCAAGCATTGCGTTCATTGTAGCTCCTACCGTTACAACGTCAAAGAATATCTGATTTCCCCGAAGCTTCGTCGCTTTCAGGTCTATCATGCCCTGACTGAGGTTGTACTCTGCTCCGAGAGCCGCAAACGCTTTCAGATGCTGGTCGATAGGTCTTGCTCCGAGAGGACAGCCGCCCGGCATTGAAACTCTCGCCTTGTTGAAGCGTCCGAGGAGCGCGCCGAGAAAATAATACGATGCCCTCATTTTTCTTGCCGTTTCATAGGGGACTACAAAATTCCGTATAGAAGTGGGGTCTATCTTATAGGTGTCTTTTCCCATCGGCATGACGCCGACACCCATTTCCTTTAAAATTCGCAGACATATGTTTACATCGCTTATAGACGGTACGTTTTCAATAATACATGGTTCGTCCGACAGTATGACTGCGGGAAGTATCGCAACAGCGGCGTTTTTCGCTCCGCTGATCGTTACCTCGCCCGTAAGGCGGCGACCGCCCTTTATCACAAACTTATCCAACTAAATTCTCTCCTTAATTTTGCTGCAATAAAGCCGCCCAATACCAGCTTAAATGATATTTGGGCAGACCTGAATGCAATTTATCTGAAGCAGTATTATTCAGCCGCAGTTGTAGGCTCTGCTTCTTCTCCCTCTGAGGTGGTTTCTTCTGTTTCTGTATTATCCTCGGAAGGCTCTGTTTCTGTTTCATCGGAATCGTCTGAGCTGTCTTTTTTATCGTAGTCGGAAATATACCATTTCAAGTCGCTGCCGTCGTATTTCTCTATCTTTACGGAGTTGATGATAACATCGTCAAGGGGCTTGCTGTTAGCGTCCGTTTCAACGCTCTGTATATCGAATACTATATCGAGTCCGTCAATTACCTGACCGAATACGGTATAGCCGCCGTCAAGGTGGGGCGCGCCGCCTACGGTGCTGTAGGTCTCCTTTGCGCCGTTTCTTACCGAATAGCCGCTCGCTTCAAGGCTTTCATAGGCTGCGTCGTCGAAAACCTCGCCTGTTACGATATAGAACTGACTGCCGTTGGTTGACGTTGCGCCTGAATTAGCGTAAGCTACTGCGCCTGCCGCATGAACAAGGTTGTAGTACGTGCCGCCGTCAAACTGTCCGCCCCATGTGGATTCGCCGCCCATGCCGTTGCCGAGAGGGTCGCCGCCCTGTATCATGAAATCGTTGATAATGCGGTGGAATGTCAGACCGTCATAGTAGCCGCTTTTTGCAAGCTCTACGAAGTTTTCAACGCCCTTTGGCGCATATTCGGGGAAAAGTCGGAACTTTACTTCGCCGTAGTCCTTAATATCCATAACGACTATATCGTCGCCCTCCTCGGGAGCTGTAAAGTTTATGGGAGTATCGTCCGCAGGGTCGTCATAATCGTAATCGCTTATATACCACTTTATTTCCTCGCCGTTATACTTTGATACCTTAACGGACTCGATAACAACGTCATCAAGCATAGGCTTGTCGTTAGCGTCCGTAGCGGCGTACTGAACTCTGTACACAACGTCAAGACCGTCTATGACCTGTCCGAAAACGGTGTAGTTTCCGTCAAGGAACGGAGTTCCGCCCACCTGCTTATAAATGGCTTTCTGATTGTCGGTAAAGCTGATACCTCTGCTTTCATAGAGCGTGAAATCGTCGTCGGTGATATTCTGTTCGCCCGTTACGATATAGAACTGGCTGCCGTTTGTAGCGGTCGAGCCTGAGTTAGCGTATGCCAAAGCTCCCGAAACGTGGATAAGGTGCGGATCTGTGCCGCCGTCAAATTCGCCGCCCCATGTGGACGCTCCGCCTGTGCCGTCGCCGTTCGGGTCGCCGCCCTGTATCATAAAATCCTTGATAATGCGGTGGAAAGTCAAACCGTCATAGTAGCCGCTTTCCGCAAGCTTTACGAAGTTATCAACGCCCGTTTCCGCATATTCTGGGAAAAGGCGGAATTTTACAGTACCGTAGTCCTTAATTGTCATTTCGATTATCGTATCGCCGTTCTGAGGAGCGGTGTAGTTTGCGATCTCAACGTTTTCAGCAGGCGCAGACACGGAAGAATCCGAGCCTGAACTGCCTGACGACGGGTCGATCTCCTTGCCGCACGCAGTAAACGCAGAAGCCGCTGTGATCCCGCACAAGATCAGCGTTAATATTTTTTTATTCATAATGATTACCTCACTGTTATTGCAGGTTTCAATTGCTGCTTTATATTGTTCAACAATTAATTATACATCATTATCGGCTGTTTGTAAATAGTTTTTGCGAATTTTTGGTAAATATAGATGATACGGCAATGCCAAATGATGTAAAAAAGGTTAATTTTACTCCTTATAATTAGAAATAACAACGGAATTTATCATAATATCTTCTTTGGGGATTTTATAAACGCCGTTTGTATCCGTTTCAAGGTTAGCCAAAGCCTCAACTACGTCAAGTCCCTCGTAGGTCTGACCGATAACCGTAAGCTGCTGGGAAAAATTAGGTATGCCGCCGTGGTCGATGAAAGCCTGTCCGAGCTTCTCGTTATCCGAGACCTCCAAAAGCCGCTTTTTTGTTTCCTCGTCAAACTCGATAGTGTTCAGTATCGCAAAACGACTGCCGTTGAAGTACGTTCCGCCGCCGAACACCTTTTCTTTAAAGGTACGGTCGATAGTTGTGTTCAGACTGCAAACAGCTCCCTTAAAGGGCCACAAGTCCTGATGAAGCTCACGTTCCACAAGCTCCCGTCCCATGTCGTAGCCCTCGGGCATCTCGCCGTTTTTGAGCTTGCTGCCGGCTGCCGAATATGCTCCGCTGTCGGAATTGAACACGTATGTGCCGTCATAGTAGCCGCTTTCCGCAAGTTCAACAAAATTCTTCACGGCGTTTGGGGACTGCTCAGGGTACAGCACAAAACGAAATTCCCCGAGAGTAGTGTCCACTATGGCGATAGGGTCGCCCTCTCTCGGCGGTTCGAGCTGTATAAGGTTCATTGTCTCGGGGTCAATGGTAATGTAGTTGTTGTTTTTGTTCTGCTTGCTTTGAATGAAAAGCAGCAGAATTGTAAGTCCGCCCATTATAATCGTAAGCGCAAGTACAAACTTGCCTAAGCCTTTGTTCTTTTTCATCTGTTTTTCTCCGAATTTTAATAGACCTCCTCGAAAATCGGGAAGTCTAATGTCTATCAGGTATATTATAACACTAAATTCGCATAATTGTCAAGAAAAATTTAACTTTATAAGCTGAAATAATACTTTAAGACAACAATGTCAAAAAGATTATCACAGAATATTTTCATAAATTTTTTATATAATTATGCAAACTTATTGAAATAAACTTATATCATGGTTCTTTGTATAATCATATCTTCATCTGATTATAAATCAAGCCGAAACTGTGTTAAGCTACTCAGTTTCGGCTTGAATGAAACAAATTTTTGATTGGTGGACTTGAAGGGGATCGAACCCTCGGCCTCTGCGATGCGAACGCAGCACTCTCCCAGCTGAGCTACAAGCCCTTTTTCCTCTAAATTATATTATATCAAATTGCAGTTGAAATGTCAAGGTAAATTTTAAATATTATGCAAATGGTATAAAAATAATACGTTTTTTTGTGGATACATACCAAAACGGGCGGCTACAGTATAAAATGCACCCCGTGAGATGCTCACAAGGTGCATTTTTTAAGGAATCACTGATTAAATATGGTGCGTCAGATGCGCAGTCAGATTTTTTGTCAGATTGCATAAAAACGACACAGGCATACTTTGTGTATGGCAAGGAGTTTTTGTGTAATATGACAGAAAATATGCAAGCAGATGACGTGCC
>JAGAQC010000076.1 GCA_017622925.1 Ruminococcus sp.
GACAAAAGGAACTGAATAAAAATTTTTCATAGCAAGGCGGAGGAGGAAAGCGTGCTGTCGCACGGTGACGACGACAACGCTGCTATGGGAAATTTTTATCAGTGAACTTGTTTGGTTTTCAAGCAGGGTTACTATAATATATGCTTTTCATAAATATTGTCAGACGCTTCGATAATTTCAGGCTTCTTTCTGAATTCCTTTTTCAGAATATCAAAATTCGGACTTCTGACTGCGATATTGTGGCAATCGCTGCCGAAAACGTACCTGACACCGTTTTTTATGAGCTTTGCAGCAAATTTTTTCTCCCTGAATCCTGCAAAAGCTTCATTGTTTATCTGAAATATCGCTTTCATTCGAAGCACTGCTTCCATTTCCTCTTTGCTGAAGATCGAGACATATCGGTGCAAATGAGCTATTATGGGAACAAGTCTGAATTCGCAGGCGATATTATGCACTTCCTCCGGCATCCAGTCTTTAAACCCCGTATATGGAAATTCCAGAAGAATAAGATCAGTTCCCTCGACAGCAAGCTTTTCAATGCCGTCAAGCTCCGAAATTCCCTTTTCGATAGAAATTTCCGCCCCAAGGAAAACATTTGTCAGATCGACTTCCGAGCCGATCAGTTTTTTATATGAATTATCTCTTTTTTTCAAGAAATTATCTACACTTTTTTCTCGGTGGGCGTAAAAGTGGGGTGTTGCAATGATTCGTTCAACTCCCTGCTGCCTTTGAAGACCGAGCATTTTAACAGACATTTCCGTATTTTCCGAGCCGTCATCAATTCCCGGAAGTATATGGCAATGATAGTCTGTCAGCATTTACCATTACTCCTTTTCCGTATCTTTTTCGTCATCGCTTGATTCGGCAGATTCTTCCATTTCTGCCTTTTCCTTTTCAGCATCATAGTCGCTTACTATTGAGGCGTAGCCGTATCCCGATTTATAGGCGTACTTATCATGGTACTTGTAGCTGTGGGCAGAGCCGTTTTTCTTTGTTATGTCATTAAGCACAAAGCCCATGATATTCGTATCTGAAAGCTCTGTATTCTTCATGGATTCGGTTACTTCGTCAAATGTCGTTACGCCGTATCTCAGCACGAGAATTACTCCTGCAATATATTTGTTCAAGCCGAGGGTATCGCTTACGACATTTATCGGGGGGGTATCTATTATGATGTAGTCGTACTTTTCGCTGACTTCTTCAAGAAGCTTTTCAGTCTGCGCGGAGGCAAGAAGCTCCGAGGGATTAGGCGGCTTCGGACCTGATGTGATTATATCGAGATTATCGAGAGAAGTTTTCTGTATACAATCCTCGATCTTTTTCATTTTTCCGAGTATGTTTGACAAACCGTTTTTATTGTTTACTTCAAATGTTTTATGCTGTACGGGACGTCTGAGATCTCCGTCTATAAGAAGTACCTTGCTGTCTGTCTGCGCAAGAGCTATAGCGAGGTTTGCGGCTGTGGTGGACTTACCCTCGCCGGGCATCGAGCTTGATACCGCTATTATTTTTTTATCTGATGTGGAAAGAGAAAACGTCAGATTTGTACGTATTGCCTTGTAGCTTTCGGTTATATAAAAGGGGACATCGTCATTTAACAAAGTATTGCGGGGATAATCTTCACAAGAAACGTTCTTTTTTCTTCTTTTGTGTTTTCTGTCATGGGAGAAAAACTGGACTTCGCCTAAAATAGGCTTATCGAATCTGTTGGAGAGTTCATCATTGTCTTTGACTGTATTATCGAAAAAGTCAATAAGGAATATAACAGCTACTGCAAGAACGATGCCGAGAAGAAGTCCGATAGCAGTATTTTTCATTATATTAGGTGAAACAGGATTTGGATTCACATCGGCTGAACCGATTTCCTCAACAGAACCTGCTCCAACGACTCTGATAAGAAATTCGGGAGCTATATCTGCCAAAAGATTGCATATATCGGCTGAAAGCTCAGGCGATTTTGTTGTAGCCGTAATTTTTATTACCTCGGTTTCTTCGACAGCGTTCATAACGATACAGTCAAGGAGCTGTGAAGCGGAAATAGTCATTGAACCGCTGTTATTTTCTTTTACATTGAAATACTTGGAAATTTCCGTGATACCGTATTTTTTGATAAGAGCGGAGGAAAGCTCGTTCATAACAGCGTCGTCACGCATGACAACAATATAAGTTGACGCAAGGTTTCTTGCCGTATTGATGTCATAAGAGTTGATATTCGGAGCCATATTCTGCTTTTCGGTACTTTTGACAAACAGCGAGGTGTACGATTGGTATTGCAGAGGCATCATAAACTTAGACACGCCGAAAGCTGCCGCCGCACCTATAACAGCTGCCAGTATTACGAGCCATATTTTGGAAATTATCAGCTCAAGCAATTTTTTTATTGAGACCGTTTCATTCATTTAAATAATCCCTTTCATTGAATAGTATAGTTCACTTTCAAATTATATCACAGTCTTTAAAAAAAGTCAATAGTGAACAAAAAAACCATATATTTTTCGTCAATATATATAAACTGAATGTATAACATTTTACATAATTATACAAGAAATCGTTCTCACAGGCTTTAAATAGGAGTTTAAAGCCGTATGAGAACAATTTTATAATTTTTTTAATAATTACGCTTATTTAACAAGCTTTCTCATTGCAATGAGGTCAAAGGTATCGAATACGCCGTCCTTGCAGAGATCGCCGGCTTCCCAATCGGTAAGCTCGCTGCTGCTTCCGAGGAGGAACTTCTCCGCCATAACGAGGTCTGCCACAGAAAATTTTCCGTCTGCATTGACATCTCCGATGATTTTTTCGGGAATTTTTGCAGGTTCGATAACGAATTTCTGACCGTCGCCGCCCCAGAAATTCCATTGGCAGATATTAGCGCCGTCCTCGGAGCTTATTTCATAAACATCAAGGCATGATCTACCGTCCGAAACAGCAGAAAGAACCGAATACGACCCGTCCTCGTTACATTGTATAGAGAACTTCTGCGCGGCAACTCCCGTATATGCGGAAACAGAGATATTATTTCCGTCATCGCCGTTTTCGTTTTCAACCGTAAGGGCATTTCCGTTTTGATCGGTAATCGAGTATGTACCGTCCCCGAGGTTTTTAAATGTCCATATATCGGCGCGGCTGTCCTGAATAACATTGCCGTCCGACACAGAAACATATTTGCTTGAATTTACGTTGCGGAGCGTGTATGTACCGTCGTTTACCGCAGGATAAACTGGAGCGATCTTCCAAAGCTGACAATCTCCGCCCCAGTAGTTCCACTGATTGACATTTCCGCCGTTTTTGACGCTCCATTCATATACGTCAAGTCCGGCAGTATCATCGGAACACTTTGAAACAATGCCGTAGTATGAACCGTTTTTGATAAGCTTGAACTGCTGATTGTCTGCTCCCGAATACTTTTTCAGCAGGATATTAAGTCCGTCATCAGAACCGTTTCCGTCAACAGTAATAGCCATTGATTCGTCCGACATAAGAGCTATCTTGCAGTAGCCGTTTCCGAGGTCTGTGATTCGCCATTCGTGATGAGGACCAACGTTTTTCTCCCATTGCTGAACGTTCGTTCCGTCGGCTGTAAGTCCGTTTTCAACTTCAAGAAGAAGTCCGCTGTTTTTGTTGGATATAAAGTATGATACGCCGCTGAGAAGCTCCGTATCGCCGATATTCTTCACGCTGCTGCCGTCCGATACGGAGTCGGAGTTATAAACAAGGCGGCTGTCGGCGTTTGTATGGTCGGCAAGTCCGTCACGGTCTGTTCCCGTATACTCCTTTGTCTGAACGCCCCAGACCGTTTGGTTGTTGCTGCCGACTGCGGTAAAAGACATGACTTTCTTTTCCTTGCCCGTTTCGTCCTGAGCGGCAAGGAAAACGCCGTCATACCGCTGTCCGCCTATCACAAAGCTTGCCTGCGCCGAATCCTCTGACTGCTCCCATGTACCTGATGCATCTCCGCTGACAGTGCCGTCCTCATTCAGCTTGATATTGACGTAGTTGTGAATGGTCTTGCTTGTATCGCTGCCGTGGTTGATAAATTCGTAATCGCCGACAATATCGGTAACGTTATAGCCGCTTTCGGATATTTCATCGCCGCTGTACTCATAAGGAGCGACAACAGGCCAGCCCTCGCTGTTGAAGTACATTGAACGCACACGAACCTCATGAAATTCATAACCATCGTCAAAACGTGTGTGATTGATAAGATACCATTTTCCGTCATCATCTTTCAGAACTGAGTTGTGACCGGGAGCCATATACGCTTTGCTGAGCGAGCTGAATTTGTAGTTTCCCATGACTTTAAGTCCGATGCTGTCTAAATTTGAATTTGAGCCGAGTACCGCAGGATTTCCGGCTGCATCGAGATACGGACCTTCGGGAGCTTTCGAGCGGAAAACACGCATATTATAGCCGCCTTCTGACGTAAGTCCGCCGTAGGTCACCCATAAATAATAGTAGCCTGTTTCATCGTTATACTCAATAAACGGACCTTCGCCCGATTTGCCGTAGCCGCCCGAGATTTTAGTTCCGAAATAGCTGTCAACAAGCCGTTCGTCGGAAGTCTTACCTGTTTTCGGGTGAATGACCCTGCCTGTAGCTTTGTCGATCTCAAGAGTAAAAATTCCGCCCGACCAAGAGCCGTAGGTCATATACATTTTTCCGTCGGGACTGTAATAAATAGTCGGGTCGATCGCATTGGGGAATTGCTGATTGTTGAATGCGTCGCCTCTGAACCAACTATCGTTCCATGTGATCTGTCCGCCTGCAATAAGCTCGTCAACGTTTGTCGAGGTATATTTTCTGTTGACATTTTTAGTGGAGCTTGTGGCGTAGCTGTCGTTTTTCGTAAACCCCGAGTAGATCAGTGTGTCTACAAACTCGTAAGGTCCTTCGGGCTTTTGCGATACTCCGAATGCGATAACGGAACGAATATAGGTTGACGTTGTGCAGAAGTACATCATGTATGCGCCTTTTGAACCGTCTTTATTTATGTAATCGGGATTGTAGACCACATCGGGCGCCCATACGGAGAAGCCGCCTTCGCAGTCCTCAAGATTTTCGCCTGCCCATGAGAACGCGCCTGCAAGATTTTGAGAGAGATTTCCGAAAAGAGCGTTATCGGTCGCTGCGTAGCCGTTTGAAAATCTGTACCAGCTTTGCAGATCGGACGATCTTGCGGCTTCGATATGAGAGCCGAAAATGAAGTATTCGCCGCTTTCGTCCTTGAAAATTGACGGGTCGTGAACTGATACGCGGGCTTTATTAGCCGCCGCAAACGAATTGGAATGTATCGGAGAACAAGTCTGTCCCGTCATCACAACAGCCGCAGCGAGTATCCCCGAAATAGTTTTCCTTATATTCATAAAATTCCTCCTTGATAATTCCGCACAGATGAAAAATAAATTATTAATTTGTTTTATTCTATCATATTTTATTCAAAATGTCAATTCATTATTGTGCTTTTATACAAATATGTAGATACACGATATTACACATTAATGTGTAATATAATATTATTTTTGCGTTATTTAAAAGATTATATTGAACGCTTCGTTACAGACGGGTCGGCGAAAGCTGCTTTTTGTTCAGGTGAGCGAAGTGAACGGTGAACAGCACAAAAAGTACCATATTATGAGCTATCATACAGCCCCATGCGGATACAAGACCAAGACCTATGAAACGGGTGCATATAAATGTTCCGACGATCCTTACAGCCCACATTCCGACTATATTGTATACAAAAGGAGCGGCAGTTTTTCCCATTCCCTGCATCATACCCTCTATAACTATAGGAACGCCGTAAAAGGGTTCTGAGACTGCAACCATTCTCAGCACTGTAACGCCAAGTGAAATGACTTCATTATCGTCGGAAAATATTTTCATAAGCTGAGGAGCGAATATAAAGAGCATTCCTCCCGATACTGCCATAAGAATCAGTTCAAGAGGTATTACGGTTTTTGAAAGTTTACGGAGCTTCAACTTATTTCCCTCGCCCCATGCGTTGCCCGAGAGAGTTGCAGCCGCAGTCTGCATACCGTATCCGGGAATGTAAAAAGCCAATTCTACGGTGTTTGCAATAGTATGAGCAGCAGTAGATATTTCGCCCAAGGAATTTATCATTGAAGCGAAAGCGACATATCCCAACGACGTTGCGAAACGCTGAAGCATATTCGGAAACGCAACTCGGAAGCATGGTCTGAGTATCGACATATCGGGACGAAGCCGCTGTCCTTTCGGAGAAATTTTCTTATGCCGCCAAAGTACGCAGGTTATGGTTATTCCGCCGAAAACAAAGGAAACTGCGCTTGCCGCCGCCGCGCCCTCGATACCGAAGCCTGCTCCGTATACGGTTATTTGTTTACCGAACACATCGACAATGCGAGTAGAATAAATAAGGAAAAAATTGAGAATAATATTTATCAGATTAACGCCCATCCCTACCAGCATGGGAGTTTTGGTATCGCCCGAAGCGCGAAGTACCGTTCCGAAAATTATGCTTGCCGTTCTGAAAAGCATAGGGGAGTAGAGAATAAGAAAGTACCTCGAAGCAAGCTTGCGGATCTCGGGAGCAACGTTCATCCACACAGGTATAACGCCGCTTAGAGAAACCGTGACAGCCGTGAAAAGCAGACCTGCAATAAGCACAAGGGTTACTGCCTGACCTGCCGCTTTTCTTGCTTTGTCTGGCTTTCCTGCGCCTATCGCCTGTGATATTACGGCGAGCAGACCTACTCCGAGAGCTGAAACGGTACTTCCGATAAGCCAGTTGACCGTAGTTGTAGCTCCGACAGCGGCGGTCGCGCGAGTTCCGAGGGAGCCTACCATAGCCGTATCTATGTACTGCACCGCTGTCTGGAGCAGTTGTTCTATCATTGTAGGCAATGCAAGGGTAAGTATTACAGGCAGCATTTTTCGCTCATTAGCGTCGAGAAGTCGTTCTTTCTTATCAGGTATCATGCTATATTGACCTTTCTTTTGGCATTTTTTTTATTATATCATAAGCTTAACTTTTTTTCAAGTTTTTATTGATATCGTTATTTTACTTTCTCTGATTTGTCTTTGCGGTATTCGATAAAAAATCTCTTGAAGTTATTTGTGAAAATTTGAAGAAAATAATTAAATGCTATTGCATTTATTCAAAAAAAATGCTATAATAAATATTGTATACCGTAAAATCGGCACTATTAATTTGAAAGAAGTGGATCAAATGACTAAGATTACAATTTTCTCCGGCTTCCTCGGAGCAGGTAAAACTACGCTCATAAAGAAGCTCATAAAGGAAGGCTACAACGGTGAAAAGCTTGTTCTTATTGAAAATGAATTCGGACAGATCGGTATTGACGGCGGTTTTCTCAAAGACGCAGGTATCGAGATAACCGAAATGAACTCCGGCTGCATTTGCTGTAGTCTTGTGGGCGACTTCGGAAAGGCTCTTGTCAAGGTGCTTGACGAATACAAGCCCGACCGTATTCTTATCGAACCTTCGGGCGTCGGCAAACTCAGCGATGTTATTAACGCCGTTCGCAATATAGATGTTCACGATGTTGAGCTTGACGGCTTCACAACAGTTGTGGACGCTAAAAAATGTAAGATGTATCAGAAGAATTTCGGCGAATTTTTCGATAATCAGATCGAGTATGCAAGCTGTATCATTCTCAGCCATACCGCAGGACTTTCACAGGAAAAGATCGCCGAAGCAATAGAGCTTCTCAGAAAATTCAATGCAGACGCTCCTATCGTTACGACAGATTGGGACGAGCTTGACGGTTCTCAGATAATAGCAGCCATGACAAGAAAAAATACTCTTGAGGGCGAGCTTAAAGAAATGCTCGAGCATGAGCATCATCACCACCACCATGATGACGATGAGCATTGCTGCTGTCACGATCACGAGCATCACCACCACCATGATGAGGACGATGAGCATTGCTGCTGTCACGACCATGACCACGAGCATCACCACCACCACGATGATGATGACGAGCATTGCTGCTGCCACGACCACGAGCATCATCACCATGACGACGATGACGAGCATTGCTGCTGTCACGATCACGACCATGAGCATCATCATCACCACCATGCAGACGAAGTATTTACGAGCTGGGGCGCGGAAACTCCCAGACCCTATACCGTTGAAGCTGTAACAGCGGCTCTTGAAGCTCTTTCGGACGAAGAAAAATTCGGCGTTGTTCTTCGAGCTAAGGGCATCGTAGCAGGGGAGGACGGCAAGTGGATTCACTTTGACTATATCCCCGGAACTCCCGATGTTCGCTACGGCAGCGCAGAAACTACCGGCAGACTTTGCGTTATCGGCTCAAAGCTTAACGAGGAAGCTGTCGCAAAGCTTTTTTGCATTGAATAAGGAGAAAGAATATGCCTAATTTTAATCAGGAACCTATCCCCGTATTTCTTTTTCTCGGTTTTCTTGAAGCCGGCAAGACCCGTTTTTTGCAGGAAACTCTTGAAGACAGGCGTTTTAACTCGGGCGAGAAAACTCTGATACTTTCTTTTGAGGAGGGTATCGAGGAGCTTGATTTCACGAAATTCCCGAACAAGGGAAAAAATCTCACTATGAAGATGATCGAAGACAAATCCGAGATGAACGTGCCGAACCTTGCCCGAATCGCTTACGAAACAAGAGCGGAAAAAATCATTATCGAGTATAACGGAATGTGGCAGGTGAGCGAGCTTTTCTCCAATATGCCCGATAACTGGGGCGTTTATCAGGTCATGTTCTTTGCGGACGCATCAACTTTTATGGCTTACAATGCAAACATGAGAAGTCTTGTGGTCGATAAGCTCAATATCGCTGAGCTTACCGTGTTCAACCGCTTTGAAAAAAGCATGGACGTTAAGGAGTTCCACAAGATAGTCAGGGGAGTAAGCCGAAGAAGTGAAATATGCTATGAGTATACCGACGGTCAGGTCGCTTATGACGATATTGAAGACCCTCTGCCGTTCGATATTGAAGCCGATCACATCGTCATAGAAGACCGTGATTATGCCCTTTGGTACAGAGACATCATGGACGAACCCGAAAAATACGACGGCAAGACAGTGACCTTCAAAGGACTTACGGCGAAAAACAGGAAGTTCCCCGAGAATTCCTTTGCTTTCGGCAGACACATAATGACCTGCTGTGTTGAGGATATTCAATATTGCTGGGCGGCGGCTGTCTGGGATAAGCCTGTTGACTTTGATCCGAAAAAATGGCAGAAAATTACGGCTGTTATAAAGGTCCAGAAGCATAAGGTCTACAAGGGCGCAGGTCCTGTGCTTTATGTACAGTCGCTTGAAGCGGCGGACGCTCCCGAGCAGGAAGTTGCTACATTTTATTAATATTAGGTGATTTTTATGGATAAAATTAAAATTGGATTTATCGGCGCAGGAAATATGGGTACGGCTATAATGAAAGGCATCGCTTCAAGCAGTGTCGGAGAAAACACGGAGCTTTTTGCTTTTGATCCGGATTCGGCTAAGGTCAGCGCGCTTTCAAAGTTCGGCGTATCCGCTTGTAAAAGCGAAGCGGAGCTTACCGAAATGTGCGAGTATATTTTTCTTGCCGTAAAGCCACAGATCATTGAAACGGTAATAGAAGCGGCTGCGCCTGCTGTAACTTCCGAAAAGGTAATAATTTCCATAGCGGCAGGAATTTCCGATGAATTTATTGCTTCAAAGACTATTCCCGAAGCTAAGGTAATACTTGTTATGCCGAACACGCCTCTGCTCCTTGGCGAGGGCGCGTCTGCGCTTTCAAGAAACGATCGTGTCAGCGACGAGGAATTTGACGTTATTCTTAACGTTTTCCGTTCATGCGGAAAGGCTGCCGTTATCCCAAAGGATAAAATGAAGGAAATTATTGCGATAAACGGCAGCAGTCCTGCGTTTATTTACCTTTTTGCCAAAAGCTTCATTGATTATGCGGAGGCTGTAGGGATACCGTCCGAATCAGCCGCCGAGCTTTTCAGTCAAAGCCTTATCGGTTCGGCAAAAATGATAAGCGATTCGGGATATACAATTGACGAACTGATAAAAATGGTGTCCTCTCCCGGCGGTACGACTCTTGCAGGTCTTGACAAGCTTTACGACGGCAAGCTTGAAGACACGGTAAGAAGCTGCTGCGAAAGTTGCACCAAGCGAGCATACGAGCTTTCAAAATAATTAAGCATAAAACCTGTCCGAACCGCATATCCTTGAATATGTTTATTGAAAGGATGATGCGGTCTGAAGCGGACTATTTATACATCGGGCGAAGGCGGCGGCGTTAAACTGCTGCTCCTTTGTACTGCCGAGCTTATCGGTATTGCAGTTGGTTCTTATTTTGCGGTTAATTCTGAGAACAGCGAATTGCTGCGTAAATACTTTTGCGCCGAACTTTACGGCGGAACGGCTTTGGAGATATTTGGATTCTCGCTTTTGACATTGACAATATTTCTCGGGACGGCGTTTCTTTTGGGCTTATTTGCTTTGGGACAGCCTTTCGGGATCGCGCTTTTAATGGGTATGGGAGCTGAACTCGGATGTTCTGCGGCTATGCTGTATTCCGAAAAGGGGATCGCCGCCATACCTGCCGTACTTGCGCTGTATCTGCCGAAAACTGCGGCAGTATCTGCTGTAGCGATTCTTGCGGCAAGGGAAGTTCTCAGAAATTCATCTTCTTTATTGAGGAGTATGCTCGGCACGGCAGATCCGCCGAGTTTTAAAAGCTTCTGCATAAGGTATGCCGTACTTTTCGCTGCCGCATTGATAATTTCTGCGGTCGATTCTCTGTTGATTTTTTTCTTCGGGAGATTTGTATTATAAATTAATTGGAGGAAGTTTAAATTGGGTTTATTCAGCAGCTATGAAAATTCCGGTCCGGGCATTCCGAAATATGCTCCCAAGAAAAAGGGGCTTGCTCTTTTTTTTGATTTGTTTTTCAGAAAAATATGGAAGATAGCAGAACTGAATATGCTGTTTTTCATTTTTTGCACTCCTCTTGTGGCGGCTTTGTTTATCGTAAGCTTTATGAAAAATTATGAGCTTATGCTTATACTGTTGATTGCCTTGTTTATTGTTTTTACGATAAATATAGGACCTGCTATGGCAGCAATGACAAAGGTAATCAGAGCATTCCTTATTGAAAAGCACGTTTATATTGTTCGTGATTTTTTCCGCGGGTATCGTGAGAATTTCAAAAAAGGCTTAGTTGTCGGAATACTTGATGTTGTGGCTGCCTTATCGGTATTCTCGGGATATAACCTCTATCCTGACTGGGCGGAATTTTATCATAACAAGCTGTTCTATATTCCTTTGGTAATAACGCTCAGCGTAGGGCTTGTAGTATTTATGATGAACTATTACATTTTCCTTATGATGGCGGCTACCGATCTTTCTCTGAAAAATCTGATAAAAAATTCGTTTGCTCTTGCGTTTGTCTCTTTAAAGCAGAACGTTATTACAACGTTTTTTATAATTATTTTCGGAGTGTTGGAGTTCCTGCTGTTCGCCTACACGCCGCCGCTTTTCCTATTGATACTGCCGTTTTTCCCGGCTGCTTTGGTATGGTTTATTGTGTGCTTTAACAGTTATCCCGTAATTCAGAAATATGTTATTAACCCGTATTACGAGAGTATCGGCGAAATTAACCCCGAGCTTACGGACGGTACGGACGACATTGAAGAAGAAACTCTTTTTGAGGATATGGGCGGAAAGGAAAAACCCATCGAAAAGCGAAAGAGGGGAAAGGGCAAAAGAATTTCTTAAACGGACTTCCTCATGGATGCTATTGACAAGTCTGATGATTTCAAATTCATTTCATCACAATATGGTAATCAAATATTAACAATACGCCCCGAAGCAATTAATGATAACTGCTTTGGGGCGTAAACTTCTTTATAAGTGTCTATAAAATTTACTTATCATCAGCGGTCAGAGGAAGCTGCGAAACATCAAGAAGTCCGGCGTCAACTTTCTGCAAAGTGAGGGAATCCGAGGTCGTAATTCCGTTTATGCCGTCAACGTCTCCATTTTTGAGACCCTGTTCAGAAAGACCGTATTTATCCTGATTGCCAAGATGCTGTAAAATTGCAGTTGAGTCGGCAATGGTGACCTTTCCGTCGCAATTTGCATCGCCTGCAAGATATTCTGAGCTGTCGGAAATAACGTTCAATTTAAAAGCGCTGACAGTTTTTTCAATACCTGACGAAGAAGTGATCTTCACAGAGTATTCGCCCTCGTCATTGGTGGAAATATCTTGAAGTATCAGTTTATTTGAAGTCGCTTCGGGAATAATTTCACCGTTTCGCATCCATTCGTATTGCGAAGAATCGTCAAGCTCCGTGATAGCTGTGTATTCATAGTTTTCGCCCTCATTAAGGCGAACCTCCGTAAGAGCCGATAATACGACAAAATCAGAGGGGATAGTGCATTCTGCCGTTCTGATGTCGCTCATAAGTTTCCAATCATTTCCGCTGTCCTGCATAAAAATACGCAGATTGTCAAGCTTCATGCCGGGTTCAAGAGCCATGACCTCAAAAGGTATACGGAACTCTGTCATATTATCGCTCCACTTGCATTGACAGCCGTTGTAGTCTCCGTGATTAAAGTAAATAAAGCCGTTTGACGCATAATAGAGCCAATAATTTTCCGAATTGACAGGGTTTTTAAGCTGCAAGTTATATACGGGAGCAGCAGCGTTGTTCTCAATATTGCTCATAACGTAAAGGTACTTATCATCAGACTTTGCATAGAGCTTTACACCCGATTCATATTCGCCGACGATCATATCGTTAGTCCATTCACGGGGGGACGACTGCACTCCGTCAACCACCGTCTTTCCCTCAGCCGAATAAAACTGAGAAGGCGTATTGTCCGTATTTTCGGAGGCTTTAAGCGTGTTGTTCGTACCTTTGATGCTGCTTTCCGTTACCTTGACCGTTCCAAGTCGATTTGCTCCCAACGACGGATTCCATACACCCTCGTTGGCAAATCGTATGCTTCGGCTGCTCATGTTGGCAATTTCAAGGGGAGTTCCCATGCTCAGCTTTAAATATACATTCCAGTCGCCCTCGGGAAGACAATCGGGGAGCTTGATATTAAGCTGATTCTCGGTTTCAGTGCATGAAAGCCATTGGCGGCAATTCGTATCAGCCTCGGCATAGGTGAAAACTCCGTCTTTTTCGAGCAGTACATACGACTGAACCGACGGAATAACATTGGCAAATCCTGTGTTTTCTATTTTGAAATTTACCTGTATGTCTCCGCCTTGTTCAACAGCTCCCGTAAGCTTTGAGTCACGAAGCACAAAACGATAGCCGATGTGGTCACGCATGAATTTAAAGACAGTTTGTCCGTAATATGCAGAATTATCTGCACCACTTGTATCATATGCTTCCGAAAATGTATAATCTTTGTAAAGATTAAAAATGTTGCTGTTTATATAACTCAGATGAGTTTTGTACATTTCGGGTATTGCATTTTCAGGAAGATAGGTATCGTACTTCTTTGCAAATTCGATATTTCCCGAAAATTCGCCGCCAAAGTAAGAAGTAAGAGTCTGATGAGACAGCCAGTCCGTTTCGATCTCACGGTTCGCATATGTACCAAGGTCTGAATTACTGCCCATGTAGCCATCGTCAAAAAGACCTATTCTGTCCTTGTTTTTCTGAATGTCAGAGGTATATTTACTTTCGGTAAGACTGTCAATAAGCTCTCTGTCAGCGAGTTCGGCACGGGTTATTCCTGCCCATTCAGCGAATATATCGGGAGTTCTGACAGTTACGGGTATCGGTGCTGGAACTGCCTGAAGCAGAGCCTCCAACACCTGAGCCTTGTGCTGAACAGACGTATATTTTCCGCCGTGCATTTCGCCCCATTTTCCAACGAAACCGCATTCCACAAAGGCGATAATATCGGAGTACTTCTCGAAAAGTCCGCTGTTTTTCAGTTGCTCTATATGACGGAGAACCTGCTCAAAGGACGCAGGCTCGGGATTATCCTTGCCCTCATCGTCATAACGGAAACGAAGTGCAACCATACAGCCGTTGTTGCGGCAGTTTTGGAGCGTTTCGTCCCATGCTTTGAAAAAAGCATCGTCGAAGTCATAGTCAACACCCTCTGTATAAGTTCCGTCCTCGTTTTTCGTGCCGTTGACGCCGCATGAAAATGCGCCTATATCAATGAAAAACAGCATAAGATTACCTGTCGGATTATAAACGGGCGTTTTCTCGGGTTTGCAGTTAGCCCATACAGTTGAGCTGTAGCCAACTCCGGGATTACCAATAGTTTCAATTGATTCGGTATAGTTTATGCCGCTGTCCTTTAAATCAGATCCTTCGGCATATATCGGGAAACATACCGCGCCCGAGGTTATTGTTGAAGCAAGTAAAAGTGAAAATATTTTTTTGTTCAGATCCATAAGAAAACTCCTTTTATAATAATTGATAGCCATTAGCTTTATGGTGTCCGCCGTAATAATGATATAATAATTATAACTCATTTACATCAAAATGTCAATTAAATTGAAGAAACATATTCGGGGAAGTATTGATATAATAGTTCGTATAATCACAATTATAAGAACTAAACAGTTACGTTTTTAAGCTCTGTCTGTATTGGCGTATTTCGCTAACAGACAGAGCTTTACTAAGAGCCTGTTCAGAATCTCTCCGCGCACGTCTTTTCGGCAAATTTTGCCGAATCCTGCGTCAAAAATCCTTGCCATACACAAAGTATTCCTACGAATTTTTTCCTTGACTTCGACAAAATTATGCTCGAAAATCCGCACACGCCGAGATTGTGAACAGGCTCTAAAACTGCGCTTATGCAGTAATTATGTCGTTTGCTTTATGGAGTCCGAGCTTCTCGACAGCCTGTTCTCTCATTTTATATTTCAATATCTTGCCTGCGGCGTTCATCGGGAAACCGTCCACAAAGTCAACGTATCTCGGACATTTGTGCTTTGCCATTTTTTCAAGGCAGAAATTTCTGATCTCCTCCTGCGATGACGTTTCGCCCTCCTTGAGAACGATACACGCCATTATTTCCTCGCCGTAATCAGCGTCGGGAACGCCGATAACCTGTACGTCCTTGACCTTCGGATTAGTATACAGGAAGTCCTCTATCTCTTTGGGATAGATGTTTTCGCCACCGCGGATTATCATATCCTTGATACGTCCTGTGATCTTGTAGTAGCCGTCAACGGAACGTCTTCTTGCAAGGTCGCCTGTATGCAGCCAACCCTCGGAGTCAATGGCTGCCGCCGTAGCTTCGGGCATTTTGTAGTAGCCCTTCATGATATTGTAACCTCTTGCTACAAATTCGCCGTCCACATCGTCGGGAACTTCCTCGTTCGTTTCAGGGTCAACGATACGGCACTCTACGCCGAATATAGGACCTCCGACAGTATTAACGCGCTGTTCTATGGTATCGGTAGTCTTGCTCATGGTGGTTGCAGGAGAAGCCTCGGTCTGACCGTATGTGATACATATTTCAGTCATGTTCATCTTTTCCAGAACTTCTTCCATAGTCTTTATGGGACACGGAGAACCTGCCATAATACCCGTTCTCATATGAGAAAAGTCCGTTTTTTCAAAATCAGGATGACCCAGCATTGCAATAAACATCGTAGGTACGCCGTGGAAACAGGTTATCTTTTCTTTATTGATACACGCAAGACCCTTTCTCGGTGAAAATCTTGTGATCGGAGACATTGTAGTACCGTGGGTCATAGAAGCTGTCATAGCAAGAACCATGCCGAAGCAATGGAACATCGGGACTTGTATCATCATGCGGTCGGCTGTGGAAAGATCCATGCAGTCACCGATAGCTTTTCCGTTGTTTACAACGTTGTAGTGAGTGAGCATAACGCCCTTTGGAAAGCCTGTAGTACCCGAAGTATACTGCATGTTGCAGACGTCATGAACGTTTATCGTTTTTCTGATACGTTCAACTTCGCTGTAGGGAACGTCCTTTGAAAGAGCTACAGCCTCGTCCCATGTGAAGCAGCCCTTATTTTTTGAATCAATTGTTATAACATTTTTAAGATACGGAAGCTTGGCGGAATTTAATTTACCGGGTTCGCAGTTTTCAAGCTCGGGACAAAGCTCCCTGATTATATCAACGTAGCTTATGTCCTTGATACCGTCGATCATAACAAGGGTGTTTGTATCCGACTGTCTCAGCAGGTACTCGGCTTCGTGTATCTTGTATTCTGTGTTTACCGTAACAAGAACAGCGCCGATTTTTGTTGTTGCCCAGAACGTGATATACCATTGCGGAACATTTGTCGCCCATATCGCAACGTGGTCGCCTTTCTTTACGCCCATTGCAAGGAGCGAGCGTGCGAACGTATCCACATCGTCCCTGAATTCGGGATACGTGCGGTTATAGTCAAGCTCGGTATATCTGAAAGCGTACTGATTCGGAAATGCATCGCACATGCGGTCAAGAACATCGGGGAATGTATAGTTGATGATTCTTTCCTTTGGCCACGGATAATGCCCTGTTCCCTTAATACTTGTCTGGAGAGGGTGTTTGTGTTTCTTCTTGTATGGCGACATATACTCGGCAAACTGCGGAATAACGATACCTGCGTCGCTGAGGTCGGACGACCATCTTTTTACCCATTCGAGAGAAATATATCCGTCATAGTTTATAGTGTCAAGGGCATCTATCATTTTTCTGACGGGAATATCACCGCTGCCCATTAATCGGTATTCAACAGTACCGTCGTCTTTCATAACGCTGTCCTTGACCTGTATGTACTTGATGTACTGTCCGAGATTGGCAACAGTCGTTTCGGGAGATTCGTTGTTGTAGCGGTAAGGGTGGTGCATATCCCAAAGAGCGGCTACCTTGCGGCTGCCGACCTTATCGAGAAGTCTTGCAAGACGTGCGGTATCGCAGTATACGCCGTTTGTTTCGACTAAAAGCGTGACATTGTATTTCTCAGCGGCAGGAACAAGCTTCAACAGAGCCTCGGCAATATAATCGTCATCGACTTCGCCATTCGGGGCAGGCTCAAAGTCCGCTAAAATTCTTATATAGGAAGTGCCGAGTTTATTGGCAAGCTGCGCATAGGCAGTGATCTCAGCCTCAGCCTCCGCAAATTTTTCCTTGTCTTTCAGGCATGCTCCCGAGGAAAGGCAGGAAATTTCAAGTCCGAGAGAATCCAGCTTTTCAATTGTCTTTGGAAGCTGCGCCTCGGTAAACGGCTGCGCTTTCACAGAAAAGATCTCGTCCCCGAGACCTCTTATCTCAATGCCGTTGAAGCCCAGATCTTTGGCAGCTCCGTAAATATCCTGCCATGACCAGCTGGGACATGCAAGAGTTGAAAAACTTATCTTCAAAAAATCATTCCTTTACTAAAATCTATTCAAAACTTATTATATCATATTTGCCGAAAAAATGCAATAGGCGCGGAAAAATTTTTCATTTAATATTTTTTAGCGTGAATACTGTATATTTTTCAATAGCGGTGAGTATATATAATTAAACAAAAAATCT
This sequence comes from Ruminococcus sp., assembly GCA_017622925.1. Lineage (GTDB taxonomy): Bacteria > Bacillota > Clostridia > Oscillospirales > Ruminococcaceae > Ruminococcus. Next base: position 17,491 of record JAGAQC010000076.1, read on the forward strand.
GCACCTCACAGCAATTTCTGTAGTGTGCAGATTTTCTGATTTGTCCCTTTATCAAACCGCAGAATGAGTGCAGCATTCTGCGGATATGACCTTAATTGATTTTTTCCGTATCGTTTCTTTCGACTTTTGAAACGCCCTCAAAATAAGTTTTGCTTACAGCTATAAATCCTCTGTAGTATGCCATATCGGGAGTTGCAATTTTCGGATTCTCCGTAGTTGTGTACACCGTGAGCAGATCGTTTGTCTTTTCGATCTTATCTATCGTCAGAACTTTATTTCCTGCTCCCACGCTGTTGTAAACTGCAATAAGAACATTATTTTCAAAGAAGCTTTCGTCAATTCCGTTCGGAACGAGCGACTGTACGTCATGAAAATCGCATTTGCATCCGTCATATTCGCACAATTCCGCAGTTTTGAGCAGCGTATGAAGCTCGGACATTGAAGCCGCCGTATAAACGCCGTTCTTAATCTTTTCCATGCCGTTGTTTCCTCTCATTGCTTCAACGCTCATAACGGTATGATCGGGCTTGCTTTCCGAAAATTCCTTTCTCATAACGCATAGGTCGTATACGTCTATCACCTGATCTTCGCAAAGGTCGGCGTTTTTCCAACAGGTAAGCTTATCCTCGCCGAGAAGCCATTTTTCCAGCATAACGAGGTCAGCTACGGTAAAATCGCCGTCGCCGTTCGCATCGCCTCTGACGGGAGGAGTGAATTCTTCCTCGCTTATTTCTGAAACGTTCATTTCTTCGTTTACCATATAATAGCCGTGATCTTTGAGTACATGGCTTTGTTCCCACTCCCAAGGCATACCCTGAGAAATTGTTATCTCTACAGTTCCCGAAGAAACAGCTTCATAAACAATGATCGTGTGGCTTTTTGCTCCCGGTGGCAGCGGTTCGTCAGGTTTGATATTATACTCGAACGCTTTCTTTACCTCAGCCGTTCCGAGCTGTTCCATAACGACCTCTGCGCCTGTACTGTAGTTTATTTCGTCACAGTAAACTATGTATTTTCCGTGAATTGAGACCATTCCGTTTTTCTCGGTAAATTCGTTGAATTCCGTCATGGTCTCAGGCAACATTTCACGAAGCTTTTCTTCCGTTAAGCTTTCGGTTTCAGTCTCTGCCGAAATGCTTTCGGATTCCGCAAAGCTTGTGGAAATTACGGTACTTCCTCCAAACGCGCCGAATATTCCGGCAGCCGTAAGCAGCGATATGATTTTTTTGTTCATTGCGATTTCCTCCGTTTTCTTAGACCTGTTCAGTAACCTGAAAAATGCCGAATGACGTAGGATTTTTTGTGCTGTGCAAAGTCGGGTTTCCGCAGGAATACTGTATGTATTTCAAGGAAAGCCGGCAAAGCACAGCGCAAAAAAGACAAGTCAGGCTGCGTTTTGAAGGTTATGAACAGGTCTTTTTTATTTCAGGCATTCAGCCAAAATAAGCGGTATTTTGTTATCAAAAGCATTCAGCCAGTTCCAACATTTCATCATAATACATTTGTAAGTCGAACATGAAAGATACATGGCAGCCGTCGTCCCACATCAACATTATATAATCGTATTGTTCGTCGGGCTGTAATCTGTCGTTTTCATAAAGAGCGGGTCTGCCGTTGATTTCAAAATATTCAAAATAATGCTTGAATTTAGGAGTCCAGCCTATCGAAAGCTCCTCATAATCATAGGTATAAACAAGGTATGTACGACCGCTTTCCTCCGACTTTATCTTCATAGAATGATTATAATCCGAATTGTCAGCATATATAGAAAATTTCTCGCTATCCATGCCGTGTATCTTTTTCTCCTCGGGAGCGTCGTGCGGCGGAACATAAATCAATTCATCGTAGTTTTCATAAATGTCCGTAATGTCGTTATGATAACTGCCCTTGTTGATCTGAAAATATCCTCCTTTATCAGGCGATACCGTAGTGGTAGGAATTTCTGTTGTCTGCTGCGATTCAATTTCCGTTGATACTGTTGTCTGTGATGATTCGGCTTCTGTCGTTTCAATAACGTCTGTCTGTATCGGAGCTTCCGTCTGTTCGGAATATTCCTCCTCATCATATGTTTCAGATACTTCAACGTCTGATGCGGTTATATCAGGAACGTCCGTTTCCAACGCCGCAGTTGTAAGGACAGTATTATCGGCAGAAGTAACGTCGGAATACGATACGGCAGAGATCGGAACGTCTTTCTCCTTAGCGGACGTAGTCCGTTTTTCTTGTGACGATATGGGATTCTGTTCAATAATATCGGGCGGCTGCTCAATATTTTTTGAGGGGATAAACGTCATTTTTATAAGCAGAATGACTGCCGCCGCGCATACTGCCGCTATAATTTTATTCATTGTGAAAATACGGAATACAGACTGTTTCCGCGCCCTTTCGGTTTCGGTAAATTCAAGTATATCCCCTTCCACTGTCGTTTCGAGGTCAGCCTCGGATACGGTATTTTTTTTTAGCTCAAGGTATTTCCTACAGCTTGCTTCAAATACCTTATCCATATTCCATTCGGCAGGATAATTTTCCGAAATTTTATCGGCTGACACATTATCAATGTCTTTCAGAAATGATTTTCTCAGCTTCACAGAATATCGCCTCACTTCAATGAAATGTCTTTTAAGAGTTCTCTTAATTTTTTCAAGGCACGGTTCAAACGTACTCTTACAGCTCCGGGAGTCATATTGAGATCCCTTGCTATGTCCTTTGACTTGCGGTCATAATAGTATTTTTGTATTATCAAAGAGGCATCGGGTTCGCCAAGGGAACGTATTTTTTCGTAAATAAGCCTGTTGCGTTCCAGAGTTTCCGAGTCGGCAGCTATATCCGTATCATCGGGCAGATTCAGCAGTTCCCCGTCATCTGCTAATACGGTTTTCTCCGAACTCAGCTTACGGTATTTATCTATTGCCTTTCTTTTGGCTACAGTTCCGATGTATGCCTGCAAAGAACCACTATTTATCGTTGAAAAATTAAGAAAAACCTCGGCAAAAGTATCGCTGACAGCTTCCTCTGCGTCCTCTGCCGAACCGATCTTTCTTATTCTCCCCCATACTATTGTATATACATAATTCTGATATTGCTTGAAAAGTACTTTGAAACCGTCCCTTTGTGATTCTGCAATAAGCGCGCGCAGCTTCTCCTCGGTCATAACGGCTTCACCTCGTTTTAAAACTTACAGTCCGTTTTCCAAACGGGAAAAATTTTTCCTTTCACTATATACTATCGCAGCAGAATTGAAAAGTGTTACATGATAATAAAATATTTTCCCCCCTCTCCCCTGCCATATGATAATGATAACATAAATAACTAAGAAGTTCAATACCGATCCACATTTTATTTTCTTGTTCCAAAAGTGCTTTTGTGCAATAAAGCATTGACATTTTGACAAATTTATGTTATTATAAAATTGAAACATATACTTCAAGAAACGAAGGACATAATCTGCGGTTATATGCGATTTGCAATAGAGTCAAGTATAAACAGCAATTTTACATAACATCAGTTCAATTTTATCATTCGGAGCTTTTCTCATATGAAAGAGTTCCGAGCAACCGGAGGTGTATCTATGGAAAAAATCATCGGCGGCATCAAGCGTGAATGCTATCCTCTCACAGCAGCGCAAATGGTGCATATCTACACGCTTTCTTTAAGTCCGACCCACGAGATCGTGAATATCGGCACAGGACAATACCTGAAAACGGAACTTAACATTTCGGTTCTTCGTGAGGCTTTGAATCGCGCTGTGGAACGCTGCGAATCTATGCGTATGCGTATCTGGAAGGACCCCGATACGGGCGAGCTTTTGCAGTATGTCATGCCCTATGAAAACAAGTATTTTGAGTATTACGACTTCTCTGCGCTGACAGAGGAAAAAGCCCATGCAATTCTTGACCGCTGGACTTCTCAGCCGTTCGATACCTTTGGCGGTGAACTTTCGCGAATCGTTATCGTGTCAATGCCCGACGGCTACAACGGCTATTATTTCAACGTTCACCACTGCTGTATGGATTCATGCTCCGTTATTACTTTCACAAAAGACGTAATGGACATTTACTGTCATCTCATGTACGATCTGCCGTATCCTAAGCCGATGGCGTCCTATATAGAATCGGTAAAGAAAGACCTTGAATACAACGGCAGCAAAAAGCAGCTTCGTGACGCTCAGTTCTGGCAGAATATCCTGAATCAGCCTGAACCGATGTATACCGATTATACAGGCTTTGGAAGAATGATACAGTGGCGTAAGGAGAACCCCGAACAGCGATGGGGCGTGCTTTCCACAAAAACAGGAGCAGGAAAAACCGTGACCTATGATCTGAGCGTGGATTCCACCAACAAGATACTGCGTTTTTCCGAGGAATATAATATTCCCGTAAGCGTTGTGATACTCCATGCTATCAGAACGGTTCTTTCAAAGTTCAACAACAATGAGACAGATGTCACTATAAAAGACTTCGTAAGCCGACGTTCCACGCTTCAAAACAAACGCAGCGGCGGCGTCAGAATGCACTGCTTTGATTTGCGGACTATCATTGATCTCGACAAAACGGTACTGGAATCTATGGAGATCATCAATAAGGCTCAGCAGGAATTGTTCCTGCATGCCGATTATCCCACATTGGGATTCTACGGTCAGCAGCGTCAGATATTCGGTTATCCGCAGGGCGGCTGCTATCAGAGCGTCAGCTTCACATATCAGAATGCGACGCTTAAAAGCCTTGTACCGTATCTGAAAGACATTCCCGTCAAGAGCAGATGGTACAACAGCGGCAGACAGCCTCAGCCGCTTTATATAACCGCTATGCACCGTTTCGGCGACGGCGGTCTGACGTTCCACTTCGGGTATCAGTCCGAGCTTGTTACGCCGCAGGAAATCGAGTTCCTGTATTACTTTACGGGACGAGTTCTGTTCCGCAGCATCGAAAACCCGAATAAAACTATTCAAGAGATAATTGATATGACCTGATGGAGGTAAGAAATATGCTTGAAAAACTGATAGAACTGATAACACAGTATATAGACATTGAACCCGATGAGATAAAAGAAGGATCGCGTTTTATGGAGGATATAGGCTTTAATTCCTACGACTTCATGTGTATGCTCGGCGACTGCGAGGACGCTTTTGACGTTGAGATTGACGAGGCAGAAGCGGCAGGCAACAAGACTGTCGGCGCATTGCTTGCATATCTCGGAGGACTGAAATAATGGCTGAAATTGCAACATTAAAAGAACTCGTCTACCGCGCCGATGCGGTATTCGGGGACGAGCCTTTTGTACGGGAGTATCTGCATCGTGAACTGCGTGACAAGAGCTTCCGCACGTTCCGTCAGGACTGCGACTGCTTTGCTGTGTGGGTTCAGGAGCATTTTCCGAACGGCGTACACGCTGCCGTTATAGGCTCTACAAGCTACGAGTATCTTACGGCGTGGTTTGGTATCCAGTGCAGCGGAAATGTGACCGTACCGCTGGACAACGCAAATCCTGCGGAGAAGATAGCCGACGAGGTAAATCGCTCGGACAGTGAGATCGTCATTGTGGATAAGCGTCACGAGGGAGATATTGAGCAGTTCAGAAAACTCTGTCCGCAGGTGAAATATTTCATTCATCTTCATGAAAAGCAGGATAATATGCTCTGTCTCGCCGATATAATCAGCGAATACAGCGGAAAAGTCCCCGACAGCTCTCCAAAGGAAAACGACCTTGCGGCAATTCTTTTCACCTCGGGAACAACGGGACAAAGCAAGGGCGTTATGCTAAGCAACGGAAATCTTATAGATAACGCTACATGTGAACCCGATCGGAATTATCGAGGTCAAAAGCGTATGACGGTTCTGCCGATACATCATGTGTTCTGCTTCACATGCGACGTTCTCTGCGCATTGTGGTACGGCAGGATACTTTGTGTAAACGATTCCCTCATGCGTATCCCTAAGAATCTGAAAATATTTCAGCCTGACGATACTACATTCGTGCCGATGATAGCGGCTTCTATTCTGTCGAAAATGCAGCTTGCCGCAGAGAAAAATCCCGATAAAATTGCGATAGGCAAAGAAACGTTCGGCGAGAATTTCAGCGTTATCTATACGGGCGGAGCGTATCTGAGTCCCGAGATAATCAAGGGCTACGAGGAATTCGGTATCGACATTGCGCAAGGCTACGGAATGACGGAATGTTCACCGCGTATCTGCACAGGCGTTAAGGGCTGCCCTAAGCCCTCGTCCGTGGGCAGACGAGTTCCCGGCTGTGATATTCGCATTGTGGACGGCGAAATTTGCGTAAAGAGCCGCTCCGTTATGCAGGGATATTACAAAAATCCCGAGGAGACCGCCAAAACGCTGACCGAGGACGGCTGGCTGAAAACAGGCGACCTCGGCTATGTCGATGACGACGGATACGTCTACATCACGGGCAGAAAAAAGAATCTTATCATTCTATCCAATGGCGAAAATGTTTCGCCGGAGGAAATTGAGAATCAGTTTGCCTGCTGCAAGCCCATAAAGGAGATCGTTGTTTATGAAAAGGACAACCTGATAACTGCGGAGGTATATCCGAATCCCGATTACGCGTCTGAAAATATTGAGGCTGAGATTCAGCAGAAAATTGACGATGTAAATTCGGGTTCTCCGCCTGCAAAGCGTATTGCGAAACTGGTTATCAGGGATACCGAATTTCCTAAAACAGCTTCTAAAAAAATCATTCGCAGCTTGCTGTAATAGACCTCTAATATAAACACCGCACGCTCTCTGTGCGGTGTTTGTTTATATTGATCAGCGGATATTTTCAGGATTTAAGGATTATTTAATAATTTCTGTGCTACAATGTGAATACACCAAAGAAAGGCGGTAGGAAAATGTACATAAACATTCTCAAAAAAGACCTGAAACGCAAGAAAACCATGAACGTGATACTGCTTATGTTTATTATCCTTGCGGTAATGTTCGTTTCAAGCGGTCTGAACAACGTATTAACTGTAATGAACGGCACGGATTATTATATGGATAAAGCAGGCGTGGGAGACTATGCGCTCATCACAATGGGCAAAGATTCCACAGGACACGCCGCTCCCATTCTTGATAAGGCTGAATGTGTGAAAAGCTACAAGCTCGAAAACTCTATTTTCGGTTCGCAGAACAGTGTAAAAAGAACTGACGGAACAGACGTGGAAACAAGGAATGTTGCCCTGTTTCAATCAATTTCGGACGTAAAGCTGAACTTCTTTGATGTGGAAAACGCTCCCGTTACAGAAGTAAAGCAGGGCGAGGTCATGATAGCAGGAAAGTTCATACAGAAAAACGGTTTTGAGGTCGGCGATCATATCCTCATAAAGCTTGGCGATGTTCAGATGGAGCTGAAAATTGCAGGCAAGGTGAAAGACGCTTTTTTAGGCGGCGATATAATGGGCAATACAAGATTTTTGCTGAATCAAAGGGACTATGACAAATTCCTGTCCGATGATATGATAAGAGCGCACTATCAGGGAGAGATAGCTTATATCGAAACCGATGATGTAACGGCAATAAAATCCGTGATAGCAAATATACCGGGAGTTTTGTTCGACGGTACAAGAAGTATGCTTCAAACTGCCTATGTCATGGATATGCTCGTGGCGTTTATCGTGCTTATATTAAGCGTGTGCCTGATAGTCGTATCATTTGTTGTACTTCGTTTCTCTATCAACTTTACCATTTCCGAGGAATACAGAGAGATCGGCGTTATGAAAGCTATCGGTCTGAAAAACCGCAAGATCAGGGGACTTTATATTGCCAAATATCTGATAATGGCGGTAGTCGGCGGAATTATCGGCTTTTTTGCAAGTATTCCCTTTGGCAATATGCTGCTTAAATCAGTAAGCGAAAATATGGTTCTCGGCAATAACGCAGGTCTGCTTATAAATATTGCAAGCACAGTCGGTACAATATTTATAATTCTTCTGTTCGCTTACGGCTGTACGGGCAAGGTGAAGAAGCTTACTCCGATTGACGCTATTCGTTCGGGACAGACAGGCGAACGTTTCCGCAAAAAGAGCTTTTTCAGAATCGGTAAAACAAACGCTAAGCCTGCGTTCTATATGGCGGTAAACGACATTTTAAGCGCGCCCAGACGCTTTATGACGGTTATTGTTTCATTCTTTATCTGCACTCTGTTTGTGCTGATACTGGTAAACACGGTCGCTACCATGAAAAGTTCCAATCTTATCACCACATTCGGTACGAAAAGCGACATCTACATAACAGATATTGACAGCGCAACAAAGCTTATGAGTGAGGGCGACCGCGAAAGCGTCGAGGATAAACTGAATGACATTGCCGATTCGATTTCGGAGAAAGGTATGCCTTGTGAATTAAGCCTTGATATTCAGTATAAATATAAAATTATTTCCAAAGGAAACAGCTTTTCTTTAAGCTGCTCCCAGAGCGTCAATATTCCTGCGGACAAGTACGAATATTACGAGGGTACATCGCCGCAGAATAAAAACGAAATTGCAATAACTCCGCAGGTTTCCGAAATGCTTGACGCTGAGATCGGAGATACGGTAACGATAGACTTCGGCACGGAAAAAATCGACTGCATTATTACCGCATACTTTCAGACGATGAACCAAATGGGCGAGGTTATCCGTCTTAGCGATGAAGCCCCCACCGATATGAGCTTTGTTGCGAATTTCAGGCAGTATCAGGTCGATTTCACCGATTCCCCAACTGATAAAGAAATTGAAAACCGCAAGGAAAAGATAAAGGAGCTTTTCGATAATGCCGATGTAATGAACGCTGCGGAATACTGCATGGACTGCATATCGGTCGTTCCCACTATGGAGGCTGTTCAGTATATGCTCCTCGCAATAACCATAATCGTTGTGATACTTGTTACGGTCTTGGTGGAACGCTCGTTTATCTCCGATGAACGCAGTCAGATCGCTCTACTGAAAGCTATCGGCTTCAAGAACGGCGCAATAATCAAATGGCATACGCTGCGTTTCGGCATAGCTGCGCTTGCGGCGGCGATTCTTGCGGCGGTAGCTTCCATACCCATGACTAACCTTTGCATTTCGCCTATTTTCGGAATGATGGGCGCAGTTGATATTGACTTCATGATCGACCCGTTAAAGGTATTCCTGCTCTATCCCCTGATTATTTTTGCCGTAACTGTCCTGACAGCGTGGCTTACCTCGCTTTACACCAAAACGATAAAAACTTCCGAAGCTGCTAACATTGAATAAAGGAGAATTTATATGAACAAAGTATTAATAGCAAACGACCTCTGCAAAACGTACATTGTCAACAAGCGTCAGAACAACGTGCTGAAAAATGTGAATTTCAGCATCGACGAGGGCGAAATGGTCGCTGTAATGGGTCCGTCGGGTTCGGGCAAGTCTACCCTGCTGTACGCCGTTTCGGGCATGGACAGCATTACCGCAGGCGAAGTGCAGTTCTGCGGCAGGAATCTCTCTGAATTAAAGGAAAAAGAGCTTGCCGACCTCAGACTTGACGAAATGGGGTTCATCTTCCAGCAGATGTATATGCTGAAAAATCTCACCGTTCTTGACAATATTATTCTTCCTGCATGTCAGTCCGAAAAAAGAAAGGAAACTCGCAAAGAGACCGTACAAAGGGGCGAAACGCTTATGCGTAAGCTCGGCATTATAGATATTGCGGATAACGATATTACCGAGGTCTCGGGCGGTCAGCTCCAGCGAGCCTGCATCTGCCGAAGTATGATAAACGACCCGAAGATAATTTTTGCAGACGAGCCTACAGGCGCGCTGAACCGCACCTCCTCCAACGAGGTCATGGAGGAGCTTACCAAGCTGAACAACGAGGGTACTACGATAATGCTTGTTACTCACGATGTGAAAGTCGCCGCAAAATGCACAAGAGTGCTTTACATAGTTGACGGAAACATAAAAGGAGAGTATAATATAAGTAAGTACAAAAATGCTTCCCAAATGCGGGAGCGTGAACGCGCTTTAAATAACTGGTTAATGGAAATGGGTTGGTAATATGACCGATATTCTGATTGTTGAAGATAATAAAGAGCTTGCAGACCTGCTGTGTGATTTTCTTCGCGCCGAAAATTACACGGTATCGACTGCGGAAAGCGGCGAAAAAGCCTTGTCCCTGTACGAAAAATACGGGGCAAGGCTTATCGTGCTGGATATTATGCTGCCGGGAGTGGACGGATTTTCCGTGTGCGGTAAGATACGTGAACAAAGCAATACTCCGATACTTATTGTAAGCGCAAAAACGGATAAGGATAACAAGCTTAACGGGCTTATTCTCGGAGCTGACGACTACATAGAAAAACCCTATGATATTGATATTCTCCTTGCTAAAATAGCAGGTATTTTCAAACGCCGATACGCTCTCGATGAAATTACCGAGGGCGATCTGACGCTTAATAAAGCGAACAAGACCGCCTGTAAAAACGGCGTTCCGATAAATATGACGGCTAAGGAGTTTGAGCTGCTCCGCCTGCTTATCGAAAATAAGGGGAAAACCCTTAACAAGGAATATATTTTCAACACGATATGGGGAAGCGACAGTTTCTCTGAAATTCAGACTCTTACGGTGCATATAAAATGGCTGCGGCAGAAAATCGAGGACGACCCCAAGAAACCGCAGCATATCCAAACAGTATGGGGCGTGGGGTATAAGTTTGTATGAAAGCTTTTAACAGAATTTTTATCGGTATGCTGCTGCTTATCGCTATAATTTTTGCAGGGGCAAATCTGCTGCTCCTGAATATTGATAATATCGGCAGCGGCAGACCGTATCGCGTTGAGATAGAACGGCTTTCAAGACTTATCGAAACGGACGCTGCTACAGCCGCCGCCGCTCTTTCAGACTGCGAGTATATAACGGGGATCGTAAAGCTTTCGGACTGTCCCGACAGCTTTTATAAAGCCGACAGCGACTATGCAATACGTGAGATAAACGGCGAGCTTTATCGGTTCGACTATACCATGTCACGCAAAAACAACGGCGATGTTGTTATCATAGTTAATTTGATTCTGACCGTCATGTCGGCGGTAATTGTCGGTATACTGGTCTATGTCCGCGCGAAAGTTCTTACTCCTTTTGAAAGGCTTACCAACGTTCCCTACGAACTCTCAAAGGGCAATCTCACCACGCCTGTCAAGGAAAACAAAAACCGATTTTTCGGCAAATTTATTTGGGGCGTTGACCTCCTGCGTGAAAATATTGAGGAGCAGAAAAAACGCGAGCTTGAACTTCAAAAGGAAAAGAAAACCCTGCTGCTGTCTTTGTCTCACGATATAAAAACTCCGCTGTCCGCCATAAAGCTGTACTCAAAGGCTCTTTCAAAGGGGCTGTATCCCGATAAGGCGAAGCAGCTCGAAATTGCCGAAAGCATAAACGACAAGGCTGACGAAATAGAGGGGTATATCTCCCAGATCATCAAGGCGTCAGGCGAGGATTTTTTAAGGCTTGAAGTAAATAACGGCGAATTTTATCTCTCGGAGCTTATAAACCGCATTTCGGCTTATTACAGCGAAAAATTACGGCTCGTACATATTCGTTTCAGCGTTGGCAAATACGGGAACTGCCTTATCAAGGGCGACATCGAACGCAGCGTTGAGGTACTCCAGAACATCATTGAAAATGCTATAAAATACGGCGACGGAAAGCTGATAGAAATAATGTTCAGCGAGGAGGACTGGTGTCAGCTTATAACCGTGAAAAACAGCGGAAATACGCTCCCCGATTCGGAAGTTATCCACATTTTCGAGAGCTTTTGGCGCGGTTCAAATGCCGATAACCAAAAGGGCAGCGGTCTTGGACTTTACATCTGCCGTCAGCTTATGAGAAAAATGAACGGCGATGTTTTTGCGGAAACCGAAAAGGGTCATATGAACGTTACTTGCGTTTTTCAGAAAGTCTAATTAAAAATCTCTTTTTTGGTTTTCTCGATAGCGGCAATCACCTTATCGCACCAAAGGTCAAATTCGGGGTCGCTTATCTGATATTCGGGGTGTCTGAGAATGTATTCTATAGTTCTTCTTATTCCCTCGTCAAATCGAACCTCCGCCTTAAAATCGGGAACTGCCCTTTTCAGCTTTTCGTTGTCAAAAACGACTGAGTTCGCCTTGTCGCCTATAAGACTGCCTTTGAAGTCATAGTCGCTCACCGAACACAGAAAATCGGAAGAAACATGATACGGGACAAGTTCAACTCCCAATGCGTTTGCGATAGAACCATATATCTGATTCCATGTTAGCGTTTCGTCCGAAGTTATCTGGTACGCTTCGCCTATTGCATGGATATTTCCCATAAGTCCGACAAAGCCCTTTGCAAAATCGCTGTTGTGGGTCATAGTCCATAAGGACGCGCCGTCGCCGTGGATAATTACGGGCTTTCCCTCTATCATACGCTTTATTACCTGCCAACTTCCGTTTCTGCCGTGTACTCCGAGCGGAACGGAACGCTCGTCATACGTATGGCTGGGTCGAACTATCGTTATCGGAAAACCGTTTTCACGATACATCTTCATAAGAAATTCTTCGCAGGCTATCTTGTTTCTCGAATACTCCCAGTAAGGATTCGCAAGCGTTGTCCTCTCGCTTATTATATAGTCGGAAACGGGCTTATGATATGCGGACGCCGAGCTGATATACATAAACTGTTTCGTTCTGCCGTTAAACAGTCTGTAATCACGCTCCAACTGTTCGGGAACAAATCCGATAAATTCGCATACGGCGTCAAATTTCATTCCGTCAAGCTTTTTTGCCGCCGCAGCTTCATCGTTAATATCCGCATTTATTACATTAACGCCCTGCGGAAGTTCCCTTTTCTGCGTTCCGCGGTTAAGAAGATAAACCTCCCATTCCTTTTCTGCAAGCAGCTTTGTTACAGCCATACTGATAGTTCCCGTTCCGCCGATAAGTAATGCTTTCATATCCTTATTCCTTTCAAACTTCCGCTTTAGCCGCTATTTTATATATATTTGAAATATCCTCGGACGAAAGCGATACGAAGCCTCCTGTTCTGCCGTCGCCAAGTCCGAATTTCCGTACAAGCTCGGGAATGTCTTCCTCCCTTGCGCCAAGCTGCTCAAAGTTTATCGGCATACCTATCTCCGAAAGGAACTTCCTGAATCTGCGGATACCCTTTAACGCCGTTTCCTCGGGGTTCTCAAAATTCATTTCGCAGCCCCATATGCGAACCGCCGTCTGCGCAAATCGCATTACGTTATGCTTGTAAACGTATTCCATCCACGCAGGCATTATTACCGCAAGTCCTGCGCCGTGCGCGCAATCGTAAAGTCCCGAAAGCTCATGCTCGATAGCGTGGCTGTTCCAATCCTGACTTCTGCCTACTCCCACAATATCGTTATGGGCGACTGTTCCTGCCCACATTATATTCGCTCTTGCCTGATAATTATGAGGGTCTGCTATGACACGGGGCGTTTCCTTTATCATTGTTAGCAGAACCGCTTCGCACAAACGGTCAGTTATCTCGACCTCCGTTGTGTTCGTAAAATAGCGTTCAAATACATGCGCCATTATATCCGTTGCTCCGCAGGCTGTCTGATACGGACTGAGCGTTTCGGTCAGCTCGGGGTCAAGAATTGAAAACCTCGGACGCAAGAGGTCGGAGCTTGTGTCGCGTTTCAGCATTCCGTTTTCCTTGGTAATTACCGACGCTCCCGAACCCTCGCTGCCTGCCGCTGCAATAGTCAGGACTGTTCCCAACGGAAGCGCCTTTTCAACTACGGCTTTTCCGCTGTAAAGCTCCCAAAAATCACCGTCGTACATAACTCCTGCCGCAATTGCCTTTGCCGAATCTATACACGAACCTCCGCCGACCGACAGTATAAAGTCCACCTGTTCTCTGCGGCAAAGCTCTATCCCCTCGTACACCTTTGTGTCGCGCGGATTCGGCTGTACCCCTCCGAGAAGCACGCAGCTTATGTTCTCGGCTTCAAGGGACGCTTTCACTCGCTCGATAAGTCCCGAACGTACTGCCGAGCCTGTACCGTAATGCACGAGTACCTTTGTTCCTCCGTACTTTTTTACGTATTTTCCGCACTCGCTCTCGCTGCTCTTTCCAAATATAAATTCCGTCGGACTGTAAAACTGAAAGTTCTCCATATTTTTTTCTCCTTTTAAAATTTTTTTATCGTATGTTTTGCTCTTTTAATTATATCATAATTCCTCTAAATATTCAAGTGATTTTTAATAAAAATTTTGTGCATTTCTTGCTGTTTTTTTGCATAATTCAAGAAGTCTCCGTTAAGGGGAGATACAAAACAGGCTCTCAAACATATAATAATCAAGAGGTGATTTAAATGATAATATGTGCCGAAGTTATCGGAACAGAAGATAACAGACTTATTGTGCTTGACAAAGCGTCGCAGCAGGAGGTCGCCGTCAATACGCGCTGCCTTAACTTTAACAAAGGCGACAAAGTTAAAATAACGTACAACGGAATCATGACACGCAGCATTCCGCCGCAGATATGCGCAGAAAGTATAGTCAGATTGCCCGACAATTCCGCCGATGCCTATTTGCTCAGATACAATGAGATACTGAATACAATGACAGAAGAAATGTGCAGCGCGGAACTGACAGACAGTATTTCCCGAAATTTTATCGTTCAGATGATTCCTCACCACAGGGCGGCTGTCGAGATGTCCGAAAATATCCTGAAATACACCAATAACGCCGAGCTTATTTCAATTGCGCAGAATATCGTATCGGAACAAACAAAAAGCATCGAGAATATGCAGGCGGCTTTAGAAACTTGCAGTTCCCTCGCAAACTGCCCTTGCGATGTGAATTCCTATCAAAGTAAGTTCCGCTGCATAACTAAAACAATGTTTTATAAAATGCGTAACGCTTGCTCCGACTGCTGCGTAAACTGCGATTTTATTCGGGAAATGATACCTCATCACGAGGGCGCGGTCAGTATGTCCCTCAACGCTTTGAGCTTCGAGATATGCCCCGTTTTAAAGCCTGTTCTGAACGCTATCATCGTTTCTCAGGAAAACGGCATTCGCCAAATGAAATGTCTCGCTAAAAATCTGAATTACAAATAAACAGTTATATTTGTAGGGGACGGCGCCCTCGACGTCCCGTTTCCTGTGAATTGCGGCTACGGGGACGCATATCCCGTACATAAGAATACGGTCGGCAATGGGTGCAGCGACACGCTGCCGCAAGCTCGCTAATATTTTTAAACTCAAATTTATCTCCGCGCCTGTTGCAATTATTAAGCCGAGCCGTTAGCAATCGCTGTCTTTTAAAGCTAAAAGCTAACAGCTAACAGCTAAAGGCTAATAGCTAACGGCTCTACTGTCCTCCTATGGCGTTCGCTGCGAATCTATTCGGCATGGTAAATCTGTCGCTTTTCTTCCACCAAGCGTTTACAACAACAAGAGAGATACCTACACTGACAGCATATACGCCTACCGTTATTACTGCGGACGCTCCCAATGACAGCTCCGATATTCCGTCTATAATTCCCGATTTTTGAATAACTTTCGGAATGAACAAAAAAACAAAATAGGGAATAGCAAAGCACCATGTCAGCTTTTTCTTTCCGTAGAACGCTGCTGAAAAAATCAACAGAGAGCTGCCTACAGAATCAATTATAAGCACATATGAAAGTCCCGTGACACCTAAATTGACTGCGGCGACTGCGGCAAAAACAATATCATATATCAGCGTCATTGCAAGTCCCGTTACTATGGGCGCAGCCGTGTAAAGAGCTTTTCCGCAGCTACATGACGTATAAAACTTATTCTGATATATCTTCAAATTGCCTATCATTGCCATTAAGAAAAATCCGATTTTTCCCATTTGTATTGCGCCGAGCATGGACGAATGATCCTTGCTTCCCACAGGCTCGGGAGATATGATAAGTAATGCCAGCATTGCTCCCGAAAATAGAATTGTAAAGCCTATTATAAACGGATTTGCTGCCGCTTTTAAATATAGCTTCATTGCTCTTAAAAAAATATTTTTATTCATTTTTCTCTCCTTTATTATATGATAGCCTTTAGCTGTTAGCCATTAGCCGTTAGCCATTGGTAGATGAATTTAGTGCGGCGGCTCGCCCTCTTATGTCATTAAAGTTTCAAAATTGCAACAGTCGCGGAAAAAATTTGAGTTTAAAAATATTAGTGAGCTTGCGGCAGCGTGTCGCTGCACCCATTGCCGACCGTATTCTTATGAACGGGATATGTGTCCCCGTAGCCGCAATTCTCAGGGAAAGGCAAATAACAAAAGAAGCGTGTCGCTGCACCCATTGCCGACCGTATTCTTATGAACGTGATATGTGTCCCCGTAGCCGCAATACGCAGGGAAATGCAAATACGACACGCCGACACGCTGCTTAGGTATTCCAACGACGTTTTCTGTAGCTTGCAAGCATGAGCTTATGCGATACGGGGATAAGCAAGATTGCAAGAATCGCCGCTGTGATATGCACGATACCGAGTTCCCCTTTAGTGATATGAACGGTAAACGCTCCGACAAGGCTAATTCCAAACATCTGCATGAAACTTAACAGCGTTCTTGCAAGGTCATTTTTGATAACGCTTATAAGATTTACAATGCCTACTCCGAGCAGAAGAAATACTGCAACAGAAACGCAAGTAGCCGCGCCGTACCTCATGAAAGGTATAACAGCGTTCAATGCGCCGATAATGCCTATATACAGGCATATGCCGATAATGACAGACAAAACTAACGCCGTTCTCGCCTTTTTATACGTATCAAATCCGCCCTTGACCGAACGAAAAAATTTACCTCCCGGAAGCTTTTTTTCAAAGGTCTGAACGGAGAGCAATGCAACTCCGATTCCGCCGTCTATTGCCAAAAACATATTGCTCATAAACGATTCGCATACCTCGTTACGGGCTGCCGCAAAGCCGCTTTCGGCGCATATCATTAAAAAGAAAAAAGCGATAGTGACTACATATATTACTGTCATTATACACGTAAACTGTAAGGTCTGCTTAAAAAAACCCGAACCGATATATATTTTAACTGCCTGCGACATGGTAAGCGACGTTTTATTTTTCTGCATTTTCCTCCGCCTTTCTGAGTATGCCGACGCTAAGCTGCTGTAATGTCGGCGTTTCTATCGCTGTATCGTATGTACGGAGCATTTCGGCATTCTCCGCAAGAGCTATCCCCTCAAAGCTCGTTTTGTTTCCCGTGAACGAGAGCATAAGGGGCTTTGCTTTGTCCGCGATCATTCCGTCGCCGTGAACGAGTATGTATTTCTGCTTTAAGTCCTCAACGAATCCCTGCTCTATGACCTGTCCGTGCGCCATAAATATCGCGTGGTCTGTGGCAAATTCCATATCCGCGATATTATGCGTGGAGAACAGCACCGACCGTTCGCCGTCACGTTCCGAAAGGTACTCCCTGAACATATCGCACAGCAGGTCGCGCGCAAGAGGGTCGAGCGAGGACGCAGGTTCGTCAAGCACCAAAAGCTCCGTATCTCTTGCAAGTACAGCCGCAAGGTATGTCCGCATCTTGTTGCCGTCCGAAAGCTTCATCAGCTTCTTCTGCTTCTTCGCGGCAGGGTCGCCGAGCTTGAATCGCTTGCAAAGCTCCGCAAATCTCGCCCTGTCAAAATTATCAAAACCAAGCTCCATTGAATTTGCTATCGTTTTGAGCGTCCAATCCATTGGGAAAAAATTTGCGGACGAACAGTAGCCTATCCTGTTGCGGAGCGAATCGTCGTCTATATCGGTCATGCTGCCGAAATATTCGGCTTCACCGCTTGTTTTTCCCGTAACGCCGCACAGAATATCAATAAGCGTGGTCTTGCCTGCGCCGTTCGCGCCTATCAACGCCGTTGCGAATCCGCAGGGTATCTCCGCATGTACCTCACCCAGCGTAAAATCCTTATATTCCTTTGTGATACCTTTGATTTCAATTGCTTTTTTCATTGTCCGTTCTCCTTATCATTCTTCCATATTCCACAGCGTTTCGAGGGTTTGCTGCACCTCGTCAAGCCCCACTCCCGCTATTCTTGCCGAATATATCGCGTCCGTCAGATTCTTTTCAAGCTGCCGCATATGCTGCTCTTTGAGCATTCGTTCGTCCTGCGCGTTCACGTAGTATCCCCTGCCCTTTGACGCTGTTACCAAGCCCTCCGCAGACAGCTCCTCGTATGCTTTCATTGTCGTTATAACGCTGATTTTCAGGTCTTGCGCAAGTCCCCGTATCGACGGCAGAGCTTCCCCTGCTTTGAGTTTCCCCGTCAATATCTGCTCCCTTATCTGCGCCGCTATCTGCTTGTAGATCGGTTCGCTTGAATTCTGATAGATTTTCATATCATCATCTCCCTTTGTCAAACTGTTCATGTGTTATATATACAGTATACACCACTTGCTCCGTTTTGTCAATGTTCAAATGCTACAATTCTCGATGACGATATTGCGGCTCTTTTGACAAATTTATACAATTGAGCCGTTAGCTGTTAGCCTATTACGTTGTTTTTGGAGTTTTGGCACCTTTTGGCACTTTTCTAATAATTGCCGTTTTTGCCTATATTATGTGGTTTTGGGGACTTTTGGCACTTTTGGCACTTTGGCACGGGGGGGTAAATCTTGAAAAACAGCATACAACAATTTTTATTTACGCTGTAATCTGCCGATGTAGGGACATGACATGTTGTGTCTTTGGAGGGTTTCAATTAAATAAACATTCCACGATGTAGGGGACGGCGCCCTCGACGTCCCGCTCAAAAAGATTACAGTATCATATAATTATAGACAGAAATGTACAGCCGAAATAACGATATATCCGCATTTTTACGTGTCACATAATGCTACGTGCGAAAACGGGACGTCGAGGGCGCCGTCCCCTACAAAAACAATCCGTTTATAAAGGGGTATCTTTGACGCTCTATGCAGAGAAATTAAAATTGAAATCTATATAATAAAGGGATTTGATTAAAAGATATATATAAAGTTTATACAGTCGAAATAACGATATATCCGCATTTTTACGTGTTACATAATGCTACGTGCAGGAACAATATTAATAAGGGGATTTGATTAAAAGATATATATATAACCGTTTTTCAAGATTTACCCCCCGTGCCAAAGTGCCAAAAGTGCCAAAAGTCCCCAAAACCACATAATATAGGCAAAAACGGCAATTATTAGAAAAGTGCCAAAAGGTGCCAAAAGTGCCAAAACTCCTTTATATAAATGGATTGATTATGTATTTGATACTTGGTCTGCCTTTATTTGTGTCATTCTGAATTTGCTTGATATACTTCATATCTTCCAAAAATTCAAGGAGTTCATCAAATTTCTGTTCTTCTTTAATAGCTTTACAAAGTCTCCTGATCTCTCTCCTGCTCAGTTCAGGCTTATCAGAGGTCTTAATTCTGCTGATAATATACATTGCATTTTGGGTGATTACATCTTCTTCCAAGCCGTTAAAAGCCGAAAGAGCCTGATTTTCAGCCCAAAGACCGATCGTCACGGCGTTCAAAGCGGTCTGACCGTTGATAGGCTCGTTGGGGGAATGCTCGCACAGATGAAGCAGTCCTGCTATCTTCAAGACCTTACCGAAGTGTTTGCTTGCGTATTCTTTCATGTTCTCGAACATACCGCCGCTGTGCATTTTGGATTGCAGCATGTCGTGATAATCGTGAAAAATGTTGTAGCTTTCCTTGTCGTGAACGAGCTTTACGGGGGTGGGATTCTTAGGCATTCTCAGCAGCCTTGTGATAAGCTCGTCATAGGCTTTCTGCAAATTCAGGGGGATATTCTCGCTTTTATAGGCTTGCGAACCTGCGCGACCCTCGGGGAAAGAAAACAGGAAACGCTGCATAAGTCCGCGACCCGAAAACTGCGGATTGCTCATAGTTTGGCTGAAAAGCTGCGGCTGCGTCATAATACCTATCGTGAGGTAAGGCGAATCCAAGGTTATATTATCGGACGTTCGTCTGAAAATGGTGTGGGGCGAACCGTCATAAGCCTTTAGGAACAAGTTGATATTGCACTGACCGCCCGTGTAAATGCCCGAAATTACGTTAAATACGCTGCCCTCGTCGTCCATAACAGCCATACAGCCGCCCTGCTTGAACATCTCCGCCGCAAGAGCTTCGGGGGTGGTATCGGAGCAGATAAGGCTCAATTCGTGAACCTGTTCAAGCTCGCAAAGCTCTTTTGTAAGCTCCTGAACCCGTTGGAGACTTGCGTTTTTGCCGCTCATTGCA
This sequence comes from Ruminococcus sp., assembly GCA_017622925.1. Taxonomy (GTDB): domain Bacteria; phylum Bacillota; class Clostridia; order Oscillospirales; family Ruminococcaceae; genus Ruminococcus. The sequence goes on from JAGAQC010000076.1 coordinate 37,707, forward strand.
GCCTGTTTCTGATGCTCGAGGAACTGCCGTTTGCTCCTGTATTCCTCGATGTCGCCGCGGTGAAGCTCGTTGTAAGTCCGCTGAAATTCCTCCACGGGTCTGATAAGCTCCTTGAAAACGCCCGACTTTCGCTCTCCGGGAGGAGCTATAGTCAGGGTGTAGAGGTTAATTGATTCCGTGTGAGCGTTGGCAGGATAAGCCACGATAGCTTTGCCCTGCAAGCACAGCGACAACACCGACAACATCGGCAAGGCTGCCATAGAGCTGTTTACCTGAACAAATTCGCATATCGCTTTCAGATAATCAGCAAGCGTTTTCGGCAGACTGCTCACAGGGAACGGCTGCGAATCGACTTCTTTTTCAAACTTTTCGGGCAGCTCCCACAGCTCAGGCTCGTTGAAGTCCTTGGCGGCTTTCTGAGCGATGTCGTAAATCTGCTGTTCGATTTGAAGCTCCCTTGCCTGTGTCATAATTCCCGTGAAAATCTCGGCTCGTTCGTGTAGGTCTCTTTTCAGAAGCACGTTTTCGATGATACTCGGCATTCTCGACAGAAGCTGTTCGGCTGTTAAATGAATTTCTTTTTCCTGCATTTTATACCTCCTTATATTTGGCAGCTCGGCAGAAGATTTCCACCGAAATTTAAAAAGCCTTTCACTTATAGACGGGAACAGCCCTTTTTTCAACGAAAAACCATTGATTATCAGAAAAATTTACAGAATGTTAATAAATTAGCCTTTAGCCATTAGCCTTTAGCCGTTAGCTAAGTCGGACACCATAAGCTAAGGGCTAACAGCTTTTTTCAAAACTTACCCCGTGTGACATGTGACAAAAGTGCCAAAATGGAATAAAACAGCTAACGGCTAATGGCTAACGGCTGACGGCTTTCTCAAAATAAAAAAAGACTCTCCGTTGTCGGAAAGTCTCACAGATAAAAAATATTCAATTATTGCCCCGATAACAAGCAAACAGGCGTTCTCCCAAAGCAGGAAAACGCCTATTTACCGTCATATATACTGGAGCTGATGATCGGACTTGAACCGACGACCTACGCCTTACCAAGGCGTTGCGCTACCGACTGTGCCACATCAGCGCCAACAATAAATATTATACAACATGGGACGGAAAAAGTCAAGAGGGAAATAAATATTTTTTTATTTTAACTTTAAAATGACTTGACATTTTTTGCTGTGTGTGTTATCATAACATTAGAGCTTGTTTAATATCTCGGCGTGTGCGGATTTTCGAGCATAAATTTGTCGAGTACAAGGCGAAAAGGCGAAAGCATACTTGATGTATGGTGAGGTTTTTCAACGCAGTAATCGACGAATTTTGCCGAAAAGGCGTGTGCGACGAGATGTTAAACAGGCTCTTAAATACTGTGAACGAATAAAACCTGTGAGCGCGCTTGTTCAGAGAGCCTTCGGTCGGTGCGAGAGGGAGAAGTCTCATAGGGAGCTACATTCGGGAGTTTCCGCATTGAATAAAGTAGGTGCGGACGTTTCGGCACGTTATAGCCTTTGAGGTCGGGTAATTCCCGATAAACCGAGGTGGTACCGCGAGTAAATTCGCCCTCGGACAGTTTTTACGCTGTCCGAGTTTTTTTGTATTTGGTGATATTATGAAAACAGTCCCTGCAAAAACAATTCTGCAAAAAAACAAGACCTCCGACTGGTTCGGAAACGACTACAACATGAACCTTTACCGAGGCTGCTGCCACGGCTGCATTTACTGTGACAGCCGTTCGGAATGCTACCGCGTGGAAAACTTCGATACCGTCCACGCCAAGGAAAACGCCCTTGTGATACTCCGTGACGAGCTGCGGCGAAAGGTGCGGTCGGGCGTTATCGGAACAGGCGCAATGAGCGACCCGTATAATCCTTTCGAGGAAAAAGAGCTGCTCACCCGTCATTCGCTGGAGCTTATCTCGGCTTATGATTTCGGCGTTACAGTAATAACGAAAAGTCCCCTGATAACGCGAGATATAGACGTTTATAAGGAAATAGCCGACCACTCCCCCGTCCTTTGCAAAATGACTGTAACGACCGCAGACGACGAGCTTTGTAAACTTATTGAACCAAACGTAGCCGTGTCGTCGGAAAGATTCAACGCGCTCGCCAAATTGTCGGACAGCGGAATTTTTACGGGAATCACCCTTATGCCTATCCTGCCCTTTATAAACGATACGGAGGACAATATACGGCGAATCGTCCGTACTGCCCACGAATGCGGCGTGAGGTGCGTTTATCCGTTTTTCGGGGTAACTCTTAGGACGAATCAGAGAGAGCATTTTTTTAATATGCTTGACAAAATTTTTCCCGATTCGGGACTTCGGGAGCAGTATATTAAACGCTACGCAAACAGATACGAATGCGTAAGCCCGAACGTTAAAAAATTGCAGAAGCTTTTTACAGAAGAATGCGAACGTTTCGGCATACTTTATAATATGAAAAGCATTATTCGCGCCTATAAAATGGGCTACGGCGATATGCAGCTTTCGTTTTTCTGAATATACTTAGAGCCATTAGCCTTTAGCCGTTAGCTGTTAGCCATTGGTAGATGAATTTTGTAGGGGACGGCGGCAGCGTGTCCCTACATCGTGAAAAATGCCGGAATAATAGAAACGTTCAGCCGAAAGAACATTGGTATTGATGATTAGCTTATGGAGGGTTATTTATGGAACAGCATAATAAGATAATAAATGCTGTTGCAAAACAGTACTTAGCGTCCGAGGGACTTTTCAGGGTTGGTTCGTCAAGAAACTGGATAGATGACAATGGTTATTTTCTGACAATAGTTGAATTTCAGCCAAGCAGCTATTCAAGAGGTACATATCTTAATGTCGGAATAAACTTTATGTGGGAAAAATCAGAGGGTTTGAACGACACTTTATCTTTTGACTGCGGCGGCAGAGTTATAATAGGTAAAGGAACACAGTTTGCGGAATACAGAGAACGTCTTAAAAACGGCGATGAAATTTTTACGGCGGAAGTTGAAAAATTTGCTGCCGCTGCTTTGGAAAAAGTAAAGGAATACCGCAGGCTTTGTGATTTGGATAATGCAGAGAAACAACTGCTTGTAAAAACAAGGCAGACACAAAAGGATTGCATGTTCTGGGAAATGTACGATTTAGCAATGCTTTGCTTTTTCAAGGGAGATTTTAACAGAGGAAAAAATTGCTTCAACAGTTTTCTTGATACAGCAAAAAATTCTGTATTGGGCAATACATATTGTGAGTGGATTGAAGAATTTTATAATTATTGTATTTCGGAAATAGTACCTCAGATAGATTCTGCTGATACGGCTCAGAAAATGGTTTTTGAAATGATAAACAGAAGAAGAAAATATTTTAACAATAAATCTTCCTACAAAAAGATGAGGAAAGATATTATTTTCTGATATAGCTTTAAAAGACACCGATTGCTAACGGCTAACGGCTTTAATGCTTATAAATAAATTAACATAAAGGAGAAAAAATAATGACTACATTTGAAGAACTCAAACGGAGAGGACTGCTTGCGCAGCTTACCGACGAAAAGGAAATTGAGGAACTTGTAAACGCAGGAAAAGCCACGTTTTACATTGGTTTCGACCCTACGGCGGACAGCCTGCACGTAGGACACTTCATGGCACTTTGTCTGATGAAACGTCTGCAAATGGCAGGAAACAAGCCTATCGTACTTATCGGCGGCGGAACAGCCATGATAGGCGACCCCTCGGGCAAGACGGACATGCGTAAGATGATGACCCCCGAGACTATCCAACACAACGTTGATTGTTTCAAGAAGCAAATGAGCCGATTTATCGACTTTTCGGAGGACAAGGCTATCATCGTCAATAATGCCGACTGGCTTATGAATCTGAATTATATCGAGCTTCTCCGCGATGTCGGAGCGCATTTCAGCGTAAACCGAATGCTCTCTCACGAATGCTACAAGCAGCGTATGGAGCGTGGACTTACGTTCCTTGAATTTAACTACATGATAATGCAGAGTTACGACTTCCTTGAATTGTTCCAGAAATACGGCTGTAACATGCAGTTCGGCGGCGACGACCAGTGGGCGAACATGCTCGGCGGAACTGAGCTTATCCGCCGCAAGCTCGGCAAGGACGCATACGCCATGACAATTACGCTGCTTCTCAATTCCGAGGGCAAGAAAATGGGTAAGACCGAAAAAGGCGCAGTATGGCTTGACGCCGAGAAAACGTCCCCCTACGAGTTCTACCAGTATTGGAGAAACGTTGCCGACGCGGACGTTATCAAATGCCTTAAAATGCTCACATTTGTACCCGTTGAGCAGATAGAGGAAATGGAAAAAACTATGGAGGGAGCGGAGTTCAACAAGGCTAAGGAGCTTCTTGCATACGAGCTGACAAAGCTTGTTCACGGCGAGGAGGAAGCTGAAAAAGCCAAAGCAGCCGCAAAAGCACTTTTTGGCGGCGGCGGTTCTGACGATAATATGCCTACGGTCGAAATAGATTCGGCAGACCTTACAGACGGCACTATAGGACTTCTTACGCTTGTTGTCAAAGCAGGACTTGCGCCCTCTATATCGGAGGCTCGCCGACTTGTTCAGCAGGGCGGAATAACTGTAAACGATGAAAAAATGACCGACGGCAAGGCGCAGATAAAGCTTTCGGGCGAAGTGATAGTCCGCAAAGGAAAGAAAGCCTTCAAAAAAGTTATCGTAAAGTAAATATTTTCCCGATATGAGCTTATAAGGGGACGTCCTGATTTGCAGGGCGTTCCTTGTTTTTATAATAAAAAACCGCACCACAATGGTACGGTTTTTATTGTTAATTAGTAGTTAGCTTATGGTGTCCGCAGCTAACGGCTTTAAATAAATTTAATCCCAGCCGTTCACATCGCTATGCGTGACTTCACCGCTCGCAGTCGTTCCGACAGTGAAATTAACTTTTTCTTTTACTTTTTCCGCTTTATCTGATGAAGCTTTTTTGAAATCTTCAAGCAACTGCCTGTTATCGCCGCGGTCGGGAAGATAAAGCATAATATCGTTTACAAAAAATACCGCTATCGGCTTTTCTCCGAATACCATAGGCGTACATCTTTTAACGACCTCGACGATCTTGTCGTTATCGCGCATTACCGAGTAAGCCGCATACGAATAATCTTTATACTGAACACGTACAGCGGTTATTGAATCGGCAACGCAATAATCACGTTCGTCATATTGATATTCCCATATCTTTTTATCTTGGGGCTTGAAAATATCTTGCGCATAGTTTGTAAATACAGGGTCGTCAATATAACCTATTCTGTAGGCGTCAAAATCGCCCTTGTTTATTTCATTGAACGAGATACCCCAGCTTTCAAGAAGCTCTATGGTGTTGCTGAACGAGGTAAGCACCCACTGTTCGTCAACGTAGCAGTAAACGTCCCCTCTAAGAAGCTCCTCCTCCGTCATTGCCGACATATCGTCGTAATATGCCTGACGCAGGTCGAGAACCATTTGGTCTTTAGCCCGAATATCACTGCGATTATACAGCTTATCTGTTACTTCTATCCTGTAATCTTCTTCATCATTATAATAATACTCGCATATATTTTGCGATATAGCCTCCGCGTATTCATCGGAAAGAAGTATTGCCTTTATAAGGTCGCCTGCCATTCCCGACGGAACATCATATCTTCTTAAAATTGTAGAACCCGTCAGCGTTGAGTATCTTAAACTTATTGTATTGCCGTAATCGTTAAGCGCATTGTTAGTGTTTTCCACAATTTCATAATTATAGTCGTCATAATTAAAGTAACGGTCTATTAATTCCTTTTGAAGCTCGACAGATTCTTTTATAACGTCCTTGTCGCTGAATCGTATATCTTCATAAATGCCGAGGAGATTACCTGTCCCGATATTTACGCTTTCAACAGTAAGAGGCAGGGGGACTTTTTTAGCCATACCGAAGCCGTTTGTGACCTCGCAAACCTGACAGACAAGAAGCACCGATATAACGGACGCCGCAAAGCCGATACCAGCCTGCCAGAACTTCTTGAATCCACGTCTTGTTATGACTTCCATTATGAACCAGCCTACGGCGCATATAACGATTCCTGCCACAATAAATGCTCCCATTGCAATAAACAGCGAAAGCACGCAGAAAACAGCCATAGTCATAATCGCATAGAAAGCGGCTTTATATACATAGGGCTTTGAAACGTCCTCCGCCTTTCTGAAACGGCAGAGCAGATAAGCCGCCAGCATGTACAGCGCGCTTACAGCAAGTGTTATGAATATCCACTTGAAGTAAAGGGACGTGTAATAGCTGAATGAACCCGATGAAAATCCTACTTCCGCCACGTAGTTTACAAAAAAGACGAACGAACCGATAGGCGACGTACTTGTAAAGATATTTTTCATCATAATAGCCGCTTCGTCGATACCGTAAGGCTCGCCCTCGCACATAGCCATCCATAAACATGCTATAGCGGCAGGAATAAGAGAATTAAAAGCAATAATGCTGAAAATCGCTTCAAAGGTATTTCCGCAAAAGCTTATTGCAAGTACGCTAAGGCTGTAAAACAGTATCATTGCTACAAGAACGATGAACACCAATTTCAGTATATCGGGGAAAGCTTCCCAAAATTCAGCCATTGGCGGCAAAAACGGAGTTCCTATTCCCATGATAGCGATAGAAAGTATGACCGCTCCGATAGCAGGCAGCATGTAGACGGTAAGTCCCGAAAGGAAATCGGCGAAAAATCGCTGAGTACCGCTGAGAGGGAGCGCATAGTTCATATCGGTAATGGTTTTCCTGTAAAGGTAAGAAAAATGGAACAGAGCTATTACCATGCCGAGAAACAGGCTTATGCAAATGGTGACTACCGCAAGAGAAATAAACGGCGTGCAGCCTGCCTCAACAGCGTTGCTCAGCATTCTGTTTGCTTCGGTATCTTCAAGAGTGTCCAAATAAAAGCCGATAAGAGCTATAACGGAAAGCACAGGCAGACCGAGTATTTGCAGTACGATATTAACGATAAGCAGCTTTTTGTTGCCTGAAATATCGTTCTTGTAACGTGTGCCGAAAAAGCTCTTAGGCTTACTTGATGTCGCTGCTGTCATATCCAAGCACCTCCAGTTCATAGATAAATATTTCCTCGAGAGTAAGAGGTATCATTTCAAAAAGAACGGGCTTTTTCGGAGCGAAGAAAGCTTTCAGCACGTCCGCTTCACCCTTTGCGATGATGTAGTAGACGCTCTGACTGCGTTCAAAATGAAGAATTTCAAGACCCGTTTCCGCAAGCTGCTCACGGGTATACTCAACAGGCGAGCCGTCCTCGTTAGGCGGAAATACGATCTGCAGCTTGTGAACGCTCGATGTAACGCTGTCGAGTTCTCTTGAAAAAACTATCTTTCCGTTGTGGAGAAGCGCAGCCGTATCGCAGACCTCGTTTATCTCGCGGAGATTGTGCGACGATATAACGGTAGTAAGCTGACGGTCGAGCATAGCGTCCACAAGCATTTTCTTCACGATAATTCGCATAGTCGGGTCAAGTCCGTCGAAAGCCTCGTCAAGAAGAAGATAGTCCGTCCTGCAAGCAAGCCCGATAATAACGACAGCCTGCCGCTTCATGCCCTTTGAAAACGTGTTTATCTTCTTATTAAGGGGAAGATTGACGCGTTTTCTCAGCTCCTCGAACATTTCCTCCGAAAAATTTCTGTAATAGCTTTTGTAGTAATTTTTCAGGGCGTTAAGAGTATAGCTGCCGAACTGCACCGTTTCATCGTTTATGAAGAAAACCTTTTGCTTAGCGGCAACGTTGTCGTAAACAGGTTCGCCGTCTATGAGGACTTCCCCCTCCTCCTGCTTGTATATACCCGATAAAAGCCGCAGTATGGTCGATTTTCCTGCTCCGTTTGAACCCAAAAGACCGAACGCCGTGCCTTTTTCGATTTTCAGGTCTACGTGGTCGAGAGCAGTATAAGCGTCGAATTTCTTCACAGTATTTTTCAGCTCTATCATATTTCCTCTCCTTTCTCAAAAATGCCGTCAACGTGCTGTTTCAGAACGTCCGCCGAAACTCCTCGTTTTTTTGCCGTTTTCGCCGCAGCGTCAAAGTCGGATAAAGCCGCTTCACGAAAAATTCCGCTGTCAAGGGCGGCAACAAAGCTCCCCCTGCCCGGAACGGAGTAGATAATGCCCCGTCGTTCAAGCTCCTGATATGCTTTCGCAACGGTGTTCGGATTTACTCTCGTATCCTTTGCAAGGCTGCGGACGCTGGGTAGCTGAGAGTTTTCGCTGAGAGTTCCCGATATTGCAAGTTCTGTTATCTTGCTGTATATCTGCTCATAGATCGGAACTCTGCTTGTCAGATCAATAGAAAACATATGCGCTCCTTTCTGTCCAATGCGTACTATGGTGTGTAATACAGTTATTACACTTATACTATATCACATTTCCGCAGCTTTGTCAAGAGCTTTTTAAAAATTATTTTTTAAATTATGATAGCCTTTAGCCGTTAGCCTTTAGCTTAAAATGTCCGCCATAAGGCGGACAGATTTAAAGAAGATTTTACGAAGCGAATACATTAGCTAACGGCTAACAGCTTATTACACAATATTATTTTTTATGGCGAACACCGCAAGCTGTGTGCGGTCTTTCAGTTTAAGCTTTTCGAGCAGACGTGAGATACCGTTGCGGACAGTCCCCTCGGCAAGAAAAAGCTTTGAAGCTATCTCCTTGTTATCGCAGCCGTCGCAGATAAGTCTCAGGAACTCAGTCTCACGGTCGGTCAGATCGAAGTTTTTCGGCGTCTGCTTGGGAGCGTCGTTCTTTATGGACTGAAAAACATTTCCGCTGAAAACGCTTATCCCCCCTGCCGCCGCCTTAATGGAGTTTATCACCTGACTGCTGTCCATTTCCTTTAGTATGTAGCCGTCCGCGCCGCTTGACACAGCCTTTTCGACCGTTTCCTTATCGTCGAACGTCGTCAACACGAGGACTTTTACGCCGCTGAGCTTATCCTTTATCTGACGTGTGCCGTAACCTCCGTCAAAATCGGGCATACGCATATCCATAAGGACTACGTCGGGCTTTAAACGTACCGCAAGCTCGAAGGCTTCCTTGCCGTTGCCTGCCTCTCCGACCACTTTTATTTCCTCGTCCTGACTGAGGACTGCTTTCAGCCCCGTGCGAAGTATCTCCACATCATCGGCTATTATAACTCTTATCATTGCCGCTCCTCCCGTGTACCTTAACTATCGTTGTAAAACCCTCGCCCTCTATGGACGAAAATCTTACTGTACCGCCTATTTTTTCAATGCGTTCGCGTATTCCTCTCAGACCGTTGTTTTCCTTTATTTCGGCGCATCCCCTGCCGTTATCGAATATATAAAGCTCCAAACGGTCGTCAAGAAATTTAATTATAATGTCGAGCCTGTCCGCCCCCGAATACCTCATGGAGTTGGTGACAGTCTCCTTTACCGTGTCGTAAATCTCACGAATGCAAAAGCTGAATCTGCTGTCCTCCGTGCCTTGGACGCATATTTCGGTTTTCATACTTCGCACAGCCGCAGTCACGGTATTTACGGCGCGGGTCACAGACGTCATAAACTCGTCGTCACGCAGATTGTTTATAGAACATCTTAGCTGCGTTATACCGCTTCGGGATAATCCGTCTATCTCGGACGCATAGTTCAGAAGCTCCGCAGAATCGGCATTTTTGCTTTGAAGCTCCGCCTGCATTATCTTTGCGATAGAGCTTATCATGGTAAAGGTATGACCTGCGGAATCGTGTATCTCCTGAGCTATCCTGTTGCGCTCATGCTCGAGAGAAAGCTTTTTTTCAGCTTCGGTAAGCTCGTAGAACTCCGATACGTTGCTTATAAGGACTATTCGGGCGATCTCCGTACCTTTTTCATTGCAGATACGGCTTTTTTTGAGACTGTACCGTTCCTCGCCGACCACAAGCTCCGCAGAATCGGAATCAAAGTCCGCCGCATTGCCCGAAATTCTGCTAAGCTCCGCAATAAATCCTGAGTGATCCGTAAAATCCGCAGGGATAACCGATTTAGCCGACTTGTTTTTATATGTTACATTTCCGTCTGCGTCAAAAATTATCGCCGCAATATCTATGTTGTCTATAATATCACGGATAGCCATGCGGTTAATATTCAGCAGACCGTACCTTTGTATAGCGATAAGCACCATTATAACGGAAAATGCAAAAAACAGCGGTGTAAGCTCTATTTTGGACTTTATTACACCGCTTACGGTAAATATATTTATTATGAGCGGTACGGACGCCGCCAACGCAAGGAGCAGGGATTGATTTGACACAATGCTGCTCCTTTTTGAATGACGTACAAACATCAGGGAAATGCCCGATATAATAAAAACATAAAACAAAAGCTGAAACACGTAAAACAGACAGCCGTATTCTATGCCGCTTTTGCCGAATTTCGCATAATACAGCCCGTGCAGAGGGTTTGCGGCGATACAGCCGAACATCAGGACGGCAATTGACGGTAGAAATGCCGTAAGTCTTTTCAGTTTTTGGGAAGTCTCCGAATACTCTGCCGAAAACATCAGCCAAAACGGGGAAAATGCGCATATTCCTGCATTTCCGATAAGATAGCTCACGGAAAGCTGCGTATCGCTTACCGAAAAAAGTATCAGAAGCTGCGAAACGAGCCATAAGGCTATCGACAGCAGGCATACTAAAAACAGCCTTGTCATGCGATTATTGTTGCCGCGCCTGAGTATCCAGCCGACCGTCCCGAGCATTCCGAAAAGTCCAAACATAAGAAGCGCAGCCGATACCATAGCTTTCCCTCCCTATTACCAAGTCCAGTCGGAAAACTTTTTGGATACCGTAGACTTCATAGTTTCGCCCTTTTTCTTGCACGATTCGTTTACAGCGGCTATAATTATGAAAATGATACCCACCGCAAGGAGATATACCCACCAACCGGCAGCGTTGAAGTATTTCTTTGTGGAAACGATCGTCATAATTACAAGCGATATAGACGACGCCGTGAACCACGTTTTGCTCTTTACATAGAACGAAAGAACCAGTATTCCTGCCGTCACCGCAAGTACGAATATCCTGTTGAGCAGTTCGCCGTAAATAAGTCCGTCAAAGATAAGTCCCACAAACGAAAGAACGAAAACGATGGTAGATACGGTTTTTGAAGCTTCCTTGTGATTTCTCCAGATGTATTTGTACGCAACTCCCGACAAAACCATTATCGCAAGAGTTATTTTACTGTTTATCATCGAGGAATCGGGATTTAGAAATGGACGGGCTATCGCCGCCATTGCCGTGAAAAATACGGAGATCGAGAGAATCGCAGCCGCCGCGTCTTTTTTGGTATTTCTTTTAATAAATCCTGCAAGAAATACCGCGACAGACATAAGTCTCAAAAATAATGACGTCCTGTTAAATATTCCTATAGGGAGAGCCGCCGTCCATGAACTGAGCAGCAGCACGTCTATCTTGACGCGGTTATCGCTTTTGTAGACCAATGCCTCGGGGAAAACCACTCTCGATGCGATTATAAGCAGTACAAACAGCGCAAACATGCAGTATCTTTCCATATCGGGACCATTGCTGAAATAATGCCTGAGTATATGGTCGGTCAGCGAAACAAGGCTTATAACAGAGCCTATAGCCGTAATGTTGCAGTTTGCGGAATAAGACACGATAAAGTGAAGAATACAAAGCGCGGCAATAACAAGGAAAAGCTCCGTATAATAGGTGTTGAACAGAAGCACTAATGCAGCCGCCGTCATTACGGAATAAATTACCGTCTGAGTTTGCAGCGGATGATGCGCATGGAGTTCAAAGGCAAACTTAGGCATATATAAGTAAAATGCCGCCATTGCAATGTAGATAAGAACAAGTCCGCCGTAGACAAGAGTTTTTATTTCCTTTGAACCTGCGTCAAAAAATTCGTTGAACCTGTTGTTGACAAAGACAGCCGATATAAAAGGCATTATCGGAAGCGCAAGACCTGCCGCTGTCTGAATATCCCTTGACCTGCTCATACAATGCCACGCAAGCGAAACAGTGACTGCGGCAGGCACGATAAGATTGACTGCAAAAAGCTCGCTGTTATCCGCAAGCAGCGATACGAACGCGCCTACGACCATTCCGATAAACGAGATAACACGGACAGCCGTCTGATTCTTCGGCGAAAAAACGTTTATAATATATATCGCCATCGTTGCAAGGGCGAAAAAGAGCATTGAAGAATCCTTGCCGAACTCGTTTTCAAGCCTGCACGCAACGGTGAATGCAGTGTATATCCCGATAATATTGGAGAAAATGAACATCCAACTCTGCTTTTTGTAAATGCCGTAGAAAATAAGCTGAGCAAGGACTATCCCAAGCACCGCAAATGTGTATATATCTGCGTTAAACGAATGAAATAAGACGTATGTTATTGAGATGAACTCAAATATAACAGCCGAAATATCGCCTATCATCACGACAGGTCTTTCAACGCTCGTTCCCTTCTGCGGTTTGAGCATGTGAACGAGAGCCGTTATTATAAGCTGAACTGCCGCTGTTAAAACGGCAAATTCTCCGACGGTGTCGGTCAACTGAACGCATATAAATATCAAAGCTCCCGATATAAAGGAGAATCCTGAATAATGAAACGCTGTATTTTTATAGATAGGAAAACCGATAAACGAAGCCGCCGCCGCGATAAGCATAATTACCGCTAAGAGTGCGCCCTTGCCGTCGCCGAAGAAGCTGAACCAACTGCCGAAAATTTTGTAATAGCCTGCCGTGGCGAACGATGTAATAGAAACAAGCGAGCCTATCATGTAAAACGCAACGGAAGTACGTTCAAGACCTGCCGCCGCTTTCATAACGCCGCTTACGCCGAACGCAAGAGCCGCCGCCCCTGCAAGAGCGAAAATTCTGCCGCCGGGTTCCATTTTTACCCAGTTAGCAGCTACGAATGTAACGGCTGAAAGTATGATAAACGCCGTTCCTATAAGCAGCATTATCGTTGACGCGCTAAGTTTTTTCCTCGGCATCGGCGGTTTGACCTCCACAGGCTGATAGGAATACTGCGGAGTCTGCGTCGGATTTTGCATCGGATTCTGCGGCTGACGGGGCGTCTTATTGTCCGAGCTTATCAGAAATACTATTCCGATTATGACCCCTGCCGGAACGCCTAAAAATATAAAACCGAAAATTATCACCATTATAATTCCTTCCATATAAAAACCTCCTTATTTTGAATTTGATATTCAAGTCAACATCTGAAATTCTGTTTGATGTTGACTTAATTATACCGTTTTTTTCCTGAAATTTGAAGATGTCATAAGTCACAAACACAGTGACAAATGTCACTTTATTGCTGTATCAGCTTTCTTATTTCGATGCCCTGCGATTCCGTAAGACTTTTGACCTTGTACCTTGAACGGCTTTCACCGCTGAGCCATATAACTACATGGCACTTCCTGAAAAGCTTCTGAAAAATATTCTGCTTTATCTGCGCCATGACGACGTTTTCACGCCGCGCGATAACAGTGTGGAACGACGTTCCCTTTGAACATCTCAGGATAATTCTGTCGTCGTATACCGACAAGCCGCTTGTGCAAAGAGCGACCGTTTTCACCATAGTAAGCCATGTAAGAGGAATTTCTGCCATTATTACAAGAAAAAGCGAAAGATCGGCTAAATTGGAAGGAAGCATATCCGCCGAGCGGTGCAGTAAGGCTGTTATAACGATGCCTGCCGCAGGAAGTCCCGCATAAGTGAAAAACGCCGTAAATCTCGGACGATATTTCAGTCTTCCGTCTCTCGGCAGGGACGGATATTCGTTAATGCTGCCGAGACTTTTTTCACGGCTTATCGGCATAAGCACAGGCAAATGCGAATCGTAGCCGTATCCCGGACAGCTTATATTCACCGTTACCGCTCCGCAAAGCTTCATAATGAGATTCTGCCGCATATCAATGTAATTTATATGCTTTGTCATTATTCTGTGCCTGCGCCTTTTGACAAGTCCGAACGCAACATTTATGCAGTCCTTGTCGGCTGAAAGCTGAAAATGCGAATATCTCAGCAGATTCATAATAAACGAAAGCAGCCACGCTCCCATGAAAAACATTCCCGTCATAGCCGCCGCCTTTGGGATACCGCTCAGAAGCTTTACGTAAATATGCTCAGCCTGCTCCGTGATACGGCTCATGGCGATAGAAAGAATGTCGTGGGCAATGTCTCCTCCCTTGAAGAAAAACGCCGCAATATAGACTGCTCCCGAAAATCCGCTTGAAAAAAATACCGAAAAAAGCAGCACCGAAACAACGCTGGGCTTAGGCAGGCTTTTAAACGCCTTTTCTTTTTTTACATCGGGAATATGAGCCATTAAAGTCTCCCCTGCTCTTTGAGTTACCATAAGCTTCATATCCGCTGACTTGAATAATCCTGCTCCCGTATCGCAGCGCACTGTCACCGCCCTTAAAGGCACGAGGTAAAATGGCGTTTCCGTTGACGCAGAACTGACCTTTTCAAACGGAATGGTACGTCTTATTTTAACAAGGAAGCCTTCGGTGTGTATTACAGCTTCGTCCGTAACGGTTATCTCCGAAAAATACCAGCGTATATAGCCGTAAACAAGGATAACTCCCAAAACGGCTATGTCCATCCATGCGCCCTTGACCCACGCGTAAATTCCGGCAGGGTCAAAACGAAACACCGACACTCCTCGCAAAAGAGGAAAAATAAGCAGCCATATATTTTTCATTGAATAACGCAGAATGCGCAGGGGGTGTTCCCGACAGGTCATGGCAGCTCCTTTCCCGAACCGTTTGCCAAACGGATAAGTTCGTTGAAATCGTCATGCTTTAAAAAAAGAAGCCGAAGCTGTCCGCCGTAAACAAAAAGCACAAGGAAGTTCAGTCCCGTTCGCTTTGAAAACGGCGTTGTGACGGCGGCTGTATACTGAACAGTTGAAAGCTTGACTGATTTATGCGATCTGTAAACAACTCCGCTGCGCTTGGAAATGCTCTTTCCGTCGGTCTCATAGCTTAAAGCGGCAAAATACAGCGGCAGATAAACGCAGTCCGCAAAAATAACAGCCGTCAGAACTGCAATACCTATTATCGCAACAATGATATTTACAGGTATATAAAGCCTTACCGCCGCCATTATCAGCAGAGAAACGACCAAAACGCTCACTCTCATTGTAAGCAGAGCGTTTTTATCCGGCTTGAATTTTTTCATTCCGACCTCCGAATTATCAGCAATTTACATACATAAATATATTATAACTCATTTTAAACAAAAAGTATACCTTTTTTTGTAAATTTTAAGGAGAATAATTATGATACTCGAAAGAATAATTATGATACTCGAAAAAATCAACGGCTTCGTATGGGGCGGCGGACTTATATTCCTTCTTCTTTTCACGGGTACGGTTTTAACGATACGCCTGAAATTTATTCAGCTCAGACTTCCGATACTGCTCTTAAAGAACGGCAAATCGCAGAATTCGGGTTTATCGCAGTTGAAAACCGTCTGCATGAGCCTTGGGACTACTATGGGTACGGGAAACATTGTCGGAGCAGCCTCCGCTCTTGCATTAGGCGGAGCAGGCTCGATATTCTGGATGTGGGTATCGGCTTTTCTCGGAATGAGCATAGTTTACGCCGAAAACGTGCTTTCCGCCAAATACAGCGATAAAACGCTTAAAGGTCCTATGGCGTATATTTCAAAGGGACTGGGCTTTCCTGCCCTCGGAGCAATATTTGCCGTCTTTTGCGTGCTTGCGTCTCTCGGCATGGGCGGTATGGTTCAAGTCAATACATTTACAGAAGCACTGGGAAACTGCACGGATTTCAGCCGACCTGTCGCCGCATTGGTGATATTTCTCTTAATTATGCTGACCGTTCACGGCGGCGGAGAACGTATCGGGACAGCCGCGCAGTATCTTTTGCCTGCTGCTTCGGCTGCCTACGCCGCAGTATGTGTGGCAGCTATCGTCATCTACAAAGAACGGCTTCCCGAAGTTTTCCGCAGTATTTTCTCAGAAGCGTTCGATTTCAGATCGGCGGCAGGCGGAATATTCGGCTACGCCCTGTCCGTAGGCATTCGCCGTGGTATATTCTCCAACGAGGCAGGATTGGGCAGTTCCCCGATACTCCACAGCGCGGCAGAAACTTCTTCGCCGCACACTCAGGGACTTTGGAGCATGTTTGAAGTTTTTTTCGACACCATTCTCTGCTGTACCCTTACGGCTGTTACGGTGCTGTGCGGTTCTGAAAGCTTTTCCGTTACGGAAGCGGTCTCCGCGGCTCTCGGTTCTTACAGCGATACGTTTATAACAGCTGAACTCGGGATATTTGCATTCTGCACGGTCATAGGCTGGTACTACTGCGGTATGACCGCTTTCAGCCATATTTCAAAGGGACGGTATATCGGCATATTCGCCGCTGTCTACTCATGCTTCGCCGCTTCGGGCGCGATATTCTCCTCTGAGACCCTGTGGACGCTTTCCGATATTTTCAACGGACTTATGGCTTTCCCGAATCTTTTGGCAATACTTCTTTTAATGCCGAAAATTAAAGACCATACGTCTAAAAATTCAAATGACTGAATTTAGTACGACCTAACAACTTTTTTTGGTCAATACTAACAATGTTGCATAGATTTTTTATTTACTATTGACATATTATCTTTTTTTGGGTATAATTATATTATCTCAGTTTGTGACCGTGATTATTATTAAATTAATGAATTTATTGGCTATGCGCCATTAAAAAAGGCTCGGAATATAGTTTTATTCAATGCAGGAATTTAAGTTCAATAATATCGGGATAAGACGTGAGACTATCGTTTCCGTTCTTATCTCTTGCTTTATTATCCCCATGAACCGTTGTATACAGCGGTTCTGAACATGATCTCTTTCATTCAAACAAAAATCAAATTATTTTTTCCGAAGCCGATACATACAAAATTATATCCGATAAGGAGGAAATTCAGTGAACGAAAACAATTCAGCCAAAACTCCACGCAGAAGCCATTCCGCCAAAAAAGAGGCGGCTTCACCCAAAAAAACACCAAGAACAGCTTCCGCAAAATCGACCTCGGCAAAGACAAAAGCCGTTGCTGACGCCCCCAAGCAGAAAAGAACTCGTCAGCAATCAAAGGAAATGAGAAAAACGCCCGTCAGGATAATCCCACTGGGCGGACTTAACGAGATCGGCAAGAACATGACTGTATTCGAGTGTTCTAACGATATGTTCATACTCGACTGCGGTCTTGCTTTCCCCGACGCCGATATGCCCGGAGTGGACATCGTTATCCCCGATTTCACCTACGTTGAACGTAATGCAGACAAAATACGCGGCATTGTTATAACTCACGGTCACGAAGATCATATCGGCGGACTTGCCTACCTGCTCAAAAAAGTCAACGTGCCTGTCTATGCCACACGCCTTACAATAGGTCTTATCGAGGGCAAGCTTAAAGAGCAGGGCATTCTCAATATGGTCAAGCTGAACATAGTTGAACCGAGAAAAACCGTTAAAATGGGCTGCATGGCGGTAGAGTTCATCAAGGTGAACCATTCTATCCCCGACGCCGTGGGAATGGCTATCCATACCCCTGCGGGCGTTATCGTCCACACGGGCGATTTTAAGGTAGACTACTCCCCTATCGACGGAAATATAATAGATATTGCGCGATTCGGCGAACTCGGCAGCAAAGGCGTACTCGCTCTTATGGCGGACTCCACAAACGCCGAAAGAACCGGCTTCACACGCTCCGAACGCACTGTAGGCGAATCCTTTGACCGCCTGTTCAAAAAAGCCGAGGGCAAACGCATTATAATCGCAACGTTTTCGTCAAATATCCACCGTGTTCAGCAGATAATCAATGCCGCCGAACGATACGGAAGAAAAGTCGCGGTATTCGGCAGAAGCATGGTAAACGTCATCAATACGGCTATAGAGCTGGGCTACCTCGAAGTGCCTGATAACCTTATTATAGACATCGAAATGATGAACCGATACGAAAACGAACGCATTGTCCTTATAACCACGGGAAGTCAGGGCGAGCCTATGTCCGCCCTTACTCGCATGGCTATGAACGAACACAGGAAAGTCAACATCACTCCTATGGACTTCATTATCATTTCCGCCACGCCTATCCCCGGCAACGAAAAATACGTCACAAGAGTTGTCAACGAGCTTATGAAATCGGGCGCGGAAGTAGTTTATGAAGCAATGTACGAAGTCCACGTTTCGGGACACGCCTGTCAGGAGGAGCTTAAACTCATGCAGGCTCTTACTAAGCCTAAGTTTTTCATTCCCGTACACGGCGAATACAAGCACCTTCAAAAACATGCCGACCTTGCCGTACAAATGGGAATGGCTCGTGAAAACGTGATAATTGCCGAAATAGGCAACGTTATCGAAACGGACGGCGTTTCCATGAAGATAGTATCGCAAGTACCCTCGGGACGCATTCTCGTTGACGGTCTCGGCGTGGGCGACGTAGGTTCTATAGTCCTCAGAGACAGAAAACACCTTGCTCAGGACGGTCTTATAATAATCGTTATCGGTATCGAGAGGGCTGCAAACGAAGTTGTCGCAGGACCTGATATTATTTCACGAGGTTTTGTGTACGTCCGTGAATCGGAGGAGCTTTTCGTACAGGCGAAGAACGTTCTGAACAACACTCTTGCCAACTGCTCATACTCCGAAATGCGCGAGTGGAATACGCTCAAAGGCAAGCTTCGGGATGCGCTTTCCGATTATATCTACCAGCAAACCAGACGCAGCCCGATGATACTGCCTATTATCATGGAGCTGTAAGCATTACGAATCAAAAGCGGGGTGTTTTGAGAAGTGAAGAAAAAGTTTCCGATCGTTGCGCTGCTGGTTATTGCAGCAATACTTTCAAGTCAGTTGTTTGTTTCGCTGTCGCTTTTTGAATACAACAGGTTATACGGCATTATCGGAATGACGTCCGCGGCTGTTCTTGCGGTCGTGCTTTTGATCCTGTATGCGGTATTCTCAAGGAACTCTATACGCCATATAACTAAAATGAATACGCACCTCGAAAACTCCGCTGCCGAGTACATGAACACCCTGCCTGCCCCCATTGCCGTTATAGGCGCGGAGGGCAAGCTCGTATGGTACAACAGCGCATTCACCGATAAAATATGCGGCGGCTGCGATGTTTACGGCATGAATTTCGAGGAATGCGTAAAGCTCAGCATCAAAGTCCTTACCGAAAACGGCTCGGCTGTATGTCATGTGAACGACTCGATATATAAGGTCGTGTACGAGGAATTTTCCGAAAATGACATTACTTTTCTTATAACTTACTTTCAGGACGAAACAAAGTATTTCAACCTGAAAAAAAGCTCCGAAGAATCTCACCCCAACGTTGTAATTATAACCATAGACACCTACGATGAAATAATGCAGAACGCCAAGGAAAGCGAAAAAGCCATTGCTTCTGTTGAAATAGAGCAGCTTATCGAGCGTTTCATGAGCAGCACCAACGGCTTTATCAAGAAAACCTCTCCAAACACATTCTATGCGGTCATTGAACGCCGACACCTTGAAGAAAAAATCAAGTCGAAATTCAAGATACTCGATCTGGCAAGAAACATAAAAATCGCAGGAAAATATCCCCTCACCCTTTCGATAGGCGTTGGAGAGGGCGCGTCGTCCCTTGAGGAAAGCGAAAAGATCGCCCGTCAATGTCTCGATATGGCTTTGGGACGGGGCGGCGATCAGGCTGTTATTAAAACCGACAGCGGATACCGATTCTTCGGCGGAGTTTCCAAGGGCGTTGAAAAAATGTCACGCACCAAAACACGTATTATAGCCAACGCAATGCAGGACATCATCATGGATTCCGATAAGGTCTACATAATGGGTCACCGCTTCGGCGACCTTGATTCGGTCGGAGCTTCGTGCGGACTTGCAGGTGCGCTGAGACTTCTGGGCAAGGAAGTCCATATTGTCGCCGACCGCTCAAAAAATCTTGCGGTAAACCTCATTGATATGGTTGAGGAGCAGGCAGGTCAGGGGTTGTTTATTTCCCCGTCAGCCGCATTACAGACGGTCACGGACAGCGATCTGCTCATTATCGTTGACATACACAACAAGGATTTCATTGAAAGCCGTGAATTATACGAGCTTTGCCGTCAGGTCGTCGTTATAGACCACCACAGAAAAACTGTCAACTATATCGACAATGCCGTTATCTTCCACCACGAACCCTATGCCTCGTCTGCTTCGGAAATGGTGACTGAGATAATACAATATTTCAGATTCAGCGGCGATGACAAGCTCCCCTCTTACTGCGCAGAAGCTCTGCTTTCGGGAATTATGCTCGATACAAAGAATTTCGTTATGCGGACAGGCGTGCGAACCTTTGAAGCGGCGGCTTTCCTTAAAAAATCGGGCGCAGACACGGTCGCTGTAAAGCTGCTGTTCTCCAATTCCTTTGAAGCTTACAAGCGTAAGGCGCAGATAGTTTCGGCGGCAAAAATACATCGTAACTGCGCTGTCGCAATAGCGGATTTCAAGTCCGATGACATAAGAATAGTCGCTCCGCAGGCGGCGGACGAGCTTCTCAATATCACTGACGTTGACGCTTCGTTCGTTATCTACAAAACGAATAATGTTGCGAATATATCCGCGCGTTCGCTCGGAGCTACCAACGTTCAGGTAATTATGGAAAAGCTCGGCGGCGGCGGTCATCAGACAATGGCGGCTGCTCAGCTCACCGACAAAACGCTTTCAGAAGCCGAAGAACTGCTTATCGAAGCTATTGACAGCCGTGAAGAAGAACTTGAAAACGACGACTGAAATTTTTCAGAAATATGTTAAAATTCAAACTATTTTTAAGAAAGGATATTTATTATGAAAGTCATTTACTTACAAGATGTTAAAGGCTCAGGAAAAAAGGGCGAGGTAAAAAACGTGGCTGACGGCTACGCAAGAAATATGCTGCTGCCAAAGGGACTTGCGGTTGAAGCTACTCCTGCAAATCTTACCAAGCTTGCAGGTCAGAAGTCCTCTGCTCAGTTCAAGATAGACACCGAAAAGAAAGCTGCTGAAGAAGCCGCCGCTAAAATGAAAGACAAAAAAGTCATCATCAAGGCTAAGGCAGGCTCTAACGACCGTCTTTTCGGCTCAGTCACAGCCGCTCACGTTGCCGACGCTCTCAATGAACAACTGGGCATAAAAGTTGACAAGAAAAAGATCAATCTGAATACGGAAATAAAGGCTTTCGGCTCGTATTCAGCCGTTGTCAAGCTGTTTACGGGAGTTTCCGAAAAAATAGACGTTGAGGTGATCGAGGGCTGATGGAAGCTAACAGCATACTCTCCGCAGCCGAACTCCCACACAGTATAGAAGCTGAACAATCGGTACTGGGAGCGGTACTTTCCGACCCGTCCGTCATGCCCGTTGTCATAGAAAAGGTCAAGCCCGAATACTTCTTCAGCGACAGCCACAAAAAGCTTTTCGGCATAATCTACCGAATGTTTACGAGCGGTTCGCCTGTCGATCCGGTAACGGTGCTGAACGAATCGGAAAAGCTCGGAATCTTTGAGACTTCCGCCGAGGGAAAACGTTATCTTGCGGAAATCGCAAATACGCTCCCTACTACCGCCAATATCGAAAGCTACTGCAAAATAGTTGCCGATAAATATTTCATAAGAAGTCTCGGGTTTGTCGCGCGAAGCATCATGGACGACATTCAAAGCGGCGAACAGGACGCGCAGCTCCTTCTCGATTCAGCCGAACAGAAGATATACGATATTCGTCAGGGACGAAACGTCAGCGGACTTTCCCCAATTGCGGACGCTGTTCTGGAGGCTTACGACAGACTGGGCAAGATAACCGGCGAGGATAAGGAAAAATATATCGGCGCAAGAACGGGTTTTACCTATCTCGATACAATAACCTCGGGACTCAATAAGTCCGACCTTATTATAATCGCTGCTCGTCCTGCAATGGGAAAGACCTCCTTTGCCATGAATATAGCAACAAACGTGGCGCGGCGGAACGATAAGGACGTTGTGGTTTTCAACCTCGAAATGTCCAAGGAACAGCTTGCGACACGACTTCTTTCCACCGAAGCCCTCATAGAATCGGGAAATCTCCGTAACGGCAGAATACAGACGGACGAATGGGTTCGCCTTGCCACAAGCGCGGCGTATCTGAGTACCCTGCCTATGTATATTGACGATACCGCCAACATGACGGTTCAGCAAATGAAAGCGAAACTCAGACGTGTGAAAAACCTCGGACTGGTAGTTATCGACTATTTGCAGCTTATGGGTTCGACCTCGCGTTCCGATAACCGAGTGACCGTAATTTCGGAGATAACCCGTCAGCTAAAGGTCATGGCAAAGGAGCTTAACGTTCCCGTAATTCTGCTCTCACAGCTTTCACGAGCGGTCGAAAGCCGTACAGATAAACGACCGATGATGTCTGACCTGCGTGAATCGGGTTCTATCGAGCAGGACGCAGATATTATCCTGTTCCTCTACCGTGACGCTTACTATAACAAGGACAGCACAAAACAAAACATCTCCGAGTGTATAGTTGCCAAAAACCGTCACGGCGAAACGGGAACGGTGGAGCTTATCTGGAACGGTCAGTACACTCGCTTCTCAAACCCTGAATACAATTCTCCGCCGGAGGCTTAATATGCTTGATAAAGTCCGTCAATTTGCGGAAAAATATAATATGTTCCATTCGGACTGCACCGTTGTATGCGGTCTTTCGGGAGGAGCAGACAGCGTTTGTATGCTTCGTGCAATTTGGGAGCTTTCGGCTGAGATCGGCTTTGCCGTAGAAGCTCTCCACGTCAATCATTGCCTCAGAGGTGATGAAAGCGACCGTGACGAATCGTTCTGCCGTGAGCTTTGCCGAGACCTCGGGATCCCTTTTACGGCTGTTTCCTGCGATGTTAAGGGATATTCGGCTGAAAAATGTATTTCCTGCGAGGAAGCTGCAAGAGAACTTCGGTACGGTATCTTCCGCAGATATACCGAGGGAAAACTGCTTGCCACCGCTCACAACGCCGACGATAACCTTGAAACTATGCTTCTTAATCTTATACGTGGTACGGGACTTAAAGGCATGGCAGGTATTCCGCCTGTTCGGGGAAATATCATTCGTCCCCTGCTCAGCGTTTCACGTTCTGAAATAGAGCAATATCTGAAAAAAATCGGGCAGACATATGTTACCGACAGCACAAATCTCACTGACGACTACACCCGAAACAAAATACGCCATAAGATAATACCTCTGATGAAAGAGCTTAACGGTTCGCTGACGGAAACTTCGGTACGCACGTCGCTTGTTTTACGCAGCGAAAACGACCTTATCGAAGCGGAAGTCGATAAAGCTATGGAAAAACGTTTTCAAGGCGGCGTATTTACGGGTCTGAACGGGCATAATGAAGTTATCAGAAACAGATGTATTTCAAGATTTCTTTTAGAAAAGGGCTTCCCCGTTTCTCGGAAAAGACTGGAGGAATGCGGCAGAATAGCCGTAAACGGCGGAAAACTCAATATTTCGGGAAATTATTACCTTGTCTCGGACGGAAAAGTCACGGAACTCAAAGAAATTCTTCCCGATACCTGCAATGACATCATATCGAGGGAGCTTAAAATCGGCGAAAACAGCATCTTTCCCAACGCTAAGCTTGTCTGTGAGCTTGTCAATTGTGAAAATTTGAAGAAAAGCGATTTTGTTCACAAAAACTTAACATCTTATCTTCTTGATTATGATAAAATAATAGGAAGAGCTGTTGTCAGAAACAGGAAATACGGCGACAAGCTCCGTCTAAGCGGAAGAAGCTTCACTTCCTCCGTAAAAAAAATAATTAATGAAACAATTCCCGTGTCCCTGCGCAGTACCCTGCACTTCATCGAAGACGAGGAAGGTACGATATTCGGGGAAAAAATTGGCATTGCAGACAGGGTATCCCCTGATGAAACAACGTCCCGTCTGCTGAAAATAACCGTCGAGCGGGAAGGAATGGAGTGTATGATTTGACACCAAAAAAACACAGCGGCGTAGTTACTTACATTCTTATCGTTTTGATCTCGATATTTTGCGTATACTTTGTAATTTCAAAATTCTACGGAAATGCTGCAAAGACCGAATATACTAAGGTTATAACGTATTTTGACCAATATAAGGTGTCATATTACGAGCTTGACCTCGGTTCGGGAAAGCTGACCTATCAGCTCAGAGGCGAGGATTCAAAGCGGAAGTATGAAGTTCCTTATGTCAGCATATTCCTTGACGATACAAAGGAATACCGCAGGGAATACAACAAAATGTACCCTGACGAACCGCTGGTACAGAATTATATCCGACCAACGGACAACACGTGGCTGCTGACGCTCATACCCGTACTCCTTACGGTCGGCTTGGCAATATTCCTCTTTGTGTTTATGATGCGTCAGAACGGCGGAGGAAGCAAATACAACACCTTTGGCAAGGCAAATCTGAAAAATCATGCAGACGCGCGAAAAGCCACTTTCAAGGACGTTGCAGGCGCTGACGAGGAAAAGAAGGAACTCGAAGAAATTGTCGATTTTCTGAAAAATCCCGGAAAATATACCGAAATAGGCGCAAAAATTCCAAAAGGCGTTCTGCTGTTAGGTCCTCCCGGTACAGGTAAAACGCTCCTTGCAAGAGCTGTCGCAGGCGAAGCGAAAGTCCCGTTCTTCCCCATTTCGGGTTCGGATTTCGTTGAAATGTTCGTGGGCGTCGGAGCTTCAAGAGTAAGAGACCTCTTTGAACAGGCGAAAAAACACGCTCCGTCCATCATTTTCATTGACGAAATTGACGCTGTGGGTCGTCACAGAGGCGCAGGTCTCGGCGGCGGTCACGATGAACGTGAACAGACCTTGAATCAGCTTCTTGTTGAAATGGACGGCTTCACAGGAAACGAAAGCGTCATTGTTATTGCGGCTACAAACCGCCGTGATATTCTTGACCCTGCTCTGCTCCGTCCGGGACGTTTCGACAGACAGATAATGGTCGGATACCCCGATGTAAAGGGTCGTGAGGATATTTTAAAAGTCCACGCCAAAAATAAGCCCCTTTCCCCCGATGTTGACCTCCGCATAATTGCTCAGACAACTCAGGGATTTACAGGAGCGGACTTGGAAAATCTTCTCAACGAAGCGGCTCTTTTGGCTGCAAGAGCAAATCGCAACGCCATTATTGAAAAGGATATCGAAGAAGCTATCATGAAGGTAATTGCAGGTCCTGAAAAGAAGTCAAGAATTGTTACCGAGCATGATAAGAAGATAACGGCTTACCATGAAGCCGGTCACGCGGTCGCAGCATATAATCTGCCCACTCAGGATAAGGTGCATCAGGTCACAATTATCCAGCGCGGCATGGCGGCGGGTCTTACCGTAACACGTCCCGATACGGACGATATGCACGTTACACGGAATCAGATGCGTGAGAACATTGTAATGCTTCTCGGCGGACGCGCGGCAGAGGAAATATTCCTTGACGATATTTGTACGGGAGCTTCAAACGATATTGAGCGCGCAACCACTACCGCAAGAAATATGGTGACAAAATACGGATTTTCAAGCAAGCTCGGTACGGTCGTATACGGTTCTGACAACGATGAAGTATTCCTCGGCAAGGATTACGGTCATACACGCAACTACAGTGAAGCTGTTGCGGCGCAGATAGATGAAGAAGTCAAAATCATCATCGAAAAAGCCTATGAGGACTGCGTTGCGATCCTTAAAGCCAACGCCGACAAAATGCACCGTCTTGCAGAATATCTGCTTGAACACGAAAAAATCAACGGCGACGACTTTGAACGTCTTATGAAAGGCGAGGATATTACGCCTGTGACAGCATAATAAAATATCTCTGAAAAGTCCCGTTCAAACTACGATGTTTGGACGGGACTGATTTCTATTTTATGTAAAATTTAATGCAAAACGGCTGTACCGCTTTATTGCGATACAGCCGTTTTCGGAACTATAATAAATTTTATCCTCTTAACTCTGCGCCAATGTTTGCAAGAGCCTTGAGCGCTTTTTTCATAGCAGAATCAGCCTGCTCGTCTGTAAGAGTACCCTCGTGGGAACGCATGAAGATCGAGTACGAAACGGACTTTTTGCCGCTCTCTATCTGCTTGCCTTTGTATACATCGAAAAGCGTTACCTTTTCAAGTATCTTTCCTACCGCTCCTCTGATAGCCTTTTCAAGCTCGGCAACAGGAACTTCATCGTCAACGATAAGACTGAGGTCACGCGTTGTTGCAGGAAATTTCGGTAAGGGTCTGTATGTTATCTCGTCATTGGCAGTCTCCATAAGCTCGGGGATATTCAGCTTGGCAACGTAAGTCTTTACTCCCAGCTCATAATTATCCTGAACCTCGGGATGAACCTCGCCCATAATGCCCAGATGCTTGCCGTCCTTCAAAATAACTGCGCTTCTGCCCGGATGAAGTGCGTACTTTTCATCGAAAACCTCGCAGTCATTCGCACGGACGTACTCAACGCCGTCAATGTTAAGTTCCGCAAAAAGCTGCTCTATCATGCCTTTTAATGTGTAGAAATCTGCATTGCCGCCGTACATACCAATAGTAAGACGCTGCGGTTCGTCGGGAAGCTGATATTCATATTCATGACGAGGCTTTCCGTTGTTTACAAGAAGCGCATCGTCGCCCTGATAGCTGCGTTTTTCCTCAACGGGGATATATTCCTTTGAGATCTCAAAGAGACACGCTTTCTCGTTGCGGTTATTGTAGTTGAAAGACAGAACGTCAAGCATCGACGGGATAGTTGAAGTCCTCATAACGCTTGTGTCCTCGCCCAAAGGATTAACTATCTTAACAGCCTTGCGAAGTCTGCTATCCTCGGGAAGTTTTATTTTGTCAAAATATTTAGGTGAAACAAACGAATATGTTGCTATCTCATAGCCGCCGAGAGAAACAGCCGTATTTCTGAGCGTTCTGATGAACTTCTGCTCCTCTGTAAATTCCGCTTTTGCAACTCCTCGGAAGTCGGTGGAGGGTATCTTGTTGTAGCCGTAAATTCTTGCGACTTCTTCCGCAATATCAGCCTTGCACTCAATATCCACACGGAAAGACGGCGCAATAACCATTCCGTTCTCAATTACAAATCCGAGACGGTTCAGATAGTCGGTCATATCGGCTTCGGAGATGTCTGTACCGAGGAAATCGTTTATCCATGCAGGGTCGAACTCAACGGAGCTTGCGGTATACTCAGAGCGGTCGCAGTCGATAACAGTGTTCAGCACTTCGCCCGCTCCAAGCTCCTCAACAAGCTGAAACGCTCTTTTCAGGCATACCATGCTGATAAGCGGATCAACTCCCTTTTCGTAACGTGATGAAGCGTCTGATTTAAGCTTTAATTTTTTTGATGTGCGGCGAACCTGTGACGGCTCAAAGTACGCAGACTCAAATACGACCGTTGTTGTATCGTCCATGATACCGCTGTACTCTCCGCCCATTACGCCTGCAACAGCAACGGGCTTTTTCTCATCGGCAATTACAAGCATTTCGTCAGAAAGCTCACGTTCAACACCGTCAAGCGTCATTATTTTTTCGCCGTTTACAGCGTTTCTTACATTGATATGTGCGCCCTCTACATAGCGCAGGTCAAAAGCGTGCATGGGCTGACCGTATTCAAGCATAACGTAATTTGTTATATCAACAAAGTTATTGATAGGACGAACGCCGCTTGCACGAAGTCTCTCTCTCATCCAGTGCGGCGAAGGCTCTATCTTAACGTTTCTAACTATGCCTGCGCAGTATCTCGGGCATTTTTCGGCATTGTGTATATCGACTTTCAGCAGGTCGTTAATATTTCCCTCAACGCCCTTGAATTCGGGAGCTTTTACATTAAGCGGCTTATTATAAGTGGCGGCAGTCTCACGGGCAAGTCCGATAACGCTTAAACAATCAGGGCGGTTAGAGGTTATCTCAAACTCAACGGACGTATCGTTCAGACCGATAGCAGACCTTATATCCTGACCTATTTCGCAGTCCTCCTGCATAATGAAAATTCCGTCCTCGATAGCGTAGGGAAAATCACGCTTATCAAGTCCAAGCTCGCCGAGAGAGCAAAGCATTCCGTTGGATTCAACTCCTCTGAGCTTGCCTTTCTTGATCTTAACTCCTCCGGGGAGAGTTGAGCCGTCCATAGCTACAGGCACTATATCTCCTGCGTTTACGTTTGAAGCTCCGGTAACTATCTGTATCGGCGCTTCCTTGCCGACCTCGACCTGACATACTACAAGGTGGTCGGAATTTTCATGCGGCACTACCGAGAGTATCTTTCCGACAATAACGTTGGAGATCTCTTTTCCCTCGATGTCGTAGCCCTCGACCTTTGAACCGCTCATTGTCAAGGCGTGGCAGTAGTCCTTTATCGGCACGTCGATGTCTACATAATCGGCAAGCCATTTCATTGATAAATTCATAACTTTTTCCTTTCTGTTTTATGGTTCGTTATAAACGTTGATATTATTATTTTTTTTCGTAAAACGCTTTATTACGCTCCGGCATAGTCTTTCGTTGTCACCGACAGTTATTACAGTACTTCTCAATCCATACCCGATCCTTATCATATAGCAGCCGCCGAACGGAATGAGCGGACTTTTTCTGAATGGACCTAATGTCATTTTTCCTACACCGACAGATGCGGTGTAAACAGTAATTGATCTGATTTTTTCATACGGAACTTTTCTTAATTTTCGCAGATCGAAAAAATGATCGGAAAACCAGTAGAATCTGTCTTTCATTTTATAGGAACTTTTGCGGAAGTAATGCTCCGGCTTTTCGGGAAGCTCGGTAAGAAATTTTTTCAAGCGGTGAATATATACGCTTTGCCATAAAACTGCCGCCGCAAAGGGCATTGCAATGACAGCGCATACTATCAGACCATAGCTGACGGCAGTCCTTTCGAGATTTGAAAAAAACATAATAAGCGCAGTTAAAGCGTCAATGATAAGAAAAACAACTGAAAGTGTTATTATATTCTTGCTTCTTTTAAACATCAGAACTGTTCAAGGAATCTTACATCGTTTTCGTAGAGCAGACGAAGGTCGTTTATGCTGTAGCGTCCCATAACCATACGTTCAAGACCCATACCGAATGCAAATCCCGAGTATACCGTGCTGTCGATGCCGCAGTTTTCAAGAACCTTCGGGTGAACCATGCCTGCGCCTAAAAGCTCTATATATCCCTCGTCCTTGCACATCGAACATCCGCAGCCGCCGCAGTTGAAGCAGCTTATGTCTACCTCGCAGCTCGGCTCTGTAAACGGGAAGTGATGAGGACGGAAACGCAGTTTGCAGTCATTGCCGTAAAGCTTTTTCATTAGCATTTCGAGCGTGCCTTTCAAGTCGCTCATCTTAATGCCCTTGTCAACGACAAGTCCCTCTATCTGGTGGAAAAGCGGCGAGTGAGTAGCGTCTACGGCGTCCGAACGGAAAACTCTGCCGGGCGAAATAATGCGGATAGGCGGTTTCTGAGTTTCCATAACGTGAACCTGTACGGAAGACGTCTGAGTACGGAGGAGTATCGTTTCGTCCGTTCCCTCGATATAGAACGTATCCTGAGTATCTCTTGCAGGGTGGTCGGGCGGAAGATTAAGCGCCTCGAATACATGGTAATCGTCGTCTATTTCAGGACCGTCGGCTATCTCAAAGCCCATTCCCATGAAAATTTCACGTATCTCGTTCTCCACCTTTGTAAGCGGATGAAACTTTCCAAGCGGAGCAGTCTTGCCGGGAAGCGTAATGTCTATGGTTTCTTCTTTAAGCTGAGCCGCCTGAGCGTTCGCTTTCAGAGCGGCAAGCTTCGAGCCGAGAGCTTCCTCAATATCCGCTCTTACCTTGTTTGCAAGCTGACCTATAACGGGTCTTTCTTCGGCGGAAAGCTTTCCCATCTGCTTTAATATCGCGGTCAGTTCGCCTTTTTTTCCGAGAAATTTAATTCTCAGTTCATCAAGCGCCTTGATCTCGGTGCATGAGTCAAGCTCCTGTTTCGCCAGTACCTTAATTTTTTCAAGCTGTTCTTTCAAAAAAATCACTCCTGTTAAAATTTTCGTGCCGTAAATAAAAAAATCCCGTCCAACAGGACAAGATGAACTTGCTTATTACCACCCATTGTTCGGAGAGCCGACACTCTCTTGTCCTTAACGCAGACATACGTCATCGGCTACACAGGAATATCCTCTCCCCTTTCACCAACACCTCTCGCAAGTGAACTTCGGTATATACAATTACAAGGCACTTTCACCGTGTGCGCCTCTCTCTGCGGAAATCATATTATGCCTACTCTCTTGGTCACTGAGTTTAACAAATATATTATACCAGTATATGAAAAAAAAATCAAGTATTTTTTGAAAAATTCCTTCAAAAACATTGAATTTTTTTTCAAAATGTGCTATCATTAATAGTATCAATAATAAAATTAACAGGAGACTTATTTTATGGATAATTTCGCAGAACAGCTTGTAAAAAAAGAACCGACAGGCGCAGATAAAGTTAAAAAAATGACATATCTTTTCGGCGGAGCGGCTCTGACGCTTATCCTTGCCGCTCTCGGTATCGTGTTTCTCGGCAGGGGGCTTATAACGTTCATATTTCTTGTTGCTGCGGCGGCGGCAGGATACGGCACGTTCTTTATGTTCAGAAGCACTAAGGTCGAATACGAGTACACATTCACCAACGGCGATCTGGATATTGACAAGATAATCGCACAATCTAAGCGTAAGGAAATGCTGACGATTCAGGTAAGCAAATTTACGGATTTCGGCAGATACAACGACAACGCTCCCGAAGAAACGGCTGACATGACCGTGATAATGGCTACCGACAACATCGCTTCTCATGAGTTTTACGCCGATTTTCCTCATGAAGAATACGGCAGCGCACGTCTTGTTTTTTCTCCCGATGAAAGAATGCTTTCCAATATAAAAAAAAGCCTGCACCCCTCCCTAAGAAACAAAGCGGCGCAGGAATTGCAGAATAATTTCATTTCAAACACGGGAGATAATCTATAGGCTTCTCTGAAAAATTAATAGACCTACTCGGGAATCGGGAAGTGCTGTATGGCACAAAAAAGACAAGTCAGACAGTGCTTCCCGTTTTACGAGGAGGTCTGATAAAAAGGAGTGTTTTTAATGCAGATCGTAACAACAAAGCAAATGGCGAAAGTTGAAACGCAATCCGAAAAGCTCGGCACAACGCCAAAAGAGCTTATGAAAAACGCCGGCAGAAAGCTTGCCGAACGTATCATGGAAATATGCGCCAACGAACATCCCGACCCCGAAAAAACAAGTATCGTATTTTTAGCAGGAAACGGCAACAACGGCGGCGACTGCTTTGCGGCTGCAAGTATACTCGTTTACCGCGGATACTGCGTTACGGTAGTCAATCTGGTAAAAGAACCGTCTACCGATATTGCCAAGGAGTATTTCGCCATGCTCCCCGAAAAGGTCAATATTGTCACAGGCTACAGAAGCCATAACTTTGAAGCGGCTATGGAAGCTGCTGAACTCGACTATATGACAATGCACGATAAGGACGTTTCCGCTTTAAAAAACAAAAAAGAGCTTACGGCTATCGAAAAAATACTCATCAAGGAAAAGGAACGCATGACCAATGTCAGGAGAGCTGTCGTTTCGGCAGACGTTCTTGTGGACGGAGTATTCGGCACAGGCTTTCGAGGCAGACTTGAAAACGACCTTGTGGCGATATTTGCCATCGGAACAAGCGCATATAAGCTGTCGGTGGATATTCCCAGCGGCGGCGACGGCTCTAAGGGTACTATCTCTCCCGGCTGCTTCAAGGCGGACGAAACGCTTTGTCTCGGCTGCCTGAAATTCGGTATGACACAGTATCCGCTGAAAAAAATGTGCGGAAAAATCACCGTAGCTGACATAGGTATCCCTCAAAGAGCATATGATATTCTTGAGGGAGAGCATGGCTACTATCGTCTGGAGCGCAACAATCTGGCAGGATTTCCGCCTAAAAGAGAACGCGACGCTCATAAAGGAATATTCGGAACTGTCCTTGTAATATCAGGCAGCTCGTCCATGCGCGGAGCTGCGGCATTTGCGGCATTGGGCGCGCTTCGCAGCGGCGCAGGTATTGTCAAGGTCGCCTCAGTCGAAAAGTGCATCAATACCGTATCGGTACTCGCTCCCGAAGCAACATACCTTGAAATGGAATCGGACGACTACGGCTTTATGCTCTTTGACAGCAGCAAGGATATGCTTATGGACGCTATGGAAAAGGCAACCGCTGTCGTTATCGGTTCGGGAATGGGAGTTACAAACGATACTATGGAGATAGTAAGGTTTGTTGTGGCAAACTCCCCCTGTCCCGTAATTATTGACGCAGACGGAATAAACTGCATTGCCAATGACATAGAAATATTGGTGAACAGGAAATCCGATGTTATACTCACTCCTCATCCGGGCGAAATGGCAAGGCTGCTTAACTGCGATGCGCAGACTATAAACGAAAACCGTATCATGGTGGCTGAAAAATACGCCGAAAAATACGGAGTTACCGTAGTCCTCAAGGGAGCAGGCACGATAGTTTCCGACCGCTTCAACACCGCTGCAAACCATACGGGAAACGCAGGTATGAGCAAAGGCGGCAGCGGCGATATTCTTTCGGGTATCATCGGTTCGGCAGTTGCGCAGGGCTTCTCGCCGTATGACGCCGCTTGCGCCGGAGTTTATATGCACGGACTTGCAGGAGATGCGGCGGCGGAGAAATTCGGTCAGGAGGCAATGCTCCCACGGGACGTTATCGACTGTCTGTCCGACGCTTTCAGAATTTTAAAAGAAAAACAGGAAGAATAAATCAAAACTTTTTTCCAAAAATACGGATGTTAAAAGTAAAGGAATCACTGATTAAATATGGTGCGTCAGATGCGCAGTCAGATTTTTCGTCAGCTTACATAAAAACGACACAGGCATACTTTGTGTATGGCAAGGAGTTTTTGTGTAAGGTACGGAAAATATGCAAGCAGATGACGTGCCAAGCTGAAAGCGGTATTTAATCAGTGGTTCCTAATATATTTTTCGATTGGAGATAGACCTATGAAAAAGCTTTTGACATCCGTTGTTATTTGTGTATGCCTGTTTGTAATGACCGCATGCAGCTCGCCGATGAATAATTCGACAAAACGGGAAAATAACCTCAACAGTTCCTTTACAGCCAAAATGACCGTTGTTCTGGATAAGCTCACAGCCGAGGGAACTATTACTCGCAGCAGCGACAGCATTTGGGAGGCGGAATTTGAGTCCCCCAACACTCTAAGCGGCGTTAAACTCTGCTTCGAGGGCAACACTGTCAACGCAAGCTACAAGGGACTGAGTTTTTCAGTGCCAAAATCGGCTCTCCCTGTTAAGGCAATGCTTACTAATCTTATTTCCGCTGTTGATGCAGCCGCGCGTGAAGAACAGCTTCAAGGCACAGAAAGCGAGGGTCTGCTCAATATAAGCGGAACTCTTGAAAGCGGCGATTACACTTTGAGTATTGACGATAAGGGCTGCATACATAGCTTTGAAATGCCCAACAATCTGCTGAAAATTGTATTCACCGAGGTGACGGTCTCAGGGACTCCGCAGATTCCCCAAAGCTCCGAGCTTACGACCGTCTGCACGACTTCCGAAACTGCATGCACCGAAGCTGCAAATACCGAAACTACATCGACAGCAGAATAATAAAAAAGGCAGGATTCTTCGCATGAATCCTGTCTTTTAGTTTAGAGCCTGTTCAGTATCTCCCCGCACACGTCTTTTCGGCAAATTTTGCCGAATCCTGCGTCAAAAATCCTTGCCATACACAAAGTATGCCTGCGAATTTTTTCCTTGACTTAGACAAAATTATGCTCGAAAATCCGCACACGCCGAGATACTGAACAGGCTCTTAGTCTCCGTTTGGGAAATAATAATCCAACAGCAGGTTGACCATGCGTGAATAGCTCTTAACGCCGTCCTCAACTCCGTTGAGCTTCATGCTTGTATCAGAAGCGGTGTCGTATACCGTTTCGACAGTCTCGGTAGAAATAAGCTCCTTTTCCGCATTCTCCTCCCAATAATTATCGGGCAGAAACCTGAACCAGTCGTTCTGTACTTCGGGAGAGATCATGTTCGTCAGCTCATATCCCGAAACGATCTCGTTTTCATATATCTGATTATGAACGTATTCCAAAGCGTCAAGATAACCGCTGTAGCGAACCTGCGGTTCGTCGCTGCCGAGTGTTGCGATAAACGATATGAAGTTAGCCTCGTCCTCCTGCATGAATCCTTTCAGATGAGCATATTCATGACATATTACCTCGGGCATTATCTCGGGCAGCATGTCGTTATTATAGGTAGCCTCCATAGAAAAAGGAAAATACATTCCCGATGTGCTTGTCTGGCTCATGAAATACGAAAACATGATAGGCTTCGGTTTCGGGTAGTACCCTTTAAGCTGCGGATACTTCTCCGAAGCTTTTTTCATAGCCTTTCTGCACTCCTCGACCGTATCTATGCTTATTTTAAAGCGATTATTTTCGTCTCGGGGAACTTGAACCGCAAGCTCGTTGCATTCATTTATAAGAATTGCATAAAGCTCCTTAAGCTCCTCGTTGTCATGCTCTGAGGCTGTGAAAAAACGTTCGGAAAACCGTGTGCAGCCGTAAAGCGCAAAGCAGTTAAGAGCCTCCGTCAAACACACAAAAGAAAGAATCCAGAGACTTGCCGTCAAAGATACCGCCGCCGTTCTTTTTCTCTGCTTCTTTGCAAAAATAAGCAGTATTATCATCAGCGGAATGCCAAGCCCGAAAATCAAAAGAGCTGCAATTATCATAAGCTCGCCCAGAGAGATCGGCAGAAGTCCCGATAGAAAAGCGTATGGGGTTGAAATTACGGGAAAGATAACATCGGCATAAAAGTCCGCAAAGCCTGTCGAAAGCCTTCCGACCGCCGTAAGCGCAGCCGAAAACGCTATGACGATCAAAGGAATAATATATCGCTTTTTCATGGCTTTTCGGGAAGTGAACTGATTATTTTAGCGTCGAATTTTTGTATCGAGAGCGCGTCGCCCGATGTAATTCCGGGAACGCCGTCAACATCGCCGTTTATTTTTCCCTCCTCTGAAAGACCGTATTTATCTTCATTGCCAAGGTGCTGTAAGATCGCTGTGGAATCGGCGATAGTGATCTTTCCGTCACAATTTGCGTCACCGATCATGCCTGCCTTTACCACACGTACACGCAGATATGTTACGGCTTTTCCCGAATCTGCCGTAATGACCGCAAAGCCCTCTCCTACAGAAGTAATAACGCCCTTTCCGTCAACTGTTGCAACAGACTCATCGGAGGAACAATACTTAACGTTTCCGCTCATCTCCTGCAAGGCTATAGTTTTTCCGATACCTCTTATTTCCGTAACGGGATATTCTCCCGAACCGTCAACATTAACGTTAATAATATATTTCTTATCCCCTGCTACGTCAGCGGTCACTTTGCAGCTTCCGCCGCCAACAGCTACAATAACTCCGTCGGGATTCACTACAGCTACGGACGTATCGGAACTGCTCCATGCTATATCAGCATCGGACGGGATATTATTCAACGCTATTTTCTGAGAGGGACTTTTATCATTTAAGTCAATACTTCCAACCTCGACAGAACTTCCCTGAGACTTCCCCGTGTATGTGGACTTTACCTCGATATAGCTCTTGGAATCGCCTATTTCTGCATAAATACGGCAGTTTCCGCTGCCCTTTGCAGTTACAATACCGTCCGCCGAAACAACCGCAACTTTCTCATCGGTACTGCTGTATTTGACCGTCATACCATCGGGCAGGTCAGCCGTTATCTTTTGCGACGGCTCTGCATCGGAAAGAACCATGTCGCCGATATAATTTTCGACAGGCGCAGTAGACTGCTGAGGGTTATATTCTGAGACAACATTTATAATGTATGTGAACTTTTCGTAGATCGCTGTAATAATGCACTCGCCCGTTCCCACAGCGGTAATATTTCCCTCTCCGTCAACGATTGCGACTTCTTCATTGGAGCTGCTCCATTCTGCTGCGGAATTATCAACGCCGCTGAGGTCGGCAGACGCACTGTTCTGAGCGTTTGTCAATTTGATCGTTCCAACCTCCTTGATAACATGATCTTCGGCGTTTTCTCTGAGTACAACAACGTCGAAACGCAGGGTCTGCCCCGATAATACGGCGTAAACGGAAGCTGTTCCCTTACCCACAGCAGTGATCTCAGCAGATAATTTTCCTGTCGGAACAACAACTGCGACAGTTTCATCATCACTGTACCATGTGGGTGTCTCGGTAGTGCCGCCAAGCTTTATCGGCGACTTATCCCCCACACAATTAAGGGTTATCGTATCGGCTGTCACTGTGTTTTCCTCAGCGGAGACAGTCGGAATGTTCTCTGTAAAAGCGCAGTTTACGCCGACAGCAGTAACAAAACACAATGCGGCGGCTGCGGCTGATATTCGTCTGTAATTCATTAAGATCCACTCCAAACTTTTATAAAATTAATCATTGTCTACAACTTAAGTGGGGGACGCTGTCCCCCACACCCCCTGCCAAAGGGGTGACCCCTTTGGAATCTCTGTTGTCGTAAATTCTCCTGCATAAAGCCTGCTATATAAATCCGAATCCATATTTTTATGGCATTATGCAGGATAATTTACGATATAGGCTCCAAAAAGTTACCTCTCAGACAAGAAATGCAGAAAAACAATATCCGCTTAAGTTGTGGATAGTGTAAAATTAATACATTGATTCAACGATAAGCTCACGGCTCTTTACCGAACTTACGACCTCCTTTGAACCTATGATACAGCAATTCAGAGACTTTTGAAGTTCAGCGTATGCAGTCATAAGCTTTTCGGGCGTCATTTCAAGCATATCACGGCGGAGCTTTCTGCGGCATTCGTGAGTAACCCCTCGAAAATACGCAATATCGGCATTTGAGGCATATTCACTGTCCGACATAAGAGGTTCTCCAGAAGCAATACTGCTGATAATATAAGAACTTATATCGGGAGAACCGCTGCAATATTCTTTCAGGAAATCCGCGGCTTTTTCATATATACCAATGCTTTCTTCGGGGGACGGGTCGCAGTAGGAATGCAATTTCACCTCATTAAGAGAACTTACGTTACAGCCCGAACCGTAAGCTCCGCCTTTGACCCTTACCTCGTTCCATAGATACTCATAAGAAAGTATCGTTGAAAGCACTCCCCACACAGCCTTATCTTCGATCGGCTCGCTGATAACTGCGCCGGAATGCGAAGTGGCGGAGGGTATAACTATCCCCTGCTCCTTCGGGACTTCAAGGCTGAATCTCATACATTCGGCAGACGGTTTCTCGCCGTCAGGAAGAACATTGATAAGCGTATCAACAGATACTTCCGCAGCAGACGCAACGCTCACAGTCAGCCGAGCCTTGCAGAAAATACGCTCCGCAAGCTCTTTCAGACTTCCCAAGAACTCCGAAAACTCATCGTCAGTCAGCTTGTTTACGTCATGGAGTATTTTATAGCTCTCAAAGCCTGCGATATACTCGCTGAATGCCGATTCGGCAGACATAACCGCCGCTGAACGCCGTACCGCAAAACGATAACCGTCCGAAATAATATCCTGTTTTAGCTCCTCCTCGTCCTGCTTCAAAAGGCGGCGGGCAAGTTCGGGATACTCGTACACAGTCTCCGTAAGAAGTTCGCCGATAAGCTCCAGCGCACTTTCGGTATTGCGTGAAAGAAAACGGGACTTCATGGTAAAAAATACTCTGCATGTTTCGGGAGTTTCATAACTTCCAAAAGCATCAAGATTTGTTGACAGACTTCCAAGAGTGCCGATAACACGGTTTTGCAGTTCAATGCCCGTACTTTTTTCCGTAGGAAGCTCAACTATCAGCCGCTCCAAAACGGAAAGGCGTTTCAGCTCATCTTTGGTAAGGTCGTCGGCGGCAAAATAAAGCGACAGAGAAATTATCTCTTTGTCCCTTGCCGGATGCTTTAAGGTCACTATCCCCTTTTCGGCTGAAATTTCCGTCTTGAATTCAATCGGTTCACGGCTTACCTCGTTCAAAGAAAGCTTAGGGATAGTTTCTGCCGCCTCGGGTGTATCGGGAGTATTCTGCCAATCCGCAAGCTCTTTGTTAAGCTTTATAAGCTCGTTTTTCTCGTTTTCCGACATAGCGGAAAGCTCCGATCTGATACGTTCACGTTCTTTTCGGTCAAGCTCCTCGCCGTAGGAATCCGAGGGCAGCATATAAAGCTCTGCCCTTCCGCTTTTATTAAGCAGCCATTCGGAAAGCAGCTCCTCAAAATATCCGCTGTCGAGTTTTTCACGGAGAGAGGCGAAAACATCGCTCATATCAATATATTGCAGAGGATCGCCGCCGTAAAGCCATGAGGACATCGAATCTATACAGCGAACAAGTCCTTTAGGTTCTTCCGATTCCCGGAAACGAAATTCGCACCGATTCAAAGCGGCTTCAAGAATTTCTCTGCCAATACCGTTTTCAACAAGCGTGCGCGCTGCGTTTTCGGCGGCGGCTATAAGCTCCGTACCGTTTTCACGAGCTATATTGCTGAATTTCAGCACTCCGTAAGGCTGTAGGATACCGTCGGATATTCCAAGTGAAACGTCTACGCACTTTCCAGTATCAAGGACTGCTTTTTTCAAGGGCGAATCATTGCACCCTGCTACAGCCTCCGTCAGGACAGTATATGCGGTTATTTTTTCTCTTTCCTCCCATGATGCAAGTATCTTCCCAACCGCAAGAAAAGTCTGAGCCTGTCCGCTCTCCTCCTCGGAAGAAGAATCATAATACAGCTCACGGAAACAACTTCCGATAGGCATTTGACGCTTTATTTCGGGAAGAACTCCGCATTTTTCATATTCTGAAAGATAACTGTCAATAAGCGGAAGTACCTCATTTAGATCAATATCGCCGTCAAGGTAAATATATGAATTTGACGGGTGATAAAATTTCTTATGAGCATTTATGAACTGCTCATAGTCAAGCTCGGGAATCGCACTCGGAAGTCCGCCGTACTCAAATCGGTAAGACGTATCGGGAAACAGCATGCTATTCATTTCGCTTTCGATACGGTCGTGAACGTTCGACAAACAGCCTTTCATTTCATTGAAAACAACGCCCTTGTAGATTGCTTCTCTCTCGTCGCCGAAAAACTCGATATGATGTCCCTCCTGATAAAAAATCTCAGGTTTTGAATATATCATCGGTTTGAAAACCGCGTCCAGATATACCTTGACAAGGTTCATGAAATCGGTATTGTTTCGGCTTGAAACGGGGAACATCGTCTTATCTGAAAACGTCATGGCATTCAGAAAAGTATTCATCGAACCTTTAAGCAGATAAAGAAACGGCTCTTTTACAGGATATTTCTCTGAACCGCCCAGAACGGAATGCTCCAGAATATGGAACACTCCTGTATCGTCCTCGGGAATCGTTTTGAAAGAAATTGAGAAAAACTTGTTTTCCTCTTTGTTATTCAGCCAAACAAGGCGAGCGGCTGTCTTATCGTGGGAAAATTCAGCAAATTCACCGCATTCAGACTGACGCACATTCGTCACGGTAAAGCCGTGAAGCTTATCTTTTATCCTCATAGCAGTTATTCAAGCGTTGGGTTGCCGCCCGTCAGAGATGCTGAATAGTAAGCAAGTATTTTTGCCGCATCGGAAGAATCTACTACATCGTCATGGTTTACATCTGCGGCGATACTGCCTTTCGGAGTCAGAGTAGAAGGTCTTTCCGTGATAAGAGCAGCATATTCGCCAAGTACGAGGTTCGCATCTACAGCATCTATATTTGTATCGCCGTTTACATCTCCCAGCTTTACATAGTCAAGATGTACGGCAATTTCCTTTGCATTCTCCTCGTCAAGCGTCACGTCCCATTCCGATGTGGACTCAGCGCCGTCAACAGTAAATTTGTAGCTCTTTTCGCAAAAGCTGTCGGGATTGTCGTTGCCATCGGGAATGCTGAAAGTATCCGTGTACGCCTTGGAAGTAACACCGTAAACACCGCCTGTCAGTTCGACAGAAACAGTATAATTACGGTAATCATCACCGATATTGTCTCTGCCCTCAAGGTCAAAAGAATAGCTTTTTCCACCCTCAAGGCTGCTTTCGTAGTAGCTGTGAGCGTCATATTCGGGCGACTCGTAAACAATGCTTACGTCTGCCGAAACTCCCTCGGGAACGCTGATAACAGCTCGTCCGTTTATATCGGCAGGATTGATATGCTCACATACCGCCTCTACCTTAACAGGCTCGGTATCTGATGCTCCTCCCTCCGCAAATGCGTTCATGGAAAACGGAACTGCCGCTAATGTCAAAGCTGCGGCAGCGGCTAAATACTTAAAATGTCTCATAATTAACAAAACCTCCGATGCTTGTAAATTGAACTGAAACTGCCCTGCCGTCAGAGTTAAGGACAGTTACCTTATATGTTGAACTTTTTTTATCCTCGGGAATATACAATGAAAAACCTCGCGAACTGTATTCTTCTTCATCAAGAAGTTCAGGCTCAAAGCAATTGAACGCTTCAAAAGCTTCGTTTTCCAATTGAACAACTATCCTATGACTGTCACCCGAGAAGCAATCCTCGGGAAGTACGCCGAAAATATGCATCATTCCACTGGTCCCGTAT
The DNA here is from genome assembly GCA_017622925.1 of Ruminococcus sp. GTDB lineage: Bacteria > Bacillota > Clostridia > Oscillospirales > Ruminococcaceae > Ruminococcus. The sequence goes on from JAGAQC010000076.1 coordinate 78,412, forward strand.
GATTCCAGAACCGCTCCCCTGCCGTCCGAACGCTCCGCCTTATCGGGAACGTCTGTCAACGGAGCTTCCATTATCGGCGCTTCATTCAGAAGATTTCTTAGATTTCGCTCAACAAGCTCGATGATGACCGTATCGTTTTTCTTGACGCTGCTCAAACGATACGGAACGGCTCTTGAAAATTCCGCCGACTCAAAAACCTCAGCCATATACGGCAGTATCGCTTCGCCGTATGAATCACGGTACATCAGCAGCTCTCCGTCCCCGTTTCCGCAGGAGGTCGTAATGAAAATGTCGTCAAGTCCTCGAAAACGGCTTGTATATTCATAAGTAAATTCGTAGTCGTTGTGAAGCTGCATATCCTTGGCGTCCTCCGCAGGATATATCATTGCCGCTAAGTCCCCAAGACGGTCATGCGCGGTATACCAGCCGTTTCCCGTTCCGCATGGAGCTTTTCCGATTTTGTTCATAAGCATGGTGTGGGCGGCATAAGCTCCGAAATTATTCCAATGAGTATCGGTCTTATGATAAAGCGGCGTAGGAGATTCAAGATTTAAAAGAGCCGACTTCATGTCAAAGAAAAAATTATCATCGGCAAGCTCCGCCGTCAGCATTTCAAGATTGCTTTTCCTATCGGAAGGTACATAATTATACGGCATATACTCAGGGTATAACGTGTTTTTATTAGGCGCGGAAAAGAAAATAAATTCCGCTCCCCTTTGCAGGCAGTATTTTTCTATTATCCGCAGATTATTGGCAATATTCTTGATCTCAGCGGAACTCAGGGTATCTGTCCTCAAAAAGTCATTGACAGCCTCACCATAATAAAGCCAGCCGTCCTTTCCGACAATTACATCGCTGTTCGGAGAGGTTGCCGTAAGTGCGGCTTTTAATCTTCCGTCCGCCGTAACAAGCTGCGGTCTGAACGCAAAATGCTCCGAAAAATATGTTTCAAATTCATCGAAAAACTCAAAATTCAGCTCGCCCTTTTCCGTTTTCACAGAGGGCAGCTTGCCAAGCTCTCTTTTTTCCTTAGAGCTGTCGGACTTCACAAACGGCGTCAAAACCGCAGGTACAAGGCATATTCCGATAAACGCTGCGGCATATATCCTGTAAAAAATATTCTTATTCATATGAGCCTCCTAAAATCTGAAATATATAAACGGATTGTAAGAAGCCGATGAAAGAGTGAGTATGCAAAGTCCCAAAAGTACTACAGATACGCCGTATGAACCGTATTCGCAGGCAGCCCTCAGCTTTGCCGACGAAGCTTTTTCTTGCAACTTCCGCACAACGGGCATAGAAAATATTACAGCCATAACAAGCATGATAAGATACATGGGCGTAAGTCGGCTCATAAAAAGCGCCGTCTGAACCGAGTCCCCCGACGGAACGAACATATGTCCGATAAAACGGCATGCGTCCGAAATAGTCTCCGCTCTGAAAAAAACAAACGCAAGTACAGTGACCAACAAAGCATAAACATGCCTGAACGGTCTCAGCCACTTTTCTGTGTTAAGGATCTTGTACGATTCAAGCATCATAAAGCAGCCGTTTAAAAGTCCCCATACAATGAAATTGAGACTTGCTCCATGCCACAGACCTGTGCAGAAAAATACTGCAAGCTTGTTGAACGCTGTTCTTACCTTGCCTTTTCTGTTGCCGCCGAGAGGAATATAAAGATACTCCTTGAACCAAGTCGATACGGAAATGTGCCACCTCCGCCAAAACTCCTGCATACTCTGAGAAATATACGGATAGTTGAAATTTTCCTTAAACGTAAATCCGAACATTGCCCCGAGACCTATAGCCATATCGCTGTAGCCGCTGAAATCAAAGTATATCTGAAACAGATACGAAACAGCTCCGAGCCATGCAAGAGGAACGGAAAGTTCAGCCGTGTCGAGCGCATACACATAGTCAGCCGCAAACGCCATAGTATTGGCGATCAGCAGCTTTTTTGAAAGACCCGTGATAAACCGCCGTATACCCTCAGCCGTCTGCTGAGGAGTAGTTTTGCGGTGGTCGATCTGGTCAGCAAAGTCATAATATTTAACGATAGGTCCTGCCACAAGCTGCGGAAAGAAAGTTATGTACAAAGCAAGCTTGAAAAGATTCCGCTGTATGTACGCAGGATTCTTATATGCGTCAATAACGTATGACATCGCTTGAAAAGTATAAAACGAAATTCCTATAGGCAATGCGATATTCGGTACGGAAACGCTCAGAAAAGGCAGTCTGTCCAGCATTTCCGCCCCAAAGCCCGCATATTTGAAAATACCGAGCATCGCAAGATTCATCACAACAGCGGCTGCAAGCGCCGCTTTCCTGCCCTTGTTCTCTTTTTTCACGGCAAGTCCGAAAATATAATTCATCAAAATCGAAATTATCATGAGAATTATAGCCTTCGGCTCGCCGTAGGTATAAAATGCAAGACTGAAAATTAGCAGGATAACGTTTTTTGCCGTAATACCCGGTACTATTTTGTAGAGAATATAAACTGATGTCAAAAATATAAACAGGAATACGGGACTGCTGAAAACCATGTCCCCTCCTTAAACTTCCGTATAGAACACAAGCTCGGCAACCGTGCCGTTATCATATTTAACATCAAGCTCGCTGCTTCCGCTGTAGTAGATAGTATAAGCTCCGGCAGCTTCTCCTGCGCCGTAGGCTGCTTCAACGTCTGCCTGAGAGCTTCCGACAGTTACGCCCGAAGAAGTAGAATAGCTGCCGCTTGTGATAGTTACGCAGCAAATATTTTCAACGCCGTCAAGCACGTAGCATTCAATGGTAAGTCCGTCATAGCTGTAAATTTTAGAATCAGCTCCGTTTGCAAAGCACGCAGGGGCTGTCGTAACGTCCAAAGGTTCGCCCAAAGCCGAAATAACTCCGCTTGCATTGCTGTGAAGCGACTCGAATCCGAATGTAACGCTCTGAGGCTGCGGCTCAGGTATCGGATCCGGCTCGGGCTGCTGAGGTTCGGGGTCTGGCTCGGGTTCAGGTTCTGAATTTGGATCGGGGGCGTCTACCTCGGGAGCGTCGGTACTTTCCTCTGCTTTGGTCGCTTCTTCCGTTGACGCCTCGGTAGTTTCCTCAGCTTTTGTCTTATCCTCTGTAGCAGCCTCCGTAGTTTCTTCCGAAGCAGCTTCTGTCGTTTCTGCCGACTCTGTAGTGAGTACAGGCAGCTCGGGTGTTGACGAATCCTCGGGTTCGTTTCCGCATGAAGCCGCAGAAACCGCAAAAACAGCCGCAGCAGCAAAAATAGCCGCAATCTTTTTATTCATAATGTTATACCTCCGTATTTTTGACTTTACATAATGTCGATTTTTTCAGATAAAGTTTTTTCAAGGGGATGTCCGCTTCAAAACAGAGTCCCCTTGAAGTTATTCGGACAAAATCAATAGAACTTAGGATATACGTACTGATAGAACGTATAGTTCTGTGACTGTAGGTATGAGAACGTTACTCCGCTGTAGCCGTTGCAGGTATCGTAATTTACCCATTTATCGTTGGCAGCATCGTAGATCTGATTCCAGTAGTGGTCGCCTGTACCTCGTCCCGTGCCGTATACTACGCGGCTTTTAAATCCTGCCTGCTGAAAGAGAAGGTCGGTAACTGCCGCAAAGTAATAACAAACAACGTAACGATTGTCAAGGGCATAGTTCGCAAAGTAAGCCCAGCCCTTGGAATTTATCTGGTTCAGCGTGCGTGTATTCTCTATAAAGCGGTATTTGTTATTACTGCATACGTAATTGTAAATAGCCGAAGGCGTTTTTCCGATAGAGGAAATGATCGTTTTTGCTCTTTTCTGAACGGCTGAAAACGGAACTGCGCTTCCGTCGGCAGTAAGGTTGTAGTCGCCGACTATTTTATTCGACTCCATTTTTCCGTTTGTCTTGTTAAAGTAGTATTTCTTTCCGCCGATAGTTTTCCAGCCTGTCACCATAACGCCGTTGTCGCCGAAGTAATACTTGCCGTCGTCAAGAGTTACCCAACCCAATACCATTGCTCCGTTTTCGCCGAAGTAATATTTCTTTCCGTCAATAATAAGTCTGCCCGATGTCATAAGCGATGTGTCGGGGTGGAAGTAATATTTCTTTCCGTCAATTTCGTAAATGCCCGTTACAGCCGAACCGTCCGCACCGAAATAGTATTTGCCGTCCTCCAGTTCTACCCAGCCTGTCTGCATAGAACCGTCATCACCGCCGAAATAATACTTCTTATCATTTATAAGAAGCTTGCCCGTAAGCATTTTGCCGCTTTTATTGTCAAAGCAGTAGTATTTGCCGTTGTAGGGCTGCTTGCCCTTGAGCATTTTATAATCGTCACCGAACAGATACTTTTCTCCCGATGTCTCAATAATTCCCGACATTGCCGCATGATCGCTGCCGAAGAAGTACGTATCGTCACCGACAATAGTCATACCCTCCGAAAGTACGCCGTTGTCATCGGCATAATAAAGCTTTCCGTCATAGTTCTGCAATCCGCTGAGACGATTTCCCTCTTTACTGAAAAGACAGAACTTTCCGTCAATCTCGGTAACTCCCGCAGCATATTTTCCGTCGGGGTAAAAATACTTTATATTTCCGTTTATCTCAAGAAGTCCCGTGTGAAGCTTTCCCGTACCCTCGGCAAAGAGATATTCAACTCCGTCTATCTCGACAACGCCCTCTTTTCGTCCCTCTGCGGCGTCAATATAATACAGTCCGCCGTCAACTTCAATAAGTCCGAGCCGAATCTCGCCGTTCTCGGGGTCGTAATAGTACGTTTTTTCTCCTGCTGTCACCCAGCCTGTCTGCTGTTCGCCGTTTTCGCCAAAAACATACGGAGTTTCGTTTATAACAGTTTCTCCCACAGCAAGCTTGCCTGCTGCTGTAACGTAATATATAGCATCTTCACGCTCCACAAATCCTTCGTCAAGGATCAATGCGCCCTTATATGCCGTTATGTATTTGTCGCCGTTTTCGTCTGTAAAGACATCTCCTGCGATCTTACCCTGCTCGGGTTCAATATAGAACTCCTCGCCGCAGAGCGTAAATCTTCCGTAAACAGGCTTTCCCGTTTCAGGGTCGTAATAGCGTCTTTTTCCGCCGACAGTTCTCCAGCCTGTTTTAAGAACGCCGTTTTTTGAAAAGAGGTAAAGTTCCCCCTCTATTTCCGTTTCGCCCGTTGCTTTGGAGCCTGTCTCATCGTAGTAATAAATTCTTCCGTCGGTATCAGTCACCCATTCCGAGATAAAACCGCCGTTGTCGCCGCCGACCTCTCCTGTCAACTCGTCCGATACGCCTGCCGTTGGACTTCCGTCAGCTTCGGCAGCATATGCAGCCGCCGGAACAGCAACAGCAAGGCATAAAGAAACTGCGGCAGCCGTTATCATCATTTTTTTGTAAGACTTCATAGTTTCCTCCTTTTGTCATTATGATCGCATAGTCTCTCAATATCCAACACAAACTAATTATACAACGTATTGCACAAAAAGTCAATGGGTTTTTCTGTGAAAATTACATAAGGCAAAAAAATGAATGTTCTTTCATAAACGCTATAGTTGATTTTGCACAAAAGTCTCTTAATTCAAATAATATAATCGGAATTATTTAAGAACTTCCCTTGTAAGCGGGCAGACGATATTTTTTCTTATACTCATTCGGCGTCATACCCATTATTTTTTTGAAAATTTTAATAAAGTAACTTTGGGAACTGAAACAAAGCAAGCTGCTTATTTCAAGGTCGGAATAGTCGGAATATCTCAGCAGTCCCGTGGCTTCTTCTATTTTACGGCGATTTACGTAATCTGTAAATGTCATTCCCGTTTCGGATTTGAAAAGTCTTGAAAGATATGCCGGTGTAATACGCAATGCCTCGGCAGTTTCTTCTATCAGCACTCGTCCGTGCAGATGTTCGCTTATGTATTCCACCGCTTGAAGAATACGCTTTGAGTAAAGTGTACTGTTGCGGAGTATACGCATTTTTTTTGTGTAACACTCGATCATTTCATAATGAACTTCTCGGACTTCCTCAATCGAACGGCATTCGTCGGCGCGCATAATGAAAATATCACTCAAGCTATAAGCGTCTTCCGGCGTCATTCCGCTTCCTACGCAAAATCTTGCTATCAAAGCCGTTGAAATTGTAAAATGATATTTGATATTTCGCAGAGGATCCTTGCTCAGAGTTCCGCAGCCCTCGCTGAACAGCGGTTTCGCAAATACTTTTACAAGCTCCATATTACCCGAACATATGCTTTCGTAAAAAGCCATTTCTCTATCGAATGGGGCGTACTCGAAGTCCTCCTCACGATGGGCAAAAAAATGTGATACGACATTGTCGTCGCTGCTGGTCGGCATGGCTTGTCCTCCTTTTCTTATTTGTAAGGCTATTATAGCATATTAGCTTCAAAAATGCAACAGTCGCGGAAGAAAATTTGAGTTTAAAAATATTAGCGAGCTTGCGAGCGGTAACGTGAATCGACTGCGGCGGCTCGCCGCAATCGTACCTGTATATTCTAAAATCGAATAGAGATATATTCAAAATAGGTATTTGTAATTTTAAATATTCTATGGTATAATAAAATTGAAAAAGATCCTGCAATCCATATAAAGGAGGAATCAAAATGAACAGAATTTTCATATTTATGAGTATCGCTGTCCTTTCACTCGCAGCATTTCTGTTAGGAAGTGCGAAAAATCCCGTTAAAAGTGAGGAAATAACCTACACGTATACCATTCAGGATGTCCGCAATTTACAGGATTTTCTACTCGCAAAGCCTACGGAGGACGATCTGACAGGCAAGCCATATGATCTGAATGGCGATGACAGATGGGATGTATTTGATCTTTGCATGATGAAGAGAAAAGTGAGCTTACAGCTTGATGCTGACACAAATACGCTTGTAGCGTACTTCTCTCAAACAGGCAGTACAGAGAAAATTGCAGAATATATTACCGAACTGACAGGTGCAGACAGCTATGAGATCGAAGCGGCTGTACCGTACACGGAGGACGATATTCGTTATCAGGACAGCGATTGCCGCGCCAATATAGAGCAAAATGATAAATTGGCACGACCTGAGATAGCCGCTTCACAGGTCGATATAGACAGCTATGATGTCATTTATCTCGGCTATCCGATATGGTGGGGCGAAGAACCTCGCATTATCGACACATTCTTGGAAAGCTACGATTTCTCGGATAAGGTCGTGATACCGTTCTGCACATCGGGCAGTAGCGGTATCAGCACAAGCGAAAAGAATATCACTGAGCTTGTTCCAATCGGTCATCAGCTTGCCGGAAAGCGATTCTCATCAAGTGCAGCATTGCAAGATGTGCAGACATGGATAGAAAGGTTGGAAATCCCTATGAGACAAAATGAACAGAAATTGAAAATTGAGGTAAACGGCACATTGCTGACTGCTACACTTGCCGATACCGCAGCGGCGAAGGAGTTTGCGGAATATCTCAGCACTGATCCTGTCACCGTCACACTGAACGAATACGGCGGATTTGAAAAAGTCGGCAAGCTGCCGTGGTCACTAACAAAAAGCGATGAACGCATTGTGACTGAACCCGGAGATATAATGCTATATCAAGGCAATCAGATGACGATTTTCTACAGCTCCAACACATGGAGCTACACAAGGCTCGGGTCTATTGACAATGTGTCTGACGAAGAATTAGCAAATATTTTTGGGAACGAAGATATTTCAGTAACGCTGTCCCTGCAATAAAAGGAGGAAAAACTATGCTTGGCAATTTCAGCTATCACAATCCTACAAAGCTCTATTTCGGCGAGGACTCGCTTTCGTATCTTAAAGATGAGCTTGCAAAATACGGTAAAAACGTCCTGCTGGTCTATGGCGGAGGTTCGGTTAAAAAGAACGGTATCTATGACGATGTGATGTCTGTACTGACAGAGTGCGGAAAGAATGTCGCAGAGGTATCAGGCGTTATGCCGAACCCGACTTATCAGAAGCTGTTGGAGGGCGTAAAGATCGCCCGTGAGAGCAAAACGGACTTTATTCTTGCGGTAGGCGGCGGCTCGGTCTGCGACTATTCAAAGGCTGTGTCTGTTTCCGTTCACTGCGATGATGACCCGTGGGAAAAATATTATATCCGCTTTGAAGAACCCTCTTGCAAGATCGTACCCGTCGGCTGTATACTCACAATGGCAGGCACAGGCTCGGAAATGAACGGCGGTGCAGTAATTACCAACCACGAACAGCATTTGAAGATCGGTCATGTGTTCGGCGATGAGGTAATGCCGAAGTTCTCTATCCTTGATCCGAGATACACGATGACTCTGCCGAAGTATCAGATGTGCGCAGGTATTTACGATATTATGAATCATATATGTGAGCAGTATTTTTCGGGCGAGGACGACAATACCTCCGACTATATCAGCGAAGGACTTATGCGCAGTCTTATCCATTCAAGCCGCATTGCGGTGAACGATCCGCAGGATTATGAAGCACGCTCCAATATTATGTGGACTGCTACATGGGCGCTGAATACGCTTGTGTCAAGGGGTAAATCCACCGATTGGATGGTGCATATGCTGGGTCAGGCGGTGGGCGCTTACACCGATGCTACTCACGGTATGACGTTGGCGGCTGTTTCTCTGCCGTATTACCGTTACATCATGCCGTATGGATTGAAAAAGTTCGCACGGTTTGCGGTTAATGTATGGGGCATTTCCGCAGACGGCATGACCGATGAACAGCTTGCAAATGAAGGACTTAACGCTTTGGAAAACTGGATGAAGGAGCTTGGACTTGTGATGAAAATTTCCGAGCTTGGCGTTTCAGAAGAAATGATCGAAGGCATAGCTGACGGTACGCTTATCATGACAGGCGGTTATAAGGTGCTTGACCGTGATGAAGTTATACAGATATTAAAAGCAAGTATGTAATTTAAAAGAAATATCAGAAATGTCACGTGGACAAAATAAAGTTTGATAAGTTGGAGCAGTTTTTCAAAGACAATATATAAACAAAACAGGGACTGCTTTGGCAGCCCCTGTTGCTATTCTTTCTGATGTTCTATATCCTCTCTGAACTGTGATAGGAACAGACTTGCTGCTTTGGTGAACACCGTGTAGCGTTTCCACACAAATGTGCAGGTTGCTTCTACTTTCGGAACGATCGGCTTAAAGCACATATTGCCGCCCTCGGTGTTGATAAGCCTGTCAAAGCATAGACAGTAGCCAATTCCCTCAGCTGCCATAACAGAGCCGTTATAGACGAGGTTATACTCGGCAGCAATGTTTATATCGTCTTCCGCTATTCCGATCTTTTCTGAAAGCTGAATGCTGTGATTTGGCTGTCTGGGTACGATGAGCGGCTTGCCCTTCAAGTCGGAGAGCTTGATTATTTCCTTTTCTGCAAGCGGCATATCTTTACGCATCAAGACACCAAATGTATCTTTAAGTGGTATTTCTAAACCCTCATACTTGGTGCTGTCATAGGACTGAAAGATCATTCCGAAGTCGATAAGCCCTTTGTCAAGACGTTCTAAAACATCTGCGCTGTCTGCGCTGTATATGCTGTACTGTATATCAGGGTGGTCGGATTGCAGCTTCTTAGCTGTGTCGGCTATCAGCTTTATGGCGTAAGTCTCGCCTGCGCCGATGTACACCTTACCGGAGACGCTGTCGCTGCTGTTTTTTACCTCCTGCTCAGCCTTGTCAAGAAGCTCGACTATCTCCTCGGCACGCTTACGCAGTATCATACCCTCCTCGGTGAGCGTAACCCCCTTATTTGACCGTATAAACAGCGTTTTTCCAAGCTCTTCTTCAAGCTCTTTTATCTGCCTTGAAAGAGTCGGCTGTGAAAGAAAAAGTCGTTCAGCAGCGATAGAATAGCTTTGCTCTCTTGCGACAGTGAGAAAATATTTAAGTACACGAATATCCATTGCATGTCCCTCCCTTGTGTTTATGATTATATATAGTAACCCTACTTGAAAACCAAACAAGTTCACTGATAAAAATTTCCCATAGCTGCGTTGTCGTCGTCACCGTGCGACAGCACGCTTTCCTCCTCCGCCTTGCTATGAAAAATTTTTATTC
>JAGAQC010000014.1 GCA_017622925.1 Ruminococcus sp.
AGCCGCAAAAAACAGTGAATAATGAATGATAATATGATATTTTTCCTGCTTTAGCAATAAAAAATTTGCTGAGACAGGATTTTTTTCTGAGTCATCTCAAACTCGTCTATATGGACTTTAATCAGCGTTTCCTTAGATAATAATGTAGTCCGAGCTTGCATATCCAACGATATTATTGTAGCTCACCACATACCAGCCGGGGACTTCGCCCGTAATGAGAACGGCGGCGTTATTTGGAATTTTTCCTATGATAGAGCCGTCAAGTGACGGATAGCTTCGGATATTCAGGTTACTTCCGTCCGTAGATACCATGCCGTATACGAGAGCGGTCGGCGGAATAAACGGAATGCCGAAGTAATCGCAAAGCGAGCGCACAAGGTTCTGAGCGATGGCTTCAAGATTATTTTTCAGCCACGCTTCATCGGCGAAGTTATCGTGGTAGCCGAGTTCGCACAGTACCGCAACCGCACGGGTCTGCAAGACTTCGCCCAAATTATAGGCAGGCACGGCTCGGGACTTTTCGGGCAGCGGATAAATGGCTTTAAGGTTATTGGCGATTATATTTGCAAGCTGTTCGCTGTAGACGCTTTTGGGAGCGAAATAAATGTCAATGCCCCTGATTTTTCCCGCAAGACTTTCGGGAGCGGCGTTCGAGTGCAGGGCAAAATGAACGTCGTATTGACCGGCATTTGAATCCTGAATAGCTCCCTGAACGTTTCTGTCAGGGTCGTTGCGGACGTAGGCAATGCCGCTTGAACGGAGATAAGGCTCCATTCTATCGGCAAGGAGATTCATATAAAGCTCCTCGTTTCCCTCGGTGGCGTATTTATTCCACTCCTGCGTTGAGGGACTTAAAAATATTTTAGGCAGAATTATCTCCCCTTTCGGTTGTTTGGAAAACTAAATTTCCTATATCATTATATGCCGATTGGGGAGATTTTGTTTAGAAAGTAAAGTTAGACCCGTTCAGTATATTCCAAACGAGGAAAACACGTTCAAAAATTAAAGTTAATTGTTTTAAATTCATCGTCGGGGTTCAGATCGTCAAAGCAATATTTAAGGGTAACGCCGTCGTCAGTCCACGTAAGCTGATAATACTTACCCTCTACCGATCTTTCGTTATGGACGTACACCTGTTCTTCGCCGTATGGTTCGTAAAACGGGAAAAATCCGTCGTCCGTACCGAAGCCGTCAAGATATTTCAGTCTGCCGTCCTTATCTATGCTGTAGCATGAAACGTAACCCATGAGCAGTAAGCTGTCATTTCTGAACGCAATACCTCGGTCGCTGTCGGGGTCGTAAAAATATTCCCAGATCGAATCCTCTTTGATTTGGCTTTTGGTAAATTTGTAGTCGGGGTAATGGCTGTTGCAGCTCACAAAATAGCCTCCGTCCACCGTAAACTGCGACATATCGTTAAATCCGCTTCTTACGTAAAGACTTTCGATAGGTATATCAAGCTCGCAGTTTTCAAGAAAATACACAAAGCTGTCGCCTATTTTCGGCTCTTTCTGATTAGAACCTGCTTCGTATATAACGGTGGAGTTTATCCGCTTTTCCGTCCAGCCGTCAAACTGCGTATCATCGGGATTTAAGGCGATGTATTCGCTCAACGCCATGTAACCTCCGGGCATTGCGATCTTTACTTTGTCGCCCTTGTTTATCACCCTGTAGCCGTTCCCACTGTCGCAGTTGAAATGGTGGACTTTGCTTACGGTCACTTCGCATATCGTCCACGGTCTGCCCTCGTAAGCTATATATTCGATGTCCGTAGTAACGCCCTCGATAATGTCGGGTTCGTCCCATGCAAGGAGCAAGCCTATGAAATTTCCCGATATTTCGGCGTCCGTCATGTCGTCTATGACGTCCGACGGAACGTCCTCCCCGAATTGCATTTTCATTATTTCTCTCATAAGAAAATTATCGGGATAACCGTATTTCAGCGTTTCATCGGCGTTAAGCTCGGCAGCCGTGTAATCGTGGCGGAACAGCTCCGTATGGTAAATTGAAGTCACGGTCGTTTCAGTAGGTACGGCGGCGGTCGTGACGGCGGCGGTCGTTTCAACAGACGAGCTTGTTTTTGGAGCTACAGGAGAATCGTTTTCTTCCCTATCCGTGGGAACTTTCGCCGCCGTTCCCGATGAAACGTTCTTCTCCGCTTTAGAAGTCAAAATTGTTACGGCAGTTTCAGTCGCCGTATTTTCGGCGGCTTTGAAAGTAACGTCGTCGGTATTCGTATTTTCGGGCGACTGCGAGGTAGTCACGGTCATTTTAGATATGATCTCGGGCGGTTCTTCGGGCTTTGGCGAACTTTGTCCCCTGAAAGCAAACACCATGATAAGCGCACATACCGCCGCTGCGGTCATAAATGCGGACACGGGCATGAGCGTCGGGTGAAGTCCGAAAAATGAGCTGAACGGGTGAAGCTTTCTCCATGTCGGGTCAGCCTTTATCTGCTGTAAAAACGCGGTTTTTCTGTCGGGAGATTCGCTCCCGTAGGCGCTTTTGAGCAATTTTGTCAATTTACGGTTCATAGCAGCTCCTCCTTTCCTAATTCCTCTTTCAGTCTTGAAATGATACCGTTTATCATGCGTGACATAGTAAAACGTGACGTGCCGAAAATCTTAGCAATAACGGAAATATTTTCGCCGTTCACAAGACGTAATATAATAATTTCACGTTCCTCCTCGGAAAGCTTCGACATAGCCACACGAACTGCTACGTCCCTGAGAATATCGGCATTTTCAGCCGCGGGAACGTCGTCGCCGATAGGCTCGGTTTTTGTTTTTCGGTAAAAATCAACGCACAAATTTCGCGCGATAGTATACAAGACCTGTCTTTCGCTGCCTGCCTTATGGTATTCGGAATGCTGAATATATCGCAGAAAAGTCTCCTGAGTAATATCTTCCGCTTCTTCACGGCAGTTGACCCGATACAGAACATATCGGAAAATATTATCATATTCCTTTTCGATTTTCATTTTGTCACTCCCTTTCATGAGTTTGTCGGCTTTGCTTCTGCAATATACAACGTAGTGGCAACGTAAGATGAGCAGTAAAATTGTAAATACTTTATTAAGTTTTGGTTATTAAAGCATAGTAATTAACTAAAAAATCAAAAAAATTATTCCGATACTTCCTCAACATAAACATATTGAATTATCTCGGCAACCTGCTCACGAGTCAGCTCCTCAACGTACAAAAGCTCGTAGGGAAGCGAAAATCCGTGAATGCCCTCACGAAGCTCGATAATTTTTTCGGCTATCAGCTCATCGACATATGGCAACAGCATAAACAGCTCGGCGTCGGCGGAATTAAGCTCTATAGGAGCAACGTCCTCCAAAGTAAGCGGCGGTTCAGTCTCAGGCTCGGTTTCCTCCACGTACTGCGGCTCATCAAATTCGGGTTCTTCATAGGGAATATCCTCAATTTCCTCCGCAGGTTCGTCAACGGGATATACAGGATTTGCCACATAAATAAAATCATGTACACCGGCGAAAATTTTTTCGCCAATGCCGTGAACATTCATAATTTCTTCAATATTGTTAAATTTACCGTTCTCCTCCCGATAACGGACTATCTCCTCGGACAGCTTTTCACCTATCCCGTCAAGCAGTTGAAGCGTTTGGGCGTCTGCCTCATTTATGTCGATATACAGCGGTTCAAGGGCGGTCGGTTCGATCGTGGCAAAAGTGGGCGGCTCGGTTATTTTTACCGTGGAAAGTGTAGTTGCCGCCGCGGTAGTTTCCCAAATTATTCCCGTTGAAGCTTCTGTAGGGTCGTTTTTTATGGTGTAAACTATCCGCATTTCCTTATCTTCTTCGCAGGACTTCCAAAAAAGTGAGATGCCGAAAACAACAAAAGCCAATAAAGCTATAAACAACGCTTTTCTATGCTTCATGCAACTCACATCCTTGACACATTTTGACAAAAAACGACAATCAGTAAATAAAAAAAATTCCCGAAAGATCGGGTAAAATTAGGGAAAAAACATAAAGTAGTGGGCCATCAGGGACTCGAACCCCGGACCGTCCGGTTATGAGCCGGATGCTCTAACCAACTGAGCTAATGGCCCTTGATATAAATAAACGGAAGTCAAAAGCGACTTCCGTTCAATTGTGCCGGCATTGAAA
>JAGAQC010000015.1 GCA_017622925.1 Ruminococcus sp.
CCCAACGGGAAACCGTCCCCTCTGTCACTTCGTGACATCTCCCCACACTGTGGGGAGTCACCTTGCCATACGACAGTATGCCTGCGAATTTTTTCCTTGACTTCGACAAAATTATGCTCGAAAATCCGCACACGCCGAGATTCTGAACAGGCTCTAAAAATTTTATTAATTAAAGCAAAAATAGTCACAGGATAGAAAATACTACTGTGACTATTTTTTCTTTTTTTAGTAATAACAGTGCTTTATAATTTTAAGCACTATTTACAACTTAAGGAATTATGTTCCTATTAAGGGAACGCCCTCTCTTGCAGGGCGTTCCCTCTTTCAAAACAGTCCGCAGGACTGTTTTGAAATTCACCCTTTGCGGAGCGCTTAAACGCTATGCAGGGCTTTGCCCCGCACCCCACCAGAGGCTCTGCCTCTGGACTCCGCCAAAGGGACACCGTCCCTTTGGAATCCCAATATTAGAACGCTTTAATAACAGGGAACCGCTTAAGTTGTGGATAGTGTATTTTTTAGATGAGAAAAAAATTTTCTGAAAGTGTCAGAAAACCTGTTTCAATTTCGTATTAGTAAGTGAAGGAGGTCAAACGAGATCACAAAAGGAGGTACCAAATTGAAGATCACAGAAGAAAACTTCTTACAAGAGCTACAGCGAAAGAATGAGGACGCTCTGGAATTCGTTGTTAAAAATTATGGCGGATTATTAAAGGCAGTAATTCGTCGCATTTTATATAATTATCCGGAAGATGCCGAGGAATGCTTGTACGATTCAGTTCTGAAAATATGGGAACATATCAATTCTTACAATATGCAAAATAAATTCGAGAATTGGATCGCCGCAATTGCAAAATATGCCGCTCTCGACCGATTAAGAATTATAAAAAGGCTTGAACCGATGGAAGATATTGACGTTTTGCCTATATCGGATAAGTCGGCTTTTACAGGGAACGAATCATTCGATGAGTTTTTTGCAGAGCTTATATCATGTCTTAAAGAGGAAGACAAATTGATTTTTGTAAAGATTTTTTGGAATGGCGAGAGTATTGACGATGTTGCTATGCAGCTCGGAAAATCTCAAAATTTCTTGTACAAGCGTATTTCCAGAGGAAAACAAAAGATCATAAAGCATAATCCGAATTATTTCAAATAGGAGGAACGACTATGAATGAAGAATTATTCCGACTCCTGAATAATGATGCGAGCGAACTGCCGAAAGCAGAAACGATAAGCGATCAGGAGGTAAAGAAGATCATGAAACGTTTTAGAGAAGAAAATGGCGCTGTGCCGACCAAGAAAAGACGTAAGCCGAAGATGACCGCTGTAATAATTGCGGCGGTAATTGCAGCTTGCTGCGGAACTACCGTATTTGCGGCAGCTCACAGCAATTTGTTTTCAAACCTTGAATCCAACAAAACCAAAACACACGTTGACGATAACGGAACTGAGTGGAAAGTCGATAAAACTCCCGATCTGAACAACTATGAAATGCTGGAATCCTTTGCAAATACAGAGGAAGAAGCTGAGATCAGCAGCAATGACGAAATATCAGTTGCAATTGAAAGCACATATTGTGACGGAAGAACGCTTGTACTTGGACTTACGGGAAGTCTCAACAATGGAAATCCCGACGGATACAGATATGTTGGCTTCAGCTCAATTAAAATTGATTGCGGCGACGTTGTTTTTGAAACGGGAAGTAAACTGGACGGAACTTCAAATTACACTTGGCTTGAAGGAAACATGATGCTTGACGAGGGTACAGAAAACAGCTTCAGCGGACAGATCACTCTTAAGCTTGATGAGGAGAATATGCTTACAGAGTCGAAAGATGCTGTTATTACCCTTGAAAGATTATACGTAGGCGAAAATTATTTCAAATGCTACGCTGAACTGAACGACATAGTAATGGAGAAGCACATTGTTGTTGATAATGACCTTATCAATGGAAATGCAATTGAGCAGAGCGAGGACGGATACAAAGTCAGACTTTCCGACTACAGCCCTGCAAGTATTAATGTAGAATGGGAGTATCCAAGCGAATTGGATGAAAAAAATAAGACTGAGCATATTATGATAGAGGGACATGAAGCACCTGCCTATTCTATGGAACTGTTTTTCTACGATGAATACGGCAATGAAATTCCTTGCCTCAGCACCAGATTTGGTACAGGCTCTCTTACAACTCCGTCAAGCGACATAATATACGCAAGGATCGTAAACAAACAGGAACAAACCGACAGCGAACTTAATCATGGTATGCCTGTTTATAAAGAGTTTATGTTTGATTTAAGCGAACTTAAAAACGAGGAATAAAAAAGATAGACAGACAAGTATATAACTTCTTAAAATAGACAACATGGTGATACAATAAAAATAGACAACATGATGATACAAAAAATCAGACAGCTTGGTAATTCAATAAAAACGGACAACTTGGTGATAATGTGAATGTAAAACGCACTTTTTCGGAATTCTCTGAAAAAGTGCGTTTTTTTAATTTTGTCCTTAATCCTTGATAACGTTCTTTATAGCGGAAAGAAGCTCGTCGTATGTCTCAAAAGCAGGGAACTGCGGATAATCTTTCTTTATCTGCTCAGTGCTGCGGAAAAGGAATCCTGCCTTGCTTGCCTGTATCATTCCGAGGTCGTTGAAGCTGTCGCCGCTTGCGATAGTTTCGTAGCCGATTGACTGTAGAGCCTTTACCGTGGTAAGCTTCGATTTTTCACATCTCATTTTAAAGCCCGTGATCTCGCCGTTTTCGGCAACTTCAAGGGTGTTGCAGAAGATAGTGGGCTGTCCCAGCTTCGCCATAAGCGGCGCGGCAAACTGCGTAAATGTATCGCTGATAATTATAGTCTGACAAACGGAACGAAGCTCGTCCAGAAACTCCTTTGCGCCGGGCATGGGGTCGATCTTTGCGATAGTTTCCTGTATCTCTTTAAGTCCCAGTCCATGCTCTTTAAGGATAGCCAAACGATAGTTCATAAGCTTATCGTAGTCAGGCTCGTCTCTTGTGGTTTTTTTAAGCTCGGGAATACCGCTTGCCTCGGCAAAAGCTATCCATATTTCAGGCACAAGCACGCCCTCAAGGTCTAAACAGGTAATATACATTGACATATTGTTTCCTCCGTTGAGAGCCTGTTCAGAATCTCCTCGCACACGTCTTTTCGGCAAATTTTGCCAAATCCTGCGTCAAAAATTCTTGCCATACGACAGTATGCCTGCGAATTTTTTCCTTGTCTTAGACAAAATTATGCTTGAAAATCCGCACACGCCGAGATTCTGAACAGGCTCTGAGATTTTTTACTTTTTTATTATAGCATATTAAGTACAAAATTGCAACAGTCGCGGAAGTAAATTTCGATAAATATTTTTTTAACGCGACACAGGGTGCAGCGACACGCCTTTTTTATTGCTTGCCTTTTTCCTGAGATATGTGGCTACGGGGACGCATATCCCGTTCATTAAGAATACGGTCGGCAATGGGTGCAGCGACACGCCTTTTTTATTGCTTGCCTTTTTCCTGAGATATGTAGCTACGGGGACGCATATCCCGTTCATAAGAATACGGTCGGCAATGGGTGCAGCGACACGCTGCCTATATTTTTTCGATTTGTAAAGTATATTTTTTGCTGTGAAATAATTCATGTCTAAATTGTGAACATTCTGAAAATGCTATTGACATTTCTCATATATGTGGTATAATGAAATTATACACAAACGCTGTATGTAATGCTATTCCGAAATTTATTTTTTTTGAAACAGCAAAAATCAATCGTCAAAAGTATCAACATAATCCAGGAGGTCACAAACATGAAATCATTCAGAAAAATCACAGCATGGGCTATGGCTCTCGCTATCGCCTCAACAGCAGCCGCTATGACTACTGCTTATGCAGAGGGCGAAGAAGTCCCCACAGCAGCTCCCACGGAAGCTGTTACGGAAGCTCCCACAACGCCTCCCGTTACAGACGCTCCCACTGAAGCTGTTACGGAAGCCCCAACCGATGCGCCTACAGAAGCTCAGACTGATGCTCCTACAGTAGCCCCCACAACGCCTGCCGTTACCGGCGATGTAAGCGGTACTGTAAAGAACATTGAAATACGTATAACAGGAAATAATCTTTATTTGAAGGACATCACAACAGGCATGTCCGTTAATGTGGAAAACAACAAGGCAACTGTTGACGGCACTGTTATCGAGGAGATCGATCTCGATATTACAGACATCACCGAAGAGGAGCAGCAGCTTCTTTTACGCGCTGCCTATGCTTTGGAAAATCTTTCGATCAGCGAGATCGTTTTGACCGATAATGTTACCGATATTAATATCGCTCTCTTTGACGCATCCGAAGTTGACGGCTGTACAAAGATCACTTTCGGCAAGAATATCAAGTCGATAAACGCAGATCCCCTCGGCGATTCTGCGGCAACTCCCACAGTTTACGGATATTCGGGTACGGCAGCCGAAACATACGCCAATAATAAGGGACTTACATTCTCCGCTATCGGTGAGGTCGCTAAAACTACTGCGCCTAAGACTACAGCAGC
Organism: Ruminococcus sp.; assembly: GCA_017622925.1. Taxonomy (GTDB): domain Bacteria; phylum Bacillota; class Clostridia; order Oscillospirales; family Ruminococcaceae; genus Ruminococcus. Next base: position 4,554 of record JAGAQC010000015.1, read on the forward strand.
TCCCAAGAAAACAACAACTGTAAAGACTACTGCCAAAGCTGCTACAACTACGGGTAAGAAGTCCGATTCTCCTAAAACAGGCGATGCAGGTACTGTTACAGGCGTTCTCGCCGCTGCTATTGCCGCAGGCGTTCTTTCAATGAAAAAGAGAAAGCACGAATAAGAAATTCAACAAAAAGAATTTAAGGCAACACCGCACAGAGATTGTGCGGCAGATGCGAAGTCAGATTTTTTGTCAGATTGTACAGAAATTTTGCAGGCATACTGTCGTATGTCAAGAAATTTATGTGCAAGATGACGGAAAATATGCAAACAGATGACGTACAAAGGCGTTAGCCGTTCTTTGTGCGGCGTTGCCTTAACTTAAAGAAAACATGATGTAATACTAACAGGCTGTTACTGTGCGTTTTAACGCTGTAGCAGCCTGTTTTTAGGGAGAATCACAATGAAAAATACCGTCTCATCGCAGTCTTTGGTCGGGCAAAAAAGCGGACTTGAGATACTGACAAAATACCGCGGCGCAATTATGGGCATCGCCGCATTATGGATACTGTTTTTCCACGAATGGCAACTACTATCTACCGAAGTCGGAAAAGCCGCCGAATTTGAAAACTATATAAAGCGTATCGGCTTCTGCGGAGTTGATATTTTCCTCTTTTTGTCAGGTATTGGACTTGTTTTTGCGATCGGAAAGAGAAATATTTTCAGCTTTTATTACCGCCGTCTTAAAAGGGTATATCTGCCGTTTCTTATAGTAGGCATTATACGCGCTGTCACGGAAAAATGGACTTCCGAGGGCTTTTGGGACAACGTTCTTTGTATAAGCTTTTACAAAACGAACATGTATTCCTTTTTGTGGTTCGTACCGGCAATTTTGACGCTATATCTGCTTTTTCCGCCGTATTACAAGCTGTTTTCAAAGGCTTCAAACAAACTCATGTTTACTGCGGCAATGTTCCTGATATGGATGACGCTGTCGCTCCTTTTCAGGGACAAGCTCAGACCCGACCTATACGGCTTTACCAACAGAATACCCGTATTTTTATTCGGAGTTTATGCAGGTCATTTGACCAAGACCCATAAAGAGCCGTTTACGAAAACCGTTTGGTTTTCCTTGACAGCCGTACTTGTTTCGGGACTTTATTTCGCATATTTAGCCAATTTCAAGGGTATCGGCTTTATTGTTCCGACTTCAAACTGCTTTCTCCCGAATCTGCTTATCGCCGTATCTTTCCCATTCATTACGGCAAAGCTGCTCGACCTGCTGTGCAGTATACCCAAAGCGGGAATTATCGGCAAGGGCATTGTGAAATTCTTCTCTTTCTTCGGACTTTTCAGTTTGGAGCTTTACTGCGTACAGGAATGGCTCAGCGGAAAACTGCTTGCGGAGATCGCCGATCAGACCCCGATGATGAAAAATATAGCCGTTTTTGCACTGTGTACTATTGCAGGCTTCGTGCTGTATCTTGTAGTTAAATATTTTTGGATTCTTGTGGAATTTATCGCAAAGCTTGTAAAATCCTTGATTAAAAGCGAAAAAACCGCAAATAAATAATAAAACAGACTGCCGCATCGACAAAATGCGGCAGTCTTTTAATTTTCTCCAAAAAAATTATGAATATTCCCATTAAAAAGTACAAAAATACAATTTTTTCATAATTTCATCTATATCTTGACATATAGATAGTTGTGTGATATAATATGAATAGACCTATGTTATAAAGCGACTTTTTTTGAAAGCGACGTTATAGTAAGCTTACTTGAAAAGCAGACAAAAGGAACTGAATAAAAATTTTTCATAGCAAGGCGGAGGAGGAAAGCGTGCTGTCGCACGGTGACGACGACAACGCAGTTATGGGAAATTTTTTATCAGTGAACTTGTTTGGTTTTCAAGTAGGGTTACTATCAAGTAACACAGCACAAAGCAAGTACAAAATACTAAGAGCCTGTTATGTAACCAAAAACGGCGTGTTTTCGCAGGTGAGCCACGCTCGCAGGGTTATTCGGCAGGTATAATATGAGGTGAAAGTTTATAATGAAAAAAAAGCTGGCTGAATTTGGCGTAAGAAAGATACTTTTGATGTTCGCTGACGCCTTTATTACGGTCTTTTCTGCGCTTATCACAAACTATGCTCTATCCCTGCTGCACATGTCGCTCTCTCCCAAGGACATGCTTACTCCCATAATCACTGGCACAATATGCTGCCTCGTTTTATTGTCACTCTCAGGAGCATATACCAAAATGTGGCGTTATTCCAATAAAAAGGACTACCTTTGCTGCTTCGTCGGCGCAGGTCTCGGAATATTATTCTCGTGGATCTTCTATTATCTATCGACAAGACGCGTCCTCAGTCCTTTCTACATAGCCTTGCATCTGACGCTTACCATTGTGGGAATATGTCTTTTTAGGGTACTGTTTAGATTTACATTTATTAAAATTTCAAACGCAAAGTCAGCAGAGACTATTAACTACCCCCGAACTATGATAATAGGCGGCGGCAGAGCCTGCGAAATACTTCTTAAAGAGATAAAAAGCTCCCGTGAAAATCAAAACGCCGAAAGTAGATCGGCTGCCTGCTATGAACCGATCTGTATTATAGACGACGACAGAAACAGGATCGGTTCTTTGGTTGAGGGCATCGAAATTGTCGGAACTACAGCCGAGATCAAAAAATTTATCGAAGAAAAACACATCGAGCTTATTATTTTCGCCATTCCCTCATGTATCGGCGAAGAGAAAAGACGTATCCTCAATATATGCAACGATACGGGCTTAAAGGTACGTATGCTGCCGTTTATCGGAAACCTTATATTCAACGAAAACAATACTCTTTTAAAACAAGTCCACGATATTAAAGTCGAGGACCTTTTGGGACGTGAACCTATCAAGTTCGATATAAGCGAAGTCCGCAGCTTTATACACGATAAGGTCTGCATGGTTACGGGCGGCGGAGGTTCGATCGGTTCGGAGCTTGTCCGTCAGATAGCGAAATACGATCCCCAAATGATAATTATTGTCGATATATACGAAAACAACGCCTACGATATTCAGCAGGAGCTTAACATGGAGTACGGCGATTCGCTGAATCTCAAGGTGCTTATCGCTTCGGTACGGGATTATTTCCGAATGAATCAGATTTTTACCAAATATAAGCCACATGTGGTTTTCCACGCAGCCGCGCACAAGCATGTCCCCCTTATGGAGGAATCTCCTATGGAGGCTATCAAGAACAACATCATCGGTACTTTCAACACCGCGACCCTTGCACAGTTCCACAACGTTGAAAAGTTCGTCATGATCTCTACCGATAAAGCCGTCAATCCTACAAACGTTATGGGAGCTTCAAAACGCTGCTGCGAAATGATAGTACAGTATCTTGCTCAGGAAAAAGGCAGCAAGACCGAATTCGTAACAACTCGCTTCGGAAACGTTCTCGGCTCAAACGGCTCGGTTATCCCTCTTTTCAAGCGTCAGATAAAGTCGGGCAGACCCGTTACGGTAACTCACCCCGATATTATCCGCTACTTTATGACTATCCCCGAAGCTGTCAGCCTTGTTATGCAGGCTGCCGCTATCGCAGAGGGCGGCGAAATTTTCGTACTCGATATGGGCAAACCCGTGAAAATAATCACTTTGGCTGAAAACCTTATCCGCATGTACGGAAAAGTCCCCTATGAGGAAGTTCCGATCATATTTACGGGACTTCGTCCGGGAGAGAAAATCAAAGAGGAACTGCTGATGAATGAAGAAGGTCTGAAAAAGACCTCCAACGAGCTTATTTTCATCGGCAAGCAGATAGAGATAGATACCGCAACTTTTGCTTCACGTCTGCGTCGGCTCCGTGATGCAGCCGAAGCCAACGATGAAGCAACGGCAGTTATGGAGCTTCACAGAATGGTGCCTACTTTTATAACTCCCGAGGAATTCAATAGCTCCCATACCCCGCATAAAGAGGAAAATATTTCCGAACGCCAATTGGCGGCTGTATGATCTTTTAAGCGCATTCGTTTTTACGGGTGCGCTTGTTTTATCACTGTCTACAGCTTTAGCAGGGGGACTCTGGGCTAACCGCCCCGTACCCTCTGTCACTTCGTGACATCTCCCTACACTGTAGGGAGTCACCCCATATGCACTAACCTATTCAACTTGCCATAAAGAAGGAAGTATGCTATAATAAAAAAGGGTGATATTATGGATATAAAA
>JAGAQC010000016.1 GCA_017622925.1 Ruminococcus sp.
AGCGAAAAACCGCTGATACTCATTGATTCCTCGATATCAGCGGTTATATCTTCTTTTTCTTCTTTTGAGATTACGGTAAGCTCCGGCTGAAACGGAATATCAAGATCGTTGATCCTGACCGACTTGATGTCGTTTCTCTCATTCAAAATCTCAGCCGCCGATTCAACAAGCATTTTCTTCACCTCGTCAAAATCACAGCCGAGATCCTCCAGAACGTCGTCAAGTGAAAACTCCGAATGCCCTGAATGCGAAAATTCCGCTATCCTATCCGAAATTTCATTTAGCAGCTTATGGAGTTTAATTTCGCCATTTGTAAGCGATATTTCGGAATTCTGATGTTTCTCCACGAGTTCTTTTGCTCTTGGGATATACTGGGAATATCGTGCGTATGACATACCCTCAGATTCGATCAGCAGACCGTCGCCGTTTTCCTCATCGTAAATCAGCAGGCAATGATAAATGTCATCGCTGTCACAATACATCATCTCCGCATTCTCAGCGATCAGGTCGTTGTCACGCAGCGGATGATTTTTCAGATATTCAAACTCACCGTGAGAAATCGCTATCGCTTTCTCCACCACGCAAGATTTTGTTCGGAACTCCGATTCCTTTCGCACCAGTGAAGCGTTGAGCTTCAATTTGTTATTCATAAAATTTCCCCCCGATCATTTCAAAAATTGCTTTTACTTCCACATCTGCACCACGTCCTTTCTCCGAAAACTAAAAAAGACCGCTTTATTTAACATCACGAATTTCGTGACATTAGACAAAACGGTCTTTCAAACTTTGTATACTTTTCTATATATAAAAAAGGCGAATTTAAGATTATTTTTCTAAAATCCGCCTTAAATTTTTCCTTAATTTGCTTGGTTAAGGGTTCAAATCCCATATCATTGTAAAAATGGGTAAAAAGCATCTACGGTTTTGAACTTAAAATTTTTCATGTTAGAATGCGAAAAATCCGCTATAAATAGCGGATTTTTCGGTGTGCATCTTTTTCGTGGCACTAATATGGGGTGGGAGATGGGATTCGAACCCACGGTCTTCGGGACCACAATCCGACGCTTTAACCAGCTAAGCTACACCCACCATATATGGCGCGCCTTGCTGGATTCGAACCAGCGGCTTACTGCTTAGAAGGCAGTTACTCTATCCAGCTGAGTTAAAGGCGCAAAGAAAATTAAGAATCACTGAGAAAAAAAACGAGCTTAAAAATAAACTCTTGATAAACGTAATTCTTAATAAAAATGGAGCGGGTGATGGGAATCGAACCCACGTAACCAGCTTGGAAGGCTGGAATTCTACCATTGAACTACACCCGCAATTGGTGTTTCAACGTTAATTATTATATCACAGAGGGAGCGAAATGTCAAGTAATTTTTTCAAATTTAGCATTATGCACAATTAAAACTGAATAATTCCGAATTTGCAGGCGAATATGTCATAATCTTAGTAAAAATAAGAAATTATTAAGGAAATTCTTCTGCCGCAATTAAGAGAAGGACATTATAATCAATATATACTTGACTCTACTGCAAAATATACAATATCTTTTGGAATAAATTCCGCCTGTCTGCGTTGTCCTCCTCACCGTGCGACAGCACGCTTTCGTCGTCCGCCTTGACAGACAAAATTTCTTCTCAAAATCTTTTGCACATTTTGCAGTAGAGTCAAGTATAAAACAAAAAATTAAATTACAAGAAATCTATTGACAATCGGCTCTGTATGTGGTATTATATATTGTAGCGACTGTATTATTATAATTAATACAGTATGTGATAAAAATTTCGAGATTTGTCAACCGAGGTTTACAAGTCAACGCAGAAAAATACAGTTGTATTATTTTACTTAAATCAAGTTGAATCTATTTATAATCGGAAAAGTTTAAAAATTCAACAAGAGAATTTGGCTTAAAATTGCAAAATTTCTGCAAAAGCCATTGACAAAATCCATAATTGGGAGTATTATTATGTATGACAAAAACGGCAGAGATATTGTTAAAATAAAAAAATATATTTTAACTTCGTCTTTTTTGCCTTTTAAAAACACTTATATATAGAGGACAAAATCAACGGACATAATTTTACAGGCATAAAAATCGACAGAAATAACGGACAATATTAGCTGACATAAAAATTGACATAAATAACAGACAATAATAGCCGACGTAAAAATTGACAACTCTGACGACATTTTATTTATGACATGAAATTTTGACATAAAATCTCCGACATAATATTATACGGCTTATCCTGAGAGGATAAGCCAACGATAAAATTACTTACTTATATATATATTATGCTGAAAATACATTTTTATGATCGGCGGCGGTGAACTCGGGTCGCCTATGGATGTATGACGGCGCAAATTGTCTTGAAAAGGGAGATGTCACATTTGAAGAAACACAAAGACCAATGCGGCAGGAAAACAGAAAAGATATTCAGTAACATCTGCGTTATGCCGAGCCTTATCGGCGTACTGATATTCTTTCTAATTCCATTCGGTATAGTGGTCTACTATTCCATGATAAACAACCCCGTTATGCACGAATTTGTCGGCATTGAAAACTACACAAAGCTTTTTCAGACGGTCGCGTTCAAACGCGCGGCGACTAATACGGCAACATTCTCGCTTATCTCTGTTCCGTTGGCAGTAATACTTTCATTATGGCTCGCTGTACTGCTGGAACGGAACATTCCCGGAAAAAGCATATTCCGAACGTTTTTCCTGAGTCCGCTTATGGTCCCGACAGCTTCGGTAGTGCTTGTATGGCAGGTGCTTTTCCACACACACGGAACGCTGAATCAGATAATCGAAATGTTCGGCGGAAATTCTGTTGACTGGATGAAATCTTCTCACGGACAAATAATAATCATCGTAATGTTCCTGTGGAAAAACATGGGCTACAACATGATACTTTTTATGTCCGCGCTTGCAGGTATCCCGAGGGATATAATCGAAGTTGCCAAGCTTGAGGGAGCAAGCGGCTGGTATCAGTTTATACATATTAAATTAAGGTACCTTTCCCCTACTATTTTATTTGTATTTATCCTGTCTCTTATCAACTCGTTTAAAATTTTCCGAGAGGTATATTTACTTACAGGCGATTATCCCTATGATAAGATGTACATGCTCCAGCACTTCATGAACAACACATTCAACAGTCTCGATTATCAGAAGCTTTCGGCGGCGGCGGTACTGTTCTCGCTTGTAATGATAGTTATTATCGCCATTCTCCTTACTATCGAAAATATTTTCGGAAAGGACGTGGAATAATGACTCTGAAAAAAAAGGAACATCTGCTCAACATTATTATTACGGTTTTCGCATGTATTGCCGCCATAATGTTTCTTATGCCGACGGTACTTACTCTTGCGAACTCCTTTATGACCTCGTCGGAAATTTCAGCGAACTACGGAGCTATGCTCGAAAACATGACCGATGATAAAAAAACATTTATCTCCGAAAACGTCAATCTGAAATTTCTTCCCGACAAAGTCACTTTTGACCAGTACAAAAACGTTCTTCTGAAAAATCCCGACTATCTGCTGAAATTCTGGAACTCCGTTATACTTACTGTTCCCATAACCCTGTTTCAGATGCTGTTGGCGATACTGACGTCTTACGGCTTTTCAAGATACCCCAACAAATTCAAAAGCATCGTCTTTTTCGCCTACATTATATTAATGATAATGCCTTATCAGGTAACGATCGTGCCGAACTATCTTGTCCTCGACAAGCTTGGAATGATAGATACTGCCGATCCCGAAAAATCATGGGCAATAGCTCTGAAGATACAGGAATTACTCAGCGCGACCACACGTTCCCGACTTGCGATAATACTTCCGGCAATTTTCTCGCCTTTCAGCATTTTCCTGCTGACTAAGGTAATGCGGCGTATCCCCGTATCCTACGTTGAAGCCGCAAAGCTTGACGGCGCAAGCGAACTCCAGATACTCACAAAAATATATACTCCCCTTTGCAAGGGCGCAATAGTTTCCATAACAATGCTCGTTTTCATAGACTACTGGAACATGGTGGAACAGCCTCTCGTACTTATGAAGGACAGCTACCTGCACCCGCTTTCGGTATTCCTGTCGCAGATAAGCACAGGCGACATCGGTCTTGCCTTTGCGGTGGGCGTTGTTTACATGGTACCTACGATACTTATGTTCCTCTACGGCGAGGATCACCTCATCGAGGGAATAACCTACTCCGGCGGAATCAAGGGCTGATTTTCAGCTTCATTATAAAGAAAGGATATAACACTTATGAACGAAATAAACGATGTTAAGGCAATAAAAGACCCCAAGGACATAAAGGGCGACAAAGAGGATTACGATCCCCGAAAAAAGCGTGAGATAATCAAGACCGTACTTATAATATTTCTTGCGGCGCTCCTTGTTCTCACATTCTTTTCCAACACTATCATGAACAAATCACTTGCCGAGATAACTACCGAACGCACTACCAGCGGCAAGCTTACCGAGCGTATCAGGGGAAGCGGTCTTGTTGAATCAAATCAGAGCTACGGCGTTACAGTTGACGGAAATAAGGTCATCGACACCATTATGGTAAAGACGGGCAAGGAAGTAGAAAAAGGCGATGTTCTCTTTACGGTCGGCACAGGCGAAAGCGAGGAGCTTACAGCCGCCGAGGACGCTCTTGCCGCTCTTGAGCTTGAATACAACAAAGCTCTGCTTACTCCCCCTGCCGATTATACAGCGGAAAATCAGGCGATAAAAAACGCCCGTGACGACTTGTCCGCCGCTATCGCCAAAAGAGACAGCGTTGCCGCCAATCAGGGAAACGTTGACGCAGCCAAGGAAAACAACAAATACAACAAATCTCAGCTTAACTATTACACAAAGCTCCAGACAAAGCTTACCGCCGTTATCGCAGCCGTTGATACGGACGAATATATATCAGCTCCGGCAGAGTACACGGGTCATCTGCTCGAACTGAAAAACACACTCACTACGGCGGAGGAAGAATACAACACGGCAAAGCAGATATATACCGCCCTCCTTACAGGAAGCGACCCTTCATTGGACGAACCTGCTGCAGGTATTCCTGCTCCTGCCGCCGCTGTTTCCCCCGAGGAGCTTGACGCGGCTAAAGCGGACATGGAATCCAAAGAAGCTGCTTATGACGCGGCTAAAGCGTCCTATGACGAAACTAAGTACGCCCTCAGAGCGGATTGGGCAAGTCAGCTTTCCGACGCAGAAGCAAACGTAGATTATTATACCTCTCTTATAGAGGAGTACGAATCAGGCAGCGGCAGCGGTGAAATGACGGTCGATGACCTCAACGAGGACGTAAGAGCAAAACAGCGCGCTCTTGAAGACCTTATAGCTCAGCTTACCAAAACTCAAAAGGAAAACGGAACTCAGGATAAAATAAACGACCTTGACATTGCCGCAAAGAAAAAGGAAATAGAAAAAGCCAAGAAAAAGGTCAAGGAGCTTAAAAAGGAAAACGAAACTACCGAGATAAAGTCCAAATACAGCGGAATAGTAAGCTCGGTAAACGCCAAGGCAGGCGACGAAACAGTTCCCGACATGGAAATAATCACCATTGACATTGCAGACGAGGGCTACACGGTACAGATAACCGTTGAAGCCGAAAAGACAAAGAAGATAAAGAAAGGCGTTGCCGCTGAAATAGTCAACAACTGGAGCGGAAACGTTGAAGCAGTTCTGACCGATATAAAAAACGATACTACGCCTAATTCCAAAAACCGCATACTTGTTTTCTCAGTCACGGGGGACGTTGAATCGGGCAGCTATCTCGATCTCTCGATACCGTGCGGAAGCGGAAATTACGATGCTATCGTACCAAAAAGCGCAGTATACAGCGACAGCGAAGGCTCGTTCGTACTGACCGTGACCTCCAAAAGCTCGCCTCTGGGCAACCGCTACTTTGCTACGCGTGTGCCTGTCGAGGTAACTGTTTCAGACGAGCTTTCAAGCGCAGTTTCGGGCGACATCAGAAACGGAGATTACGTTATTATTGCGGCAAGCAAGCCGGTCTCACCCGGAGATCAGGTTCGTATGAAGGATGAGTAAGGCGGTGCGCTGATGAACATCAAAAAGGTTTTTATCGCCGTACTTTCAGCCGCAAACGCCGTGTCCATTGCGGCAGGGCTGACACTTACGGCGGCAGGCAGCTCCCTTGCAAAGTCTCAGAGCTATAATCAGGCGGCTCAGCGTTGGGACAGCGGCGGCGGATATACTCAGGTAAGCTGCTTCTTTACCGAGGACGCAGGCTTTACCGTTGAAAGCGCAAAAGGCGTAACGGTGGACTTGACCGCAAAGCTAAAAAATATAGGCGTTGTATCCGAGGAGGGCGAAAAACTTATCCCCGAAGCGTACAGCGTTGACGCAGGAACAATGACAATACGCAGCGACACCACGGGACGTTCCGAAGCAAAGGTCACGGCGGCAGGCGGAGATTTCTTTCTCTTTCGCGACTTCAAGCTGCTGGACGGCGCATTTTTCACAGAATCGGACATAATGCAGGACGGCGCAGTTATCGACAGACGGCTCGCATGGTCGCTTTACGGCTCGACAGACGTATCGGGCATGAATATTTATATCAACGGAACCAAATTCTATATAGCGGGGGTAATTGAAGACCCCGAAACAAAAGAGGAAAAAAAGACTGCCGGAGATTCCCCGAGAGCTTATATATCCTATGAGGGCGCAGCTCTCCTCAACGGCGGCATGTCTCCTATGGCAGCGGATATTCCGAATGACAGCGGTATGGGAGGAGCAGGCGGAGCAGTTGAAAGCAGTTCCATGAATAAAATAAACTGCTACGAATGTATCGTCCCCGACCCCGTTGAAAATTACGCTTACAACTCGGTCAAGGAATATTTCGACGGCGCATACAAGGATAAGTGCAGGGTAGTCAACAACTCCGAGAGGTTCTCCCCCTCCAAAAGAGCAAAGGCATACAAAAAACTTTCAAGCTATGCCGTAGCCGATAAGCCTATCGTTTACCCGTATTGGGAAAACGCTTCAAGAATGATCGAATTCAAGCTTTCGGGGATATACTTCTTCAGGAGATTGACATATATCATTCCCGTATTGACAGCATTGCTGCTTCTCGTCATTTTGTGGCGAGCAGGCGGACGGTTAAGACGCAGGGTAACAGCAAAAACAAGTGACTCGATAACAAAGGTCGTCTACTATCACGGACAAAAGAAAAGACAGAAAAAATTACAGAAAGAAGAACAGCAGGAAAAGCAAAAAAACGAACAGACCGAAAACGATCCTCAGACATGAATTAAATTTAAAGGAGAAAAAATATGAATAAGCTTAAACAGATATTGGCAGGACTTGCCGCAGTCTCATGTATTCTTACCACAGTATCATGCTCGTTTGGAAACGGCGAAAAGAAAAACAGTACGGCAACTCCCCAGACAGCCGATAAGGTAATGGAAAAAGCCTATCGCGCCGTTGAAATAGGCGGCGATGTGCCTTTTGAGTACATCGACAGCTTCAACCGTCTTGGCGACACGGGTAATATCCTTATCTCGGGCAACGAGAAAGAGAGCAACGAATCAAAGCTCTATATAACCGACAAGGATTTCCTGACCTTTGAAGAAATTCCCTTTGAAGTTACCCACGGCGAAAACGCGGATTCCTACTTCCGCACAACTGTCACAAAAAGCGGACTTATCTTTGTACTTTCAACGGTAAACGATTACGGCGATGTGGAACAGCCCGATTATGAGGACCCCGACTTCGACTACGAAAACTTCGACTTTGAGGCTCTTGAAGAAGCAAGAGTAACAACTCAGACGCTCTACACTATTGACTCCACAGGTCAGATACTTTCCGAATGCGAATTAAAGGGACTTGATAAATATTCCGACTCCGAAGAACAGACCCCTTATATCAACGATTTCAACGCTATCGGAGAGGATAAGGTTCTTATCTCTGTAAGCGGTATGAGTAAGATGACCTACCTTACCGTAGACGCTGAGGGTACGCTTTCAGACCCTATAGACGTAGGAGGCGACGGCTGGTTCATGGCATCGGGAAATGACTCCGACGGCAATTTCGTTTTCGTGACCTACGATAACGACCATAACGTCATCAAAACCATTGACAGCGAAACTCTGGAGGTCCTGCCCGATACTATCAGCTTAAAGGACAGCGATTCCAATTTCAGGGCGATAATGCCGGGTCTCGGCGACTACAAGATGCTCGTTTCAAACAGCACGTCGCTTTTAGGCGTAAAGGCTGACGGCACTTTGGAGGAGCTGGTAAACTGGATAGACTCCGACCTCACAGGCGACTATATACAGGGCGTTCTCCCTATGGAAAACGATGATTTCGTTATCTACGAGCAGAACTGGAACGACGGCAGCACAGGCTTCTATCAGCTTACAAAGCGTGACGCATCCGAACTCGAAAACACTCAGGTCATCAATATGGTCATGTCGTACACCGATAATCAGATACTTGACAGAGTAAAGGAATTTAACAAAACAAGCACAGACGTAAGAATAAAGGTCGAGGATTACAACAAATACTACGAATGGGACGAAAAAGAAAACAAACAACTCAATTCCCCCGAAGATCAGCTCAAGCAGGATATTGCGGCAGGAAAAGCCGTTGACATTATCTGCATGGACGGCGGCTCGGCGCTTTTCAAAAACCTTTCCAATAAGGGAGCTATGGTCGATCTTTACGAGTATATGGGCAAGGACGGCACTGTCTCCAAGGACGATATTCTCCCACCCATTATCTCGGCAGGAGAGGTTGACGGCAAGCTTACGTCAATTTCGCCCTCCTGCTATGTTGAGACCTTAGCTTGCAAGACAAAATATTTCGACAAGGAAAACTGGACTTTCGATGAGATGATCGAGACCTACGAAAATCTCCCCGAGGGCATGAAACTCTTCAGAGAGGATAACTCAAAGCAAAGCGTTTTCAGCCGTTTTATCTATGGCAGCAACACTTTCATTGATCAGGAAAAGGGTACTTGCACATTCGATTCTCCCGAGTTTATAAAGATACTTGAATTTTGCAACACATTCGATAACCAAGGCGAGGGCGATGCGATCGACTGGGAGAACGCATCAAATGAAGAAATGGAAGCCTACTGGCGTGAACAGGAGGTTGCGTGCAGAAACGATAAGGCGCTTCTCACCACCGTATTTTTCAGCGAGATGAGAGCCTATGCCCGTGCGCTTACTGCGGACTTCGGCGACGACATCACCTTGGTAGGTTATCCCTCCTCGGACGGAACAGGCGCAAGGCTCTCGACCAATCAGAGCTTCGGCATTATGGCAAATTCTGCCAATAAGGACGCCTGCTGGAACTTTATCAGCACGTTCTTTTCAGAGGACTACCAGACGGGCGAAAATATGTATAACATACCTGCTCTTAAAACCGCCTTTGAGCAAAGATTGGACGATTCTATGGAGAAACCGTATTATACGGACGAAAACGGCAAAAAGGTAGAATACGATGACACCTATTATATAAACGATGAGGAAGTAAAGATTCCGCCTCTCACTAAGGAGCAGCGTGATTACGTTGAGCAGTATATCCTCAATGTCAAATCAAGCAGTTCCTATTATGACAATGATGTTTACAACATCATCAACGAGGAAATCGAGACGTTCTTTGCAGGCGAAAAAACCGCTCAGGAAACCGCTTCTATTATTCAGAACCGTGTATCTATCCTGATAAGCGAGCAGTCATAAAAATATGACATATATGGTGACATCATGAGCGACAACATGTAACGACAAAAGCAAATGACAGCATTTGATCGGACACTTTATATTGACATTAACAGACGGGCTGCGGTGTTTCCGCAGCTCCGACAGAACCTTTATTAAGTTATCTCCAAACTTTATATACTCCACCTCCTTATAAAAGAAACGGACTTCCAATTTCGGAAGTCCGTTTCTTTTATCAAAAATTATTTAAGTCCCTTGATTTCAAATGTGATCTCTATATCTGTCCATTCGCCTACGGAAGAACCGTCAATGAGGCTTTCAACGCCGTCCGTATACAAAACCAGATCGAAAGTATCATCGAACGCTGAAATATCAAAGCTTTTAGAATCAAGATATTCCTTGCCGTCTATCTTAACGGACTTTACCGTAATATCCGCCTTGTCTATGCCGTCAATACCGCTGCCGCAAATTCCGAGTACGTACAATCCGTCGGGCAGCTCCGTATCGCCTGCGGCATTTTTATAGCCGTCCGTATCCGCCGTAACACTGATAGTGTAAGTACCGTCGCCCTTTATATCGGCGACCTTAGCTCCGTAGGAAAGATTTTCTCCCTGACCGCCGCCCATATAAAACGACGTAAGGCTGCTGTCCATAACCGTTATATACGCCTGACCGTCCTCAGCTTCTACTGCATCGGCGGCATAGGGGTCGTCCTCGCTGCCCTGAAAGAAAAGATCCTCGTCGTCAACGTCTATATCTTCTTCGTCAACGTCCATATCCTCGTCGTCGTCCCAGCCGTTGTAATCCTCGTAGTCCCAATCATCGTAAATATCATCGTATGTCATGTACATGCCGTCGGTCAAGGACTCCGCATACTCCTGCGCTTCCGCTTCCGACATTCCGAGCTTTAAGAAAATATCCTTTATATAGGCTGTAAACTTATCCTGCTCAACGTAATCTATCGGGAAGCTTACATCGTCCGCCGTTACGTCAAACGCTCCCGTCTTATCGGGTATGATCGGTTCTGCGCCGTTTTCGGACGCTATCTCGACCGTCAGCTTTCCGTAATTTACGTCCTCAACGACTATATCCGCCGCTATCTGCTGCGAGCTGCCGTCCGACATAAGCGCAAGCACATAGCTCTGCTCGTCAGGAGTTGTAACGGAAATACCGCCGTTTACATAGCCTTTCTTTTCATCGGCAACTGAAAGTTCGGTGAACTCTACCGAAACTTGCTCTCCGTCCGCGACCATTACAAGGTTTCCGCTGTATACATCGTCATTGTCGGTCATTTTAAGGTCTGCGCGGAAATCCTCCTCGCCCTCAGTGGCAACAAACGCTTCTCCGCGTACTTCATCGCCGTCCCTGCCGACTATAAAGCGGAGAGAGTTATCTTGGGTGTTTTCAAAGGAAATACCTCTTATTTTGCCGTTAGGGTCGATATAAGTTCTGAGCGTAGCCGTTTTGTCGCTGTATTCGTAGCTTTCGTCATGCTGTACCTTTGAAAGGTCTTTATCGAGAGCTTCATCGTACTCCTCCGCCGTCATGGACTTCGTTCTGTCAACCATGATGCTCTTTATAAGTTCATCTTCCTTGACTGCGGTAACAAATTCGGCAGCTATCTCACAGAACTGCTTTTCGGTGACGGTCATTTCCGCAACGGTGTAATTAACGTTTATATCGCCGATTGCGACTTCTTCCTTTTTCTCTATCTCAATATCCGTGATAAGGCTGTTGTAAAGGTCAACGTATTTTACTACAAGCTGTTCAAGCTCCTCGGGAGTTATAATTGCCTCGGGGTCGGTCACAGCCATTTCTGAAACTTCCGCTTCGCCGATCGCTTCGCTTGCGGTCATCCATTGGTCGGAAAGTCCGGGCAGACGGAAGAACATATCAAGAGCCTGCGAATCAGCCGCCATTTCAAGGTTTATAAGGCTTTCGCCGTTAAGCTCCGCATAAACGTTTCCGCTCATTATCTTATCCTTGGACATTGCGTCGATTCCGAGCTTTATTTCCTTTAAATTCTCGATAATAGCCGTATTCGACTCAGACGTTCCTGTTTCCTCCAAAAGCATGTTTCTCAGCTCATCGCTTGCCTCATATTTAAGGGAAAGCTGAGCATGCTGACCGTTTTTCCTCTCCTCGATCGCTGTGCGGTAGCTGTCTGCGACCTGCGCTGCAAGCTCAGAGGAGTTTCTCTCTGTGACCCACGTATAGTAATTTTCAGGCTTGCTTATTCTGAGCTTGACCTGATTCTTCACGAAGTCCGAAAGATTATAAGCCGCAATTCCGCCGCCTACAGCAACAGCGACAACGCCTGCCGCGATTCCGCCGACAACTGCCCCCGTCCTCTTTTTAACAGGCTCAACGCCCGAAACGACCTCGTTCATTTCATTATTAAATTCATTAATATCCGCCATAATACCCTCCTGTTATGCGCTCGCGAAATGACGCATAGTTTAAATAAGCTGTTCAACGTCTGTGTAATGACGAATAAACGAAATATGACAAACAATTTGAACTGCTCATTTTTACTATATCACAATATTTCCAAAAAGTCAAGGAAAAATATAATTTTTAACTGTTTTGTAATACTTTGAAAAAAATCAAAAATCTATGAAAAACGGAGATTATCAAGCGTAAATTCAAAAAAATCCTTAAAAAAGCTCAAAATCGTCTTTAGACGACATTTGAAGTTCATACGAACTTGTGATATAATCATATTATCACATCGGAAAGAGTTGAGAACATGAAAAGATTTATTCCCGGAACATCTATAAATTTCTCGGAACAGGGCAGAAATTCGGCGTTTTCGCTTATATCGCCCGTTCTTGAAGCTACAGGCGGACTTACTTTGTCACAGCTCTCAAAGCTTACGGTCCTTGAAGGCTCGACCATTCAGAACTGGATAAAGCGAGGGTGGGTATCTTCCCCGAAAGGAAAAAAATACTCGGAAAAACAGGTAGTCCGCATACTTTTGATAAATATGCTTAAAGGCTCGATGAAGCTTGAACAGATCGCAAAACTTATGACATACATAAACGGCGACGTCGAGGACACTTCCGATGATATTATCGAGGACGTAACGCTGTATAACATTCTTTGCAGAATTATTTTCACAGCCGAGGACGAGGGCGCATTTGAAAGCGATATGGTCAGAGGTCTTATCAACCGAGAGCTGACGAACTGCGCCGCTGAAATACGTTCCGACGAGGATAAGCTTCGCAAGGCTATGTATGTCATGGTCATGGCTTACCGAAGCTCATGCCTTAAAGCTGAAATGGAAACGGAATTATGCAAGATTCTGAGCGACTGATAAATTGTTGGGGTAACAGTTATGAAAAAGAAAAAAACGAAATATGCCGACGAATACACGGCTCTTGGCATGTGTTTAGGAGAATGTATCGGCATTTTGGTCGGAAAAGCTCTTTTCAACAATATGTGTATCGGATTGACCTGCGGAATGTCTATCGGTATGGTTATAGGTGATGCCATTGGACGTGAAAAGGACAAAAAAATCAGTAAGCAGCTCGAAATTGAAAAAAAAAATGAGGGAGAACAATAATGGGAAGATTTGAAGAAATAAGACGTGACGGAACTGTAAAGAAAAACGGAATGGGTAAGCTTATCGGCGGCGGTATCGCTGTCGCTGCTGCAATAGTGCTGTTAGCAAGCTCGTTCACTATCGTGCCTGCCGGTCACACAGGCGTAATACTTACTCTCGGCAAGGTGTCAAATACGGTCTATACCGAGGGATTTCACCTGAGAATACCTTTCGTTCAGCAGGTGGAAAGCCTGTCAAACAAAATTCAGGTATACGAAACTCCTGCGTCCGCCGTTTCTAAGGACTTACAGACGGTAAGCTCCAAAATCGCGGTCAACTACAGGCTCGTTTCCGACAAATCGGCTGAAATGTACCAAAATGTCGGCACGGACTACCAGACAGTTCTTATAACGCCCGTCGTGCAGGAATGTATGAAGTCCGCAACCGCTAAATATACCGCTGAGCAGCTTATTACTGAACGTGCGGCGGTCGGCGATGAGGTAAAATCCGCGCTCGATGCGAAACTCAATTCCTACGGAATTTACATTGAGAAATTCAATATAGTGAACTTCGATTTCTCAGCGGAATTCAATACCGCTATCGAAGCAAAACAGGTGGCAGAACAGAACCTGCTCAAAACCGAAACAGAGCAGAAGCAGGCTATCACAATTGCCGAAGCTCAGGCTAAACAAAAGGTCATCGCAGCGGAAGCAAACGCCAACGCTATCCTTGCCGAAGCCGAGGCTCAGGCGGAAGCCAACAGACTTCTTGAAGAATCGTTGTCCGATAAGGTCATCGCCTACGAACAGATCGACAAATGGGACGGCGTTATGCCCAAGGTAGTAAGCGGCGAAGGCAGCGGCATGCTGATAGATATTGATCCCGACAAGCTGGGAGGTTCGTCAGCAAACAGCGTACCGCAGCAGTCCGCCGAAAATTAAAACGGCGGTGAACGTTTATGAGGTTTTACAGAAAAAGACGGCACAGACGCATTTCAGTAGCTGATGTTGTAGGAGGCTTTTTTGAATTTGTGCTTGAATTGGTTTTTGAAGTAATTCTTGACGGTATTTTCTGACGGAACTTGAAAGGTGGTTAAAATGAAAAAATACATACTGACGGTTTAGCTCATCTGCAAGATATAGGATTAAGAGCTTCTTCAGCATCTCCTCGCACACGTCTTTTCGGCAAATTTTGCCGAATCCTGCGTCAAAAATCCTTGCCATACACAAAGTATGCCTGCGAATTTTTTCCTTGTATTCGACAAAATTATGCTCGAAAATCCGCACACGACGAGATACTGAACAAGCTCTAAGAAAAAGGATAAATATGAAAAGCGTGCGGAGGAGATAGGGGTGTCTCCTCCGCAAAAACGTGATTTTAAACACTGTCTGCAACTTAAGTGGGGGACGCTGGCTAACCGCCCCGTACCCTCTGTCACTTCGTGACATCTCCCTACACTGTAGGGAGTCACCCCACACCCCCTGCCAAAGGGGTGACCCCTTTGGAATCTCTGTTGTCGCAAATTATCC
>JAGAQC010000017.1 GCA_017622925.1 Ruminococcus sp.
CTCTTTCAAAACAGTCCATCGGACTGTTTTGAAATTCACCCTTTGCGGAGCGCTTAAACGCTATGCAGGGCTTTGCCCCGCACCCCACCAGAGGCGCTGCCTCTGGACTCCGCCAAAGGGACACCGTCCCTTTGGAATCCCGATATTAGTTCGCTAAAGTTTGAGGCTATGCTTCTTAAAAGCCGAACTTGAATTGAAAAGGAGAATGTCATGACCGTAAAAGAATTACAGGAAAAAGTCATTGAGCTAAAAAAGAAAACCAACACCGCCGTTCTCGCACACAGCTATCAGGCAAGGGAAATAGTCGAGATCGCCGATTTTACAGGCGACAGCTACAAGCTCAGCGTAGACGCGGCGCACACCGATGCGGATAATATACTTTTCTGCGGCGTGCATTTCATGGCTGAAACAGCTAAGATGCTCTCCCCCGAAAAACACGTTTACCTTGCCAACAAAGACGCAGGCTGTCCTATGGCTGAACAAATGGATAAGGACATGATCGCTCAGATAAAGGCGACCGACCCCGACCGCACCGTAGTGGCGTACATCAATACGACTGCCGCCTTGAAAACCGTATGCGACGTATGCGTTACCTCGTCAAGCGCACTCAGGATAGTCAAGGCTCTCGATTCCGACAAGATACTCTTTATCCCCGACTGCAACCTCGGCGGCTGGATAAAAAAACAGCTCCCCGAAAAGGACATAAAGCTTTTGCAGGGCGGCTGTCCGACCCATGCGGCGGTAACTGTCGGAGAAGTCAAAAAGGCTAAGGCTGAACATCCCAACGCCCTTTTCCTTGTACATCCCGAATGCCGCCCCGAGATAACCGAGCTTGCCGACTATGTGGGTTCAACGAGCGGTATCATGGACTTTGCAAAAAAATCCGACGCCAAAGAATTTATTATCGGCACGGAAAACTCCATAGCCGAGCATTTGCAGTACGACTGCCCCGACAAAAAATTCTATCCGCTGACGAAAAACCTCGTCTGCCGCAACATGAAGCTTACAACGCTTCCCGACGTATACCTGTCGCTGTTGGCGATCTCGGGCGACCCCAACGGCGAAGCCTTTGAGATACTCATGGACGACGAGCTGATCTCCTCGGCGCGCAAATGTATCGACAAAATGATAGAACTCGGAGGCTGAGCTGTTCCTTGATAAATTTGATCGAAAAGCTTTACCATACAGGCGACCTGACCAACGCGGAGTTAAAGGCTCTTATAGAGGACGATTCCGCCGAGGTCTCCGCGCATCTTGCGAAACGGGCAGACGAAGTACGTCAAAAATACTACGGCAAAAAGGTGTTCCTCCGAGGACTTATAGAAATTTCCTCCTACTGCAAAAACGACTGCCTGTACTGCGGCATAAGACGCAGCAACAAATCGGCTGAACGTTACCGCCTTGACCTCAGCCAAATAATGGAATGCGCCGAAAACGGCTATAAACTGGGATTCAGGACGTTTGTTATGCAGGGCGGCGAGGACGCTTTTTTCACCGACGAATATATCTGCGGCATTATATCGGAACTCCGCAAAAAATTTCCCGACTGCGCCATAACTCTGTCTCTCGGCGAACGTTCGGCGGTCGGGTACAGAAAAATGAAAGCGGCAGGAGCTGACCGTTATCTTCTCCGCCACGAAACGGCGAACGAAAAATTGTATCAAAAGCTCCACCCTGCCGAAATGAGTCTTGACAACCGCAAGAATTGCCTGTATAATTTAATAGAGACAGGTTTTCAGACAGGCTCGGGATTTATGGTAGGCGCACCGTTTCAGACTACGGACGACCTTATCTCGGATATTCGTTTTTTGCAGGAATTACAGCCCCATATGATAGGGATAGGTCCTTTTATCCCTCACAAGGACACTCCATTCAAAAACGAAAAGGGAGGTACGGCGGAGCTTACCCTGCGGCTTTTGGGCATACTTCGGCTGATGTTCCCGAGAGTTCTTCTTCCTGCCACGACAGCCCTCGGTACTATTGCGGAAAACGGCAGAACGCTTGGTCTTAAAACAGGCTGCAACGTTATTATGCCGAATCTTTCGCCGAAGGAAGTCCGCAAAAAGTATAACCTTTACGACAACAAACTCATAACAGGCGGCGAAGCGGCGGAGGGACTTGCCCTGCTGAAAGCCGAAATTGAAAAGGCAGGCTATGAAGTCGCCGACGAACGAGGAGATTTTGTTGATTGACGATCACTGTCTACAACTTTAACAGGGGGACTCTGTCCCCCTGACCCCCTGCCAAAGGGGTGACCCCTTTGGAATCTCTGTTGTCGTGAATTGTGCTGTGGTAATCCCAAAATTAACTTAATACTGTTAGTCTCCATGATTACCACAGTCCAATTCACGAGAATAGACACCAAGAGTTACTTCTTTAACAGAAAGTACAGAGATCAAAATCCTCTTAAATTGTAGAAAGTGGATTTATAACCGATAAAAGGAGATTTTTATGAGAGTACGTTTTCATCTGCCCGATTTTGCAGGGCGGTTCAAGCTGAATTTATTATTTGCGGATATGCTGCAAAACCGACCGGAATTTTTCCGTGAGGGCGTGGAAATTGCCTCATTCTACGGCGTATTCCCCCCTGCGATATGGAACGGCGGTCGCACTCAGGGCGGCGTATGCGACCGACCCTTTGTCAAGCAGGTCATAAAGGCGTTCAACGACAGGGGAATACCGCTGCGCTTCACCTTTACCAATCCCGCTTTGGAAAAAAAGCACCTCAGCGACCCTTTCTGCAACATGATACTCACTCTTGCGGACAACGGTCTTAACGAGGCTATCGTTATGTCGCCGCTTCTGGAGAACTATATCAGACGGAATTTCCCCCGATACAAGCTCACCAGCTCCACCTGCAAGCGTATCAACGACCCCGACAAGCTTAAAGACGAGCTTGAAAAGGACTACAGCATTGTCGTTGTCGATTACGATTTCAATAACAATTTCGAGGTGCTTTCAACGCTCCCTCGCAAAAAGGACTGCGAGCTTCTTGTAAACGCCTGCTGCGAACCTAACTGCCCTCGCCGCTCGGAGCATTACCACTCTATCGGCGTTCAGCAGATAGCATACAACGAGCATATCAAAAAGTACCCGAATCTGCCCTTTGACGCGTCTAAATTCGACCCTCAGCATTTCCGCGACTGCCCGTATTCTCAAAGAGGAATTTTTGAAATAAGAAACCTCCGCACACATATTTCTCCCGACGATATATGGGAAAAATACGTGCCTATGGGCTTTGAGCAGTTCAAGATAGAGGGTCGCACATCAAGTCATCTGAATATCGCCGAAACTTACATGTACTACATGGCAAAACCCGAATACCGTGACGAAGCTCGCTTCACCCTGCTGAAAGCTATGGAAAACAGCGGCGCGCTGAAATTTAACTGATCACTGTCTACAGCTTTAGCAGGGGGACTCTGGGCTAACCGCCCCGTACCCTCTGTCACTTCGTGACATCTCCCTACACTGTAGGGAGTCACCCCTGACCCCCTGCCAAAGGGGTGACCCCTTTGGAATCTCTGTTGTCGTGAATTGGGCTGTGGCAATCCCCAAATCAGCACGCCACTGATAGTATCCATGATTGCCACAGTCCAATTCACGAGAACGGACGCCAAGAGTTACCTCTTTAACAGAAAATACAGGAAACAATATCCGCTAAGTTGTGGACAGCAATAGAGAATAAACCATATTTTGCATATAATATAAAACGCACTGTAATTTTCGATTATAAATTCTGTAAATATATTAATACGATATATCGGGAGGTATACTCCTCTCCATTCTAAAATACGCCATAGATTCTGAGTAGAAATTTCGTATGTCAAGGAAGACGACGAAAGCATACTTGGTGTATGGTAAGGAGGATGACGCAGACAGACGGAATTTATGCTCAGAAGATAGGTGGATTTTAGAATGGAGGGGAGTATGAACTTTGTTTGACATTTTTAAAACAATAAGGCGCGATATAAACCTTATCCGCCAAAGCGACCCTGCGGCAAGGAATGCGGTCGAAATTCTGCTGACCTATCCCACGCTTAAAGCTATCCGCTCATACCGCATAGCTCATTGGCTGTATAAGAAAAAATATTTTACCTTGGCAAGAATAATTTCTCAGCACGCAAGAAACAAAACAGGCATCGAGATCCACCCCGGCGCAGTTATCGGCAAGGGACTTTTCATCGACCACGGAATGGGCGTTGTTATCGGCGAAACGGCTGTAATAGGCGATAACTGCCTGCTCTATCAGGGCGTGACCCTCGGCGGTACGGGCAAGGACAAGGGCAAACGTCACCCCACGCTCGGCAATAACGTTCTTGTCGGAGCGGGCGCAAAAGTCCTCGGTCCTTTCACGGTGGGAAATAATGTAAAAATAGCTGCGAACGCCGTAGTTCTCAACGCTATTCCCGACGACTGCACCGCGGTGGGAGTTCCTGCAAGAGTTGTCCGCCGCAAGGGTGAAAGGGTCAGCGAACGTAAAGTTACTCAGGACATCGACCAGATACACATTCCCGACCCCGTATCCCTCGAATTATGCAGACTTCAAGCGGAATTAGACGGATTAAAAAAAGAACTGTCGGAATTAAAAAAATAATTTGTTGCAAAAATTAACATGAAATGGGGATCATTATAATGTACACTGAAAACACAGTTGAGGAAAATACCGAAAGCTCCGCATACTCGTCAGAAACGATGAGAAGCTCGTCAAACGGAAATTCGTTGATGCTTTTCATTTTCCTGATATGTATGATCGGCGGAGGCTACCTTGTTCGTTTCATATTGGGGCAATATCTCGACAAGGATTCTCAGCTTTACGACAATGCGGCTTTTTTGACAGGAATGATGTTTCAATATTTTGTGGGCGTACCTTTGGCTATATTTATCTACAAAAATACGCCCTCGGGACGAACGACCGAGAAGATCGGCTCGCTGTTCTGCAAACCCCAACAGTCGGCATGGTGGGTAATTAAATGGGTACTGATAACCATAGCGTTCACATACGGCACAAGCGTCGCATCGAATATGTTTTTCGAGCTTCTGCAATCATTAACGGGAATAGAGCTTAATCAAACCGATCTTTCGGCGGACGATACGTTCTTGTCCAAATTCGGAAATATAGTCAGTATAACGCTCTTAGCTCCTATTTTTGAGGAAATCCTCATGCGCGGCGCATTACTGGGCAACACCAAACGCTACGGCACATGGTCGGCTGTCGTTTCAACGGGAATTTTCTTCGGACTTCTTCACGCAAACTATCCGCAGATTCCCTTTGCGGCTGTAATGGGCGTTTTCTCGGCATTTATGGTACTTAAAACAAAATCTATTATCCCGTCGCTTATCGTACACTTTACCATAAATACCATAGGCGGAGTAATGTCGCTTTTCACGGGAAACGTTGACCTCGAAGAAATGCAGAACGGCAATATCAACGTTATCATGGAGAACTTGGGAACATATATTATCATAATGTGCGCAGGCTTTCTTGTATTGGGACTTATAGGAACAGGTCTGATACTGTTTATTCTGGAAATAGTAATGCACAAGGAAAGCTTTCATATCGACCCCGTATGTCCCGAGGTGTCCGAAAAGAAAAAGCTTGCCGTTTACTTCACCGCTCCCCTCACCATTCTTCTTACAGTAGTTCTCCTTGCGCTGACGGTCGTCAATGCGCTGCCTGTATAAGATGTCTTACCGCCGTTTGGATACTCAAAATCCGAACGGCGGATTTTGGCTATATACCGTGATGCAACCGACAGTTGACAAATTTCCAAGCCGAATTGATTGACTGCAACCGATGAATATGTTATACTGAATCCATGGAAAACCCAAATACATCTTTCACGGAGGTTACTATGATACTTGCAGATAAGATAATCGAACTCAGAAAAAAATCGGGCATGACTCAGGACGAGCTTGCCGAGAAATTAGGGGTGAGCCGTCAATCAGTTTCAAAATGGGAAAGCGCGCAGTCCACTCCCGACCTCAACCGAATTTTAAGGCTGTCGGAAATATTCTCCGTCAGCACGGACATACTTTTAAAAGACGAACTTGACTTAAACCCTACAGCGTCCGCGGACATAAGTCCGACAGCTTCGTCATACGATGAGACCGAACCGCCGCTTCGTCATGTGTCTATGGCGGAGGCTTCCGAGTTCCTTGAAAAAAACATTCGCCATTCTTTTTTTACCGCACTCGGAGTATCGCTATGTATACTTTCACCTACTATGCCTATCGCCTTTGATATAATGTTCGGAAACTCCCGTCTTTCCGATTTAGGAGCGATACCGCTGTTTCTCATGATAGCCGCTGCGGTGGGAATTTTCATTTACAGCCGCAGCATTACAAGCGAATTTGACTTCCTGCATAACGAATGCCTTGACACGGAATACGGCGTTGACGGCATGGTAAAGGATAAGAAAGACCGCTACAGATCCAAGCATATCTCACAGCTTATAATAGGCGTGATACTCTGTATTCTTTCAGTTTCTCCCGCTATCCTTGCCGACAGCCTGACAGGCGACTCAGTGGTTTCGGACATGTCAGCTATCATTATGTTCCTGTTTGTTACGCTGGGAGTTTTTATGATAATTAAAACAAATATCATAAACGGCGGCTATGAAACGCTCCTTGAAACAGACGACTACAGCCGTCGAAAAAAGCTCGATAATAAAAAAGCAGATACAGTAATGCAGATTTACTGGCTTATCGTTACGGCTATATACCTCGGCTACAGCTTCATCACCTTTGATTGGGGCAGAAGCTGGGTCATTTGGGTACTCGCAGGTATCCTCTGCCCTGTGGTATCTACTATAGCCAAAAAGTTCAGTAAATAAGCAAAATAAAAGGGACACTCTTTCAGCGTCCCTTTGTTATTGCTTCAAAGGTATATTATAGTAAGCCTGCTTAGGACAGCTCGAACATGCCCGTATAAAGCTGATAATACTTGCCCCTCTGAGCGATAAGGTCGTCATGGCTGCCGCGCTCGATTATCTTTCCGTACTCCAGAACCATTATCGCCTGAGAGTTGCGGACTGTTGACAAGCGGTGGGCAATTACGAATACTGTACGACCCTCCATAAGGGAATCCATACCCTTTTCGATAAGAGCCTCCGTTCTCGTATCAATGGAGCTTGTAGCTTCGTCAAGGATAAGAACGGGCGGATCGGCGACTGCCGCGCGAGCAATGGCAAGAAGCTGCCGCTGACCCTGCGAAAGATTTGCGCCGTCCGATGTAAGCATGGTGTTGTAGCCGTTTTCCAAGTGCGTGATAAAGCTGTCGGCATTCGCAAGCTTCGCCGCCGCATAGACTTCCTCGTCCGACGCGTCAAGCTTGCCGTAACGGATATTGTCCATTACCGTACCCGTAAACAGGTGCGTATCCTGCAATACGATAGACTGCGACATTCTCAGGTCGCGTTTTTTTATCTTGTTGATATTTATGCCGTCATAGCGAATCTTGCCGTCGGGAACGTCATAAAAACGGTTAATAAGATTGGTTATAGTCGTCTTGCCTGCTCCCGTAGAGCCTACAAAAGCTATCTTCTGCCCTGCCTTTGCGTAAAGGCTGATTCCGTTGAGGACGGTTTTCTCGGGTTCGTAGCCGAAAACAACGTCGTCAAACTCAACGTGTCCCCGAACCTCCGTATACGTTACAGTACCGTCCGCTTTATGAGGGTGCTTCCACGCCCAGATACCCGTTCTCTTTTCGGACTCGATAAGCTGACCGTCCGCACCTCTTACAGCGTTTACAAGGGTAACGTAGCCGTCGTCCGCCTCGGGTTCTTCGTCGATAACCTTGAAAATTCTCTCCGCGCCGGCAAGAGCCGTCAGGACTGCGTTAAGCTGCTGCGACACCTGCGTGATAGGCTGAGCGAACTGCCTTGTAAACTGCAAATACGACACAAGCTTGCCGATATTCATTCCGCCAAAGCCGCTTACCGCCATAATTCCGCCTACAATAGCCGTTGCCGCATAGTGAAGATAGGAAAGATTGTTCATGATAGGCATAAGTATATTTGCGAACGTATTCGCTCGGGTAGCCGCTTCGCAAAGCTCCTCGTTAAGCTTGTTAAATTCCTCGGTGGCAATGTCCTCGTGGCAGAAAACCTTTACGACCTTTTGTCCGTCTATCATTTCCTCGATATAGCCGTTAGCCTTGCCTATCGCTTTCTGCTGAGCAACAAATCCCTTGCTGCTCCGTGAACCGATAACGCCTATTACCTTTATAATAATAACAAGCATCACGACCACGATAATTGTCAAAATCCAACTGTAGGCAAGCATAAGGGCAAAAACGCCGACGATAGTAATAGCCGAGCTTATGAACTGCGCTATACTGTTACTGAGCATTTCACGAAGCGTATCGGTATCGTTGGTGTAAAGCGACATAAGCTCGCCGTGAGTGTGCTTGTCAAAGTATTTTATCGGCAGCGATTCCATTTTGCTGAAAAGGTCGTTTCTTATACGCATAAGAGTAGTCGTTGAAACTTTGAGCATCATACGCTGGAACATAAGGCTCGACAATGCGCCGACAGCGTAAATTCCTGCCATGACCGCAAGTATTCCGATAAACGCCGCCTTATCCCACACGCCCTTTTTAAGAGCGTCCTCCAAATTATTTATAAGCGGAGTAAGCAGGGCGTTGCCTGCGATACCTGCCACTGAGCTGAGAATAACGCCTACGACCACAAGCGCAAAATGCAGCTTGAAGCCGTACATATAACTGAAAATACGCTTGATTATCCCCTTGACGTCCGAGGGTTTCTGCATGGGAGCCATATTCTTTTTCGGAGGCATTATTCATCACCGCCTTTCTGCTGCGATTCGTAAACTTCTCTGTAAATATCGCTCGTTTTAAGCAGCTCCTCGTGAGTTCCCACGTTGATAATTTTTCCGTCGTCCATAACGATTATCCTGTCCGCGTCCTGTACGGAGGATATTCTCTGAGCTATGATAAACGTCGTCACATCGCTGAGGTTCTCGCGGAACGCCTTTCTGATGCTTGCGTCCGTTGCCGTATCAACTGCGCTGGTGGAATCGTCAAAAATGAGTATCTTAGGCTTTTTCAGCAACGCTCTTGCGATACAAAGTCTCTGCTTCTGACCGCCCGACACGTTTACGCCGCCCTGCCCGAGATCCTGCTCGTAGCCGTCGGGAAACGACATTACAAAATCATGGGCGCACGCATGCTTGCACGCCTCGATAATTTCCTCGTCCGAAGCGTCGGCGTTGCCCCATTTCAGGTTCTCCTTGATAGTTCCCGAGAAAAGGACGTTCTTCTGCAAGACCATTGCGACCTGATTTCTCAGGGCTTCAAGGTCGTATTCACGCACGTTTCGTCCGCCGACAAGCACCTCGCCGTCCGTTGCGTCGTAAAGTCTCGGGATAAGCTGCACCAACGTTGTTTTAGACGAGCCTGTTCCGCCGATAATACCGATAGTTTCCCCCGATTTTATGTCAAGGTTGATTTTTTCAAGGGAAAGATTATTCATGTCCTTAAAATAGCTGAACGACACGTTTTTGAAGCTTACTGAACCGTCCTCGACCTCAGAAACGGCGTTTTCGGGCGAAACAATATCCGATTCCTCGGTAAGCACCTCGTATATACGCTGTAATGACGCTCTCGAAATTACGAACATCATAAACATGAACGAAAGCATCATGAGCGACATGAGTATCTGTCCGACATATGTAATAAACTGAGTAAGGTCGCCTGTGAGCATGTTTCCGCCCGAGATCATGTGTCCGCCGAAAAAGAGAATTGCGATTATGCTTGCGTACATGCAAAGCTGCATGAACGGCATCGTAAGTATAACGAGCTTTTCCGCGCGAACCTGAGCCTTGCGTACCTGCTCGGTGCTTTCGGTGAATTTCTGCTTCTCATAGTCCTCGCGAACAAACGCCTTGACGGTACGTATACCCACAAGATTTTCCTGTACCCGAGCATTCATGCCGTCATAAAGGGTCAGCATCGCCTTGAACCTCGGGTGAGCCTTGGTCATTATAAGTCCCACGGCAGCTCCGAGAACGGGAATTGCGCATAAAAATACCAGAGACAAGCTTGCATTGGTAGTAATTGCCATAATAAGCGCAAAAATCATCATCATAGGCGCTCTTACAGCAGTACGTATAAACATCATGAACGCCATTTGAATATTGCTTACATCGGTCGTCAGACGTGTCGTAAGGGACGCTGTGGAAAACTTATCCACGTTGGCAAAGGAAAATGACTGCACCTTTTTAAACAACGCTCCCCTGAGATTTTTTGCAAACCCAACGGCAGCCACCGCGCTGAAACGTCCTGCGACCGCTCCGAAGAAAAGCGATACAAGTGCCATTACGACCATAAGCGCGCCCATTAAGGCTACGTGCTTTATATTGCCCTTGCTTATTCCCTTGTTGATAATGGACGCCATGACATACGGGATAAGCACCTCCATAGCGACCTCGCCAATAATTGTTACAGGAGCAAGTATAGCTTCTTTTTTGTACTTGCCCACATAGGACAAAAGTTTTTTCAGCATTTAACTGTATCTCTCCTTTCTTTATGTTAAAGTTTTTAGCCTTTAGCTTTTAGCCTTTAGCCTTTAGCTTATGGTGTCCGACTTTGCTAACGGCTAACGGCTAACGGCTAACGGCTAATGGCTTTACCATAGGCTAACAGCTAATATCTAAAAGCCCGTATTTAAATAGTATAACACGGTAAAATTTTATTGTCAAGTGAAAATTTAGTGAAAATATATAAAGGTCTATAGTTGAAATTAACAAATTAGTCAAACAAAAACGGCGATTCATTCAAGTTTTGTACAGACTGTTTAAACTATGCTTGACTTTTTTGGTGAAATATGATACAATATAAGTATGTATTATTATTTAACGATAATGCAAAGGCAATGAAAATCAGTATGTGTAGTCTTTTTTAGCCTTTAGCCGTTAGCTGTTAGCCGTTAGCAATCGGTGTCTTTTAAAGCTAAAGGCTAAGGGCTAAAAGCTAAAGGCTATCAATTAAGGAGGCGTAGATCAATGGGATACGGATTTATTGAACTGACACCCGAAATCGTAAAACTCGCGGAAAAATCAATGGAGGGCTATAAGATCGCCCCCGATCTTTACACTCAGTACGATGTAAAACGAGGACTGAGAGACATCAACGGAAACGGCGTTGTTGCAGGACTTACCAATATCAGCACCATAAAGGTCGATGAGGAAGGTCACGGAAAGCTTTTCTACCGAGGTATCAATGTCGAGGATATTGTGACAGGCTTTATCAAGGAAAAGCGTTTCGGCTTTGAAGAAACCATTTATCTGCTCCTATTCGGAAATATGCCGACAGAATCAGAGCTTGCCGATTTTAAAGACATTCTATCAGAAGCAAGAAATCTTCCGACCACTTTCACAAGGGACGTTATTATGAAAGCTCCCAGCGACAACATGATGAACACCCTCGCGAAATGCGTTCTCTCGCTGTATTCCTACGACCATGCAGCCAACGACATTTCAATCCCCAACGTCCTGAGACAGAGTATCTCGCTTATCACGCTTTTCCCCGTGTTGGCGACATACGGCTATCACGCATACAAATATACTCGCGACGGAGGAAGTCTTTTTATCCACGACCCCGACCCTGCCCTTTCCATTGCGGAAAACCTCCTGTACATGCTCCGTCCCGATAAAAAATATACCGAGCTTGAAGCACGTATCCTCGACCTTGCCCTTGTTCTCCATGCGGAACACGGCGGCGGTAATAATTCGACCTTTACGGTACACGTTGTTTCCTCCTCGGGTACGGACACCTATTCGGCTATCGCGGCGGCTTTGGGTTCGCTTAAAGGTCCCAAACACGGCGGCGCAAATATAAAGGTCGCTATGATGTTCGACGATATGAAACAGAACGTCAAGGACTGGACTGATGAAGCCGAGGTCAGGGCGTACCTCAAAAAGCTCCTCCATAAAGAAGCCTTCGACCACGCAGGTCTTATCTACGGAATGGGACATGCCGTTTACTCGCACTCCGACCCGAGAGCTATGGTTTTCAAAGGCTTTGTCGAAAAGCTCAGTTCGGAAAAGGGTCGTCATGACGAGTTTGACCTGTACTCTATGGTCGAACGCCTTGCCCCCGAGGTCATCGCTGAGGAAAGAAAAATCTACAAGGGCGTTTGCGCTAATGTGGACTTCTACAGCGGCTTCGTATACCGTATGCTCGGTATCCCCGACGAGCTGTTTACTCCCCTGTTCGCCGTTTCGCGTATTTCGGGCTGGTCGGCTCACCGTATCGAGGAGCTTATCAACTCCAACAAGATAATCCGCCCCGCTTACAAGGCTATCTCGCCCATGCGTGAATATACCGAGATGGAGAACCGTATCGACTAACGGCGAGCCGCCGCGAAATGTGGGACGTTTATAGTCCGAAAACGGGACGTCGAGGGCGCCGTCCCCTACATTGGTAAATTTCTTCCGCGCCTGTTGCAATTTTTCGACCCAACTAATAGCCATTAGCCTTTAGCCGTTAGCCTATTACGTTGTTTTTTGGAGTTTTGGCACCTTTTGGCACTTTTTGGCACTCGCATAGGGTGCCAAAACAAATGCCTATATATAGCCAAAAAACAGGCGTAAAAGGAGTTTTGGCACTTTTGGCACCCTGTTTCA
>JAGAQC010000008.1 GCA_017622925.1 Ruminococcus sp.
AGCTTGGCACGTCATCTGCTTGCATATTTTCTGTCATATTACACAAAAACTCCTTGCCATACACAAAGTATGCCTGTGTCGTTTTTATGCAATCTGACAAAAAATCTGACTGCGCATCTGACGCACCATATTTAATCAGTGCTTCCTTAGCTCTCAGTAAAATCCCACTCAGTTTTTCATGACAAAAATCATTTTCTCTTACCCATACACACTCTGTATATCCTATCGCAGACTTTTTTACAGGCATTTCCTGTTTCGCATGCTCCCAACGCTTTATGGTGGTCGCCGATCCTTTTCAGATATGCTTTTTCGTCCCAATTGCTTAAAGTGTCACAGAGTATATCGTTTGTTCTGCACACAGGGTATCCCCATGTTTCAATAGGAGTATCGAAGCCTCTGTCGGCAAGATACAAGTCGAGATCGGGCGTGTACAGCAGACACGGTCTGCCTGTAAGAGAATAGTCCCAGATACTCGAAGAATAATCGGATATAAGAACATCAGAACCGGCAAGCAGCTCCTGCATATCGGGATAATCGGTCACAAGTATTACGTCTTTGTTGACGCCGCCGCTTTTTTCAAGGTAATGCGTTCTCATGAAGAAAACCCATTCTCCGCCGAACCTCTTTTTCAGCGAATTGATAACACCGTCGATGTCGATGGGTTCGTAATCGTTCTTCTTATTATCGCGCCAAGTCGGAGCGTATATTACTATTTTTACATCGGGGCTAAGTTTATATATTTTGCGTATCTTATCTCTGAGCGCAGCCTCTTTATGCTTTACGAGCATATCGTTACGCGGCATACCATAGCTCATAACTTCCCCGTGGTAGCGTTTTTGTTCGCGTATAACGTTTTCTGTAAAATAATTACTGCTTGAAAGGAACAAGCTTGTATTCTCAGCGTCCCAATCCAGCTTTTTAAGATTATACCATGTGTCGTTGCCCTTGATAGCTGAACCGGCAGTTTTATATGCTCCGCCGCCATGATGCGTATATATCTGGAACTGGTCTTTCCTCAGCTTGATCTCGGGAAAGCTTGCGCTGTTGACAACGCATACTTTTGAAGTCGCCTTCATATAATAGAACTTCAAACTGCGCAAAGGCACAACGGTGATTTTTTCTTTTCCCTTGTATTTTTTCAGCTCTCTCATATTCGGGAGCGTCCAGACGTACTCGAATTCTCCCGGATATTCTCTGACGAGTTCTTCAAATATATACTTAGGATTACAGCAAACATGCTTGGCGTCGTATGCACTGAACATTATTCTGTTCTTCTTTATCGGAAAAACATAAAAAGCTTTTGTCAGCAATCTTATTATCAAAGCGGATAAAAACTTCACCGAATCCTTAGTTTGTTTATTCATATTCACAGCGCTCCATAAATAATTATATTTCTCGTTGGTTTGTTTTCAGTTCACTTGTTATCTGAAAGGAACTTATGTTTTCTGTACCAAAACAACATGACCCTCAGATAGTTATACACAAATGAAACTACCTTTAACATAAATTTACGCGGCAGCTTCATACATATATTCTGACATATCTTAGAAAATTTGCCCTTATTTGCGTCCATAAGCGGAGCATTAGCCCACGGCGTCATCTGTCTGTACTTCATAAACGCTTTCAGATGAGGATGCGTACTCCCCTTTTCCCACGGTCTGTAGGGTATCATGAACAGACCCGTATAGTGAACTATCTTAGGCGACTTTCTTGCATTCAGATACTGTTTTTTGCTGTATGAGTATCTTCTCGGCATTCTGAGGACGTGCATTTCGTCATACTCAAGAGCAAAAACTATAGTAACGGTATTGTATTCAGGCGGAAGAATAAGTATTTTGCCCGCAAAGACATGATTGAGGATACTCTGTTCATTGAAAACAAAGTAGCCCTTTTTTTCATAGATATAATCAATAAAAGTTTGCTTGATATTATCCTCGCGCCACTTTTTCAGATTCATGAGCAGCATTCCCGAATTGCAATACGTACCGTTTTCGGGAAGATCGACAAGCTTTGCATATCTGCGGCTCAGGCAGTCGTCTACGCCTGCGATATAATTATCCTTGAAGTCGATATTCCACAGCTTGGTAAGGTCGCCTTCGATCAACGTATCAGAATCAAGATAGAGAACTCTGTCCACATCGTCAGGAACGAGTTCGGTAATAAACAGCCTGTTATAGCCAAATCCCAGCCAGCCTTTTTTAGTCGTCGAGAGCTTGATATTCAGTCTTTCCGACCAGTTGGGCATAGGAACGAATTCTATAGTTCTTCCGTATCTTTCTGCGATCTTCCTCAGTTTTTCCTTTGAGCCGTCAGACATATCCCTCTCTATATAAAGAATATGTATATCGCTGAAACTCTTGTTATTTTCAAAAAGAGATACCATTGAAACAGCAGAAACCTCAGCGAATTTATCGCTGCTGTGATAAATTGCCCACATATATAATACCTTTCATTATTAATAAAAATTTTTTAAAAATCTGCATTTTCCGTCATATCGCACAATATATGTACGGTGTTGCCTTACTTCAATCCCTAAAAACCTGTTTGATCAATCAAACAGGTTTTTAGAGGTCGCCTTAAATTTCAGTTTCCGAGGAGTTCTATTTCAAATATTCCATATATTACAAAACGAGTCACTAAACAACCCGTCCATCATCAGAAAACCTATCTTTGCAAACCTATATGATATAATACCTGCCCCTCACCCTGCATTCTCTCAGCAGTACCGCTATTTTCTCGTTTTATTAATTATATCATGAATCCATGTATTTGTCAAGAATTATATTTTCGGAAATTTTAGGAGTGTAAGTTTTTGTAGCAATTATCAATTATATACAATTTTCAACATTGATTCACAAGCAGATTTAACATATATATAGTATCCCTGCTTGAAAACCAAACAATAATTTAAAAAAGAGTTTTTAGAGGTTACCTTAACTCTGTGTGATCCGAACAAACTTTGAAAAACTGTTAGGAACTGTGCAGAAATAAGTTGTGCGTTTAGACGCAGGATCGTTTGTTCTGTGCAAGGCACACAACCGCAGGAATACTGTCGTATTTCAAGGTTGTGTAACGCAGCACAGGGCAAACAAGACAAGCATAAATGCGCAAGTTATTTTTGCACAGTTCCTTAAGTATGTCTTGCACGATCCGCTGCGTTGCGCTATAATAATAGTGGTTGAGCAGGCGCAATAACAGCTTTCACACATAAGACACGCCACTTATAATATTTTGGTCGAAAAATTGCAACAGTCGCGGAAAAATTTGAGTTTAAAAATATTAGCGAGCTTGCGAGCGGTAACGTGACACAGGGTGCAGCGACACGCTGCATACGACAAGTAAACAAAAAAGAATCGAGCCTTCACGCAAAAGCCCGATCCTACGCTAAAAACTATGGTGCCGGTGGCGGGGGTCGAACCCGCACTCTGTTGCCAGAACGGGATTTTGAGTCCCGCGCGTCTGCCAATTCCACCACACCGGCTAAAACTTACTTAGATATTATATCATATTTTATAGTCCGTGTCAAGGGTTGATTTGATTAAAACAAAAAAATATATTTATATATGCACGAAAAAGGCTGTCACATCTGTGTATATAGTGTAGGTACTATTAGACCTCCTCTGAACCGAGAAGGTCTATTAATAGCACGAAAATCAATTTTAAGGTTTACAGTAAATTTATACAGAGGATTTTGTTATCCTTTATTTTCTGTTAAAGATGTAACTCTTGGCATCCATTCTCGTGAATTGGACTGTGGAAATCATGGAGACTAACGGCATTACGCTGATTGGGGATTTCCACAGCCCAATTCACGACAACAGAGATTCCAAAGGGGTCACCCCTTTGGCAGGGGGTGCAGGGGGACAGAGTCCCCCTGCGTAAGTTTCCCGTAAAAACTTTAAAAATTGATTTCCGTGTATTAAGAGAAAGGCGGTGGTTTTATTTGGAAAATGAAAATTCGTCGTTGTATGCGTTCAGAAAATTCGGCGATACAGTGTTGAGAGCGGCGTATGCCTGCTGCGGGTGCTATGCCGAGGCGGAGGACATCGCTCAGGACGTGTTTTTGCTGCTTCATACAAAGCCCGTTGCCTTTGCTGACGATGAACATCTGAAAGCGTGGCTGCTGAGGGTAACTATAAATAAATGCAAAAACCTTAACAGGAGCTTCCGCATAAGCCGCACCCGATCTATTGATGAAGAAAAAGCAGGCATATACAATATGGACGTTACCGATGTAGAAGTCCGCGAACTTATAAAAGCTTTGCCGAAAAAGTATTCGTCTGTGATATATCTTCATTTTTACGAGGGGTATACTATTAAAGAAATTGCCGAATTATTGGGGAAAAATCAAAATACAGTCAGTTCGCTTCTACAGCGGGGAAAGGAAAAGCTAAGACTTGAAATTTCACAGATCAACATGACAGGAGGACATAATTATGAAGAAAACTGATTATAAAAATCACCTTGACAAAATCAAATGCAGCCCCGAATTTCGCGCAAAAATGGAGGAACGTCTTTCCGCCGAACAGGACGGCGAATATGCCGACAGCGTAAGCGATGTGGAACGTGTGACAAAGATAAATTATCACCGCTGGACAGCTATTGCAGCATCGGCTGCGCTTGTGCTGGGTATTGGAGGAACTGCCGTGTACCTTGCGAAAAACAGCCCTGCTCCGCCGGAAACAATGCTGTCTGACAGCTCTTATGTGGAAAACCGATCGCTTATCGAGGTAGAACTGACTACGGAAATCTGCAACATGGATCTGATAATGTATACTAACGATTCCGTATATTTTAATATTGCGAATATACCTGCGGAAGCTTCAAATCAGATAATAAAAGGACTTGAAAACTGCGGCTGGGAACTTGCGGAATCAGACAAATTTAATGATTTTGATTCAGAGACAAGACTGTGCATTTCCTGCACAGGCACAGAGGAATTTGTTTATACAGTCAACTCAGACGGCTACGCCATACTTGAACAAGATGATACGCAAACGTTTTACTACAACGAAAACAGCTATTTCAAGATCGTAAACACTGTTGCACAGTATTTGCCCTACTGCAACTGGAACTCAATGGTAGGAGGAGAAACGGGAGAAAAGCTTGATGTCATCTTTAAAAAACATGCCGATGAGATAAAACAGACACGAAGCGAGGTTGACAGCTTTGATTCATGGGTAATGCTCATGTCGAATGAGCTGTATACGGTTTATATCGACCGATACGGCAAAATAACGGTTTTCTGCGATTCAGGCTACGGCGGAAGCGGCAGCAACACCGTTTCGTTCAGTTCCTCTCCCGAAATGTATAATGAAATAGTCAGCGAGCTTGGCGAAGAACTCGGAATAACAGTCGCTACCGAGCCTGCAACCGAGCTGACGACCGAGGCTCTTTCCGTGAACGAATACGTATACAAACTAATTGACGAAAATATTTCAAGCGAACCTATGGATCTGTCTTTTGCGGTCGGTTCGGGACAATTTGACGGCTCTTTCGACTTGAAAAATATCGACATGACCGAATTTATCAAAGCCGTTAAATCCCACAACTGGAGAATTTCCGAAAGCAGCTATCCTACAAGCGGATTCTATATTGCCAAAAATATCCAACTGACCGTAAACGGCGAGATATACGATAATCGTGCAGGCAATATGTACGAACCTGCCGATGATTCTTTCTCCGATCTCATCTACGCTGTTAATAGACTGGTCGAATCCGACCCTTGTACTCAAATAATGTATTATCTGTCGCATTCGGAAAGTAACGGCACGATAATGAGCGGCGACATCACCTATTTTTATTCCGATATTGCAGAAGCACTCCACGACAATCCGCAGGAACAGTACATCTACCGAGGAGGAACGGGAACGCTCTACCACGACAGCTCCTGCGGCGAACACTTCATTATCAACAGCTCCGACGGAGGATATTCCGCTGAATATTTTGAAGAAAACCGCGAATGGATAATGATAGAAAAAGGTAACACGATCGCTTCGTATGCGCCGACCGTTTCAGATAACGACAATACGCCGAGAGCAGTTTCAAGCGGCTTTACCGGTATGGGTTCATGTAATATGGACTACGATAATCTTTGCAGATTTATATGTAATTTGATAGAAGATATTTATACAACGTCTGACGGTTTACCCACCGTTGATCACAGGTATGATGAAGCAACAGGCTGTACAGTATTTTCACTTACATCAACTATTTATGATACAGACACTCTGAACATATATCTTAATATTGCTAACGGACAACTTGTATATGCTCATGTAGAGCGAACAGATTTTAAATCCGGCGAGACTGTTGTTCTCTACGATTTTCAGATCGGCGACGGAATGGGCGGCGGAATCACATATTATCCCGAAAATCAGGATATGTACTCCAAAATTTCTGAGGAGATGAATACCGAAAAAATCGGAATAGCAGAATAATTCACAAAAGACCTCTTCGGAAACCGGGGAGGTCTAATTCTGTCATTTTTATTACAATTCGGATTTTTGACTTTACAACAAATCATATCATATGGTATAATATATTTGCATATTTTTGACAGGAGGTAAAAAATGTCTGAAAAGAAAAAAGCGGCTGTTCAGAAGCCGTACCCCAAAATACTGAAAAACAAATTCTATTTATACCTAACGGAATTTTTCTCCGGCATGTCGGTCATGGCGGTGGAACTGGGAGCAAGCAGACTTCTTGCGCCGTATTTCAGCTCGTCGCAGATCGTGTGGACTATTATCATTGGCACTATCATGATAGCTATGGCTCTCGGAAATATTTTCGGCGGTAAAAGCGCGGATAAGAACCCGAACCCCGACAAGCTCTACGGCAGGATACTGATAGCAGGAGTGTGGATAGCGGCAATACCGTTTGTCGGAAAGTTCGCTGTAATGGGAATTTCTGCGCTTCTTGTAGTTACGGTCAACACCAATTTCCTGATATGGGCGGCGTTCATCACCTGTATGGTCGTGTTCGTTTTTCCTCTGTTTCTGCTTGGAACAGTCACGCCCTCGCTGGTAAAATATACCGTTGACAGCCTTGACGACAGCGGCAAAACCGTCGGAATGCTCAACGCCTCCAACACTATAGGCAGTATTATAGGAACGTTTGTACCGACGTTCATATCAATTCCCACGGTGGGTACGGCTGTAACGTTCCTTATTTTCTCGGGAATTTTACTCGTTCTCGGTATAGTTTATTTTGTAAGCTCGAAAAGAGGAGCTGTAAGAGTGACTGCAAGCGCGATTCTTTTTGCGGTATGCTGCGGACTTTCGCCGTCTATGGGATTTGCGTTCTGGGAAAAAGACCTTGCCTACGAGGGGGAATCGGTATACAATTATTTGCAGGTCAAGGACAACGACCGCCGTACCGCACTTTCAACAAACGTGCTTTTCGGCGTACAGTCGGTATATATGAAGTCGGGCGAGCTTACGGGCATGTATTACGACTATGCAATGGCTGCTCCGATAATGGCTGATACCGACGATACCGTAGATATACTCATTCTCGGCATGGGTACGGGAACTTACGCAAAACAATGTATGCAATATTTTGACGGCGTGACTGCCGAGGGTGTGGAAATTGACGAAAAAATAATCGAGCTTTCCCGTGATTATTTCGAGCTGCCCGACGAAGTAAAGGTCACGGCGTATGACGGCAGGGCGTTCCTCAATGTGTGCGATAAAAAATATGATGTGATAATGGTTGACGCATATCAGGATATTACGATACCTTTTCAGATGTCCTCAAAGGAATTTTTCACACAGGTGCGCGGTCGCCTTAACGACGGCGGCGTTATGGTATGCAATATGAACATGCGTTCTAAGGAAAACGACGGCATTAACAGCTATCTTTCAGATACCGTGGCAAGCGTGTTTTCGGAGGTTTACACCGTTGACGTAAGCGGTTCTACCAATCGTGAGCTGTTCGCTTCCAACGACCCGAAAATGACGGAGCGTTTTCGGGAAAAATCAGCCGCTCTTGAAAACGGCGAGCTTTATTCCCTTATGAGCAGCGTTAATGACGGTCTTACCAAATATGAAGCAGGAGACCTGATACTCACCGATGACAAAGCTCCCGTTGAACTTCTCGGCATGAGCGTTATTGACGACCTTATACAAGACGAACTTGAATACTACAAAGAACGCTTCAAAGAGGACGGCATACAAGGTCTGCTTGAATCATAATACGTTTATCCCAACAAAATATCCCGTCAAAGCCACGGTAAAACATGGTTTTGACGGGATATATTTTTTCAAAACTTATTTTTTATTTGAAATACGAAACGCCGCTCTCGAATATTTTCTGATCCTTTTCGCCGTCAACGTTCTTGCAGATGTAACTGCCCTTACGCTCGGAGTGACCCATTTTGCCGAGTACACGTCCGTCAGGGGACGTAATACCCTCGATAGCCTCGATAGAAGTATTCGGATTATAGCGTATATCCATTGTCGGATTTCCGTCAAGGTCAACGTACTGCGTAGCTATCTGACCATTATTCGCAAGCTGCTGAACAAGGCTTTCGGGAGCTACGAAACGTCCCTCGCCGTGTGAGATCGGTACGCAGTGTATGTCTCCGACCTCCGTACCGTAAAGCCACGGACTCTTATTTGAAGCAATACGTGTGTTTACCATCATCGACTGGTGACGATTGATAGTATTAAAGGTCAGCGTAGGAGAATCGTCATTCATGTCAACTATTTCTCCATACGGTACAAGACCAAGCTTCACAAGAGCCTGAAAACCGTTGCAGATACCGAGCATAAGTCCGTCACGATTTTTCAGAAGCTCATGAACAGCGTCCTTAATTTTGGGGTTGCGGAAGAATGCAGTGATAAACTTGCCGCTTCCCTCGGGTTCGTCGCCGCCGCTGAATCCGCCCGGAATCATAATTATCTGAGACTGATTCACAGCCTGAGCAAAATAGTCCACGGACTGCTCTATGTCTCCTGCAAACATATTGCGTATAACGACCGTTTCCGCTGCCGCGCCTGCTTTTTCAAAGGCTCTCGCCGTATCGTATTCGCAGTTCGTTCCCGGAAATACGGGGATAAGCACTCTCGGCTTTGCGAATTTCTCGGAGGAAGTAAGCTTTGTGCTGTTCTTGAAGCTGTAAGTCGCGGGAGTAGCGTCCGTTGTCTTTATTCTGCACGGGAACACAGGCTCAAGCTTGCCCTCCCATACTCTCTGGAGACTGTCAAGACTAACGATATAATCAATAGTACATATCTTGTAGCTGTCAAGTACCTTTCCGAGAACACGCTCGTCGTCGGAAGCTTCGCCTGTCAGCTCGATAATAAATCCGCCGTAGCAGGGCTTATACATCATTTCGGGCGTCAGACGCTCTGCAAACTCAAAGCCGAGCTTGTTTCCGAAACACATTTTAGCGATACCCTCGGCGATTCCGCCGTAACCGACCGTCCATACGGCAGCCGCACGTCCTGCTGAAATAATATCCTCGACCTTATCAAATACGGATTTTACGCTGCTGAACACGGGAAGTCCGTTCTCGTCATATTCGGGAGCGATATAAATTACCTTGTCCCCTGCCCTCTTGAATTCCGTAGAAACCACCTTGTCTGCCTTTGCGGTAGAAACTGCGAACGATACAAGAGTAGGCGGAACGTCGATATTTTCAAAAGTACCCGACATCGAATCCTTGCCGCCAATAGAGCCGCAGCCCATTTCAAGCTGAGCCCTGAACGCTCCGAGCAGCGCAGCCATAGGCTTGCCCCAACGCTTGGGGTCATTCTGAGTACGCTCAAAATATTCTTGGAAAGTCAGCCAGCACTTTTTATAAGTACCGCCTGCCGCAACCACCTTTGCGATAGATTCAACGACCGCAAGCATTGCGCCGTGGTAAGGACTTTTTACGGATATATCGGGATTGTAGCCCCAACCCATGAGCGAACATGTATTTGTCTCGCCCTTTAATACTGGAATTTTTGCCGCCATAGCCTGCGAGGGCGACATCTGATATACGCCTCCGAAAGGCATAAGAACAGTTCCTGCTCCGATAGTGGAATCGAACTTCTCGATAAGTCCCTTCTGCGAGCATACATTCAGACTGCCCATGAGCTTTGTCCATTCTTCGGCGTTATCGGTAAGCTCCTCCTCACGGCTGCGGTCGGGTTCTTCGATAACGATATTTGTATGCTTTGAAGCTCCGTTGGAGTTAAGAAATTCTCTTGACAGATCGACTATAGTTTTGCCGTTCCAGTTCATTTTCAGACGAGGCTCGTCCACCACATCGGCAACAAGAGTTGCTTCGAGGTTTTCCTTTTTAGCCTCAGCCATGAATTTCTCCGCGTCCTCAGGCGCAACGACAACAGCCATACGCTCCTGAGATTCGGAAATAGCTATCTCAGTGCCGTCAAGTCCGTCGTATTTCTTGGGAACTGCATTAAGATTTATAATAAGACCGTCCGTCAGCTCTCCTACAGCGACCGAAACGCCGCCTGCGCCGAAATCGTTGCAGCGTTTTATCATCTTTGTCACTTCGGGATTGCGGAAAAGTCTCTGTAGCTTTCTTTCCTCGGGAGGATTGCCCTTTTGGACTTCAGCTCCGCAGTTTTCGAGGGATTCAAGAGTATGGGACTTTGAAGAACCCGTAGCTCCGCCGCAGCCGTCACGTCCTGTTTTTCCGCCGAGGAGGATAACAACGTCCCCTGCAACTGGTCTTTCACGGCGGATATTTTCAGCGGGAGCTGCGCCGAGTACCGCGCCTATCTCCATACGCTTCGCAACGTAGCCGGGGTGATAGACCTCGGAAACATGACCTGTTGCAAGACCTATCTGGTTGCCGTAGGAGCTGTAGCCGTTAGCCGCGCCAACGGTAATTTTTCTCTGAGGCAGCTTGCCTGCAATGGTATCCTCAACGGGAACAAGAGGATTAGCTGCGCCCGTTACACGCATAGCCTGATATACATAGGAACGTCCCGAAAGCGGATCGCGGATAGCTCCGCCGAGACAAGTC
Source organism: Ruminococcus sp. (assembly GCA_017622925.1). GTDB lineage: Bacteria > Bacillota > Clostridia > Oscillospirales > Ruminococcaceae > Ruminococcus. The sequence goes on from JAGAQC010000008.1 coordinate 10,985, forward strand.
GCCGCGCCGCCGAAAGGTTCTATTTCGGTCGGGTGATTATGCGTTTCATTCTTGAACATCAAAATCCAGTCCTCAAGCTGACCGTCAATATCCACCTTTATCTTGACCGAGCATGCGTTTATTTCCTCGCTCTCGTCAAGGTCGGGCAGCAGACCGTCCGCTTTAAGCTTCTTTGCGGCAATAGTACCGAGGTCCATAAGGGTCACGGGCTTATTTGTTCTGCCAAGCTCCTTGCGGACGTTGATATACATTTCGTATGTATCTTTTATATAAGGAGTAATAATGCTTACGTCGTCAACATTTGTCAAAAACGTAGTATGGCGGCAGTGATCCGACCAGTACGTATCTATCATGCGTATTTCGGTGATCGTAGGATCGCGATGCTCCGTATTGCGGAAATAATCACGGCAGAACTTAATATCGTCGTAATCCATAGCAAGAGCGAACTTGTCCAGAAAAGCGTGAAGTCCCTTTTCGTCCAGTTCGGTAAAACCGTCAAGAGTTGCTACTGTTGTGGGTATTTCGTAGTTTGTATCGAGCGTGTCAACAGTATCCAAAGAAGCTTCGCGGCTTTCAACGGGGTTGATAATATATGATTTCAGCTTTGCAAATTCATCGTCTGTAAGATTTCCGTCTATTATGTAAACTCTCGCGTTTCTCACACGGCATCTTTCGCCCTGACGGAGTATCTGTATGCACTGTTCACAGCTATCTGCGCGCTGATCGAACTGACCGGGAAGATACTCTACGGCAAAAATCCTCTCGCCGTTTTCAAGCTTCGGAAGCTCGTTGTAAACCACGTCAACGGCAGGCTCGGAAAATACGGTGCTTATCGCCGCCTTGAAATCCTCCTCCGAAAGTCTGTCTGCATCATATCGGTTAAGCACTCGGACGCTTTTTACATCAAGTCTCAGAGCCGTCTTGATGTCGCTCAGTATCGACTGCGCTTCTACGGCAAACTCAGGCTTTTTTTCTGAATAAATTCTGAATACGGACATAATTTATCTATCTCCATTCTTGGTCGATAATTCTGCCGATGCAGTGATCGCCTCGGCTTTCTTCTATTATAACATAAAAAATCAAATTACGCAAACTTTTTTTTGATTTTTCCCGAAAAATTTTTATTAAAGTCATATCGGGCGCATGACCTTGGTGGAACTCCTCGCTGCTTTCACGTTCAAACAGTACGGGAACTGTCTTGCCGACAAGACCCTCCATGTATTTTTCTGAAAGCCTTTCGCCCAGAGCTTTCATTCTGTCCGCACGTTCAGCCTTTACGCTTTCGGGGAGCTGCGGAAGTCCTGCCGCTGTCGTCCCCTTTCTCGGCGAATATTGGAACACATGTATTTTCGCAAATCCCACTTTTTCCGCAAACGCCATTGATTCGGCAAAGTCCTCCTCGCTTTCCTGCGGAAATCCGACCATTATATCCGTAGTAAATGCGGCGTTCGGGAAAATTTTCCGTATCTTTTCCACAAGGGCGAAATACTCGTCGGGCGTATATTTTCGGCGCATTCTTTGAAGCGTCCGACCGCAGCCGCTTTGCAAAGACAGGTGAAACTGCGGACAAAATTTTGGCTGATGTGAAAGTCTCACAAGGTCGTCATCGGAGATCATTTCGGGTTCAAGCGAACCGAGCCGCACACGCTCGATACCGCTTATCTTACAGCACTCCTCCACCGCATCAACAAGCCGTATACCAAATTCACGACCGTAAAACGCAAGGTTGATACCGACAAGAACAAGCTCCTTGTGACCTGCCTCAGCCAATTTTTGCGCCTCGGCGATAACCGCTTCAATGGGCTTGCTGCGGCATCTTCCTCGTGCATATGGGATTATGCAGTAGGAACAAAAGCAATCGCAGCCGTCCTGTATCTTCATGAAAGCGCGCGTCTGATCGAAGGAGCTTTCATAGGGTATCACCTCGAATGCGTCATGAACGCCGAAGCATGAAATGTCCGTTATACGCTGTTTGTCCTCCATAACTTTTTTCACCAGTTCGGGAAGCCGCTGTCTGTCCCTCGTACCCGTTACAATATCGGCTTCGGGAATCTTCTCGCATATTTCGGGGGACGCCTGCGGAAGGCAGCCTGTAAGCACGATAACGGAATCGGGATAACGTCTTCTGAGTTTCCTGACAGCATAAAGAGACTTTTTGTCGCCGCTCCCCGTCACGGTGCATGAGTTCACAACAAACACGTCCCCCTTCTCCTCGCTTTCGGCGACTGCGAACCCTGCGGAGGAAAAACAGCTTTTAAGGCATTCCGTTTCATATTGGCTGACCTTGCAGCCGAAAGTTATAAAATATACTTTATACATATTTCACCCTGTTATCACATGTTTTCAATAAAATTATCATGTTGAATTTGCACAAATCGCAAAGTTGGTTTTTGTGCAGTCTAAATAATTATTCTTTATCCCTAAAAAATGTAAAAGAATGAATGATATAATCCGCCAAAACGCCGAAAATGTAAAAAATCCCTTGACACAGACGTTTTTCCGTGTTATTATATACTTGCGGAACGGAAAAAGCCGCAAAGGAAGAAAAGATAAACAAGAAAAAACACCACACACTTTCAGGAGGTAATGAAAATGACTAAGACTACAGTTTCACTTCAGGCTATCAATGATGTTAAAGATTTCGTTAATATCGTTATGAAGTACGAATTCGACATCGACCTTGTTTCCGGAAGATACGCAGTAGATGCAAAGTCTATCATGGGTATTTTCAGCCTTGACCTTTCCAAGCCGATCGAGCTTAACGCTCACACAGACGACGCCGAGAAGTTCATGGCAGAGATCGACAAGTACATCGTAAAGTGATCGCCTGCATATACACTTACACAGAAAACGCTCCTTCGGGGGCGTTTTTATTTTGTTAAATGTTTCCTGTATATTTATCGTCAATTCTGCAATAATACATTTAGGCGTTATACTTGACTCTATTGCAAAACGTGCAATAGATTTCGAGAAGAAATTCTGTCTGTCAAGGCGGACGACGGAATTTATTCCGAAAGATATTGTATATTTTGCAATAGAGGCAAGTATAATAAACGCTCGAAAAGAGGTGTTCACTTTATGTGGGACAAAATTGCGCTTATCCTCCTGATAATCGGAGGTATCAACTGGGGTCTCGTTGGAATTTTCGAGCTTGACCTCGTAGCATGGATGCTTGGCGGCGCGGGAAGTCTTGCAGCGAGAGCGGTCTACATTCTTGTAGCGATCTCAGCCGTCTGGTGTATTTCCCTCCTCTTCAGAAAGAACGAGGAATTTGCAGTCAGCACGAACAATCAATAAGCTTATCCCTTAGAGCCTGTTCAGAATCTCCCCGCGCACGTCTTTTCGGCAAATTTTGCCGAATCCTGCGTCAAAAATCCTTGCCATACGACAGTATGCCTGCGAATTTTTTCCTTGACTTCGACAAAATTATGATCGAAAATACGCACACGCCGAGATACTGAACAGGCTCTTACACGATGCCGCAGGGATAACAAAAAGAGGCGAAAGACAAGTAATGCTCTTGTCTCTTGCCTCTTTATTTTTATTAATCGCTAACGTAAGGAAGCAGCGCGATCTGTCTTGCTTTCTTAACGGCAACTGTAAGCTCACGCTGGTGGAATGCGCAAGTGCCTGTAACTCTTCTGGGAAGAATCTTAGCTCTCTCAGTCATGCACTTTCTCAGCTTAGCGAGATCCTTATAGTCAATTCTCTCAATTCTGTCCGCGCAGAACATACAAACCTTCTTGCGGGGCTTCTTTGAGGGACGAGAATTTCTCTCTCTTTCCATGACAATTTCTCCTTTCGTAATAATGTAATCAGCTCAGTTTCATTCATCAAAACGGTACATCGCCGTCGCTGAGGATCTCTTCAAAATCCCCTGCGTTTCCGTAAGACATGCTGTCATTATTAGGCGCAGCAGGCTGCTGGGGAGCGGTCTGCCGAGGAGGAGCTGCCTGATAATTATTGTTGTTATAATTATCGTTATAGCCGCCGTAATTATTGTTATTGTAGTTATTTCCGCCGTTATTGCCGCTCTCGGACTTAGAGCCTGTAAACTCAACGTTATCAACATAAACATCGGTAGTGTAATGAGTAACGTCCTGATGATTTCTATCCTGATAACTGCCTGTCCTGAGATTGCCTTCAACACAGATCATGTTTCCCTTGCGGAAATAGCGTGTAACGAACTCAGCGGTCTGTCTCCACGCCATGCAGGTGATAAAATCAGCCTGTCTCTGCCCTGTATTCTTATCGACGAAAGGTCTGTTCACAGCAACGGTAAATCTGCATGATGAAATACCGCTTTGGGTCTGTCTCAGTTCAGGGTCGGCAGTGAGCCTTCCCATCAAAATAACCTTGTTCATACGACATCCTCCTTAATAATGAAATACGGGATCATTCAACAACTGTTACCAAAGAACGAAGAATACCGTCTGCAATGTTGAGACGTCTTGAAAGCTCAGCGGGATAATCGGGCTGTGATGTGAACGTATAAATTACGTAGTAGCCCTCTGTCTCGTCCTCGATAGGATATGCAAGCTTACGCTTACCCCAATCCTCGTTGACTTCAACAGCCTCGGCATGACGCTCGATTCTCTCCTTGAACTTCTGAATGAGAGCCTTCATAGGCTCCTCGCCGTTCTTGAGGCTGAATACAACCATTACCTCATATTTTGCGGATACCTTTGCCATTCTGTACACCTCCTTCTGGATTCCGCCCGACAACCAACTGCGGGCAAGGATAATAATATCGTAAACACGATACTTAAATAGTATATCACATTTTTTGGGAAATGTCAAGGACTTTTTAAATTTTTTCAAAAAACAAGCCGCTTTCGGCTCTTTACAAGTCAAAAGCGGCTTTGAACAAGTTTATTCGTTATTTTTCCGCAGTTATCTCGGGAAGTTTGGTTATCACCTTGGCGTCGATTTTCTGAATAGCGAGCGCATCGGAGGGCAGAACGCCGTCGCCGGGATCGCAGCAGTCAGCGTTTGCCGCGCCCTGAGCAGAAAGTCCGTATTTGTCGGGATTTCCGAGAGCCTGTAAAATAGCTGTGGAATCCGCGATAGTTACCTGTCCGTCGCAGTTTGCGTCGCCCAAAAGGGTAACGTCAACAGGCTCGGACGGTGCAGGAGTTGTGGTAACTGTGGTCGTATCGTCTTTCATGAGGTAAGCGTCGATTATCTTAACGCCCGAAGTATCGGTAAGCGCAGTTTCGCCCTTAGCCGCATACCAGATCTGTCCCTCGTACTCCTTTGAAGTGCCAAGCTGAGCCTTTATCTTTTCGATAAGAGCTTCATCTTCGACAACCTCGGTTCCCAGTGAACAGTTGAGGAAATTATCAAATACGTTCACCTTAACTGCGCCGCTCTGCTTAGCCTCCCACTGAATATTAACCCAGTAGTATTCACCGTCAAGCGGAACAGTTACGCCGAGTCCGCCGTTTGCATAAGTAACTCCGTCGGGCAGTTCAACATTGATGTAGAAGTCCTCGGCTGCTTCGGGGAGAGTTATCTTGTAATTCTTTGTGGTCTTATTGAATACGACTTTTCCGTAATCCTTGTTGGGGTCAGCCTCCGTAGTAGCCTTAGTCGTTGTAACGGGAGGCGCAGTCGTAGCCTTTGTAGTCGTAAGCGCAGGGTCTATAGGCTTGATATCCTTCTTGTAAAGGTCAGCCGGGAGCTCGTCAAGGGTAATGCAGTAATCGCTCTGATACATTGCGATCGTATCTTCCTTAGTGTTGAAGGTCGGGTTTGTCAGGAAGTTTGTATCATCGCTTCCGCCGTCGTACCATGTGCAGAAGTACAGCCAGCCCGCTTTTTCGGACATAAGGTTATCAACAGTCGAGAAGCAGTCGTTCTCAGCCATTGAGACCATTTTTGCGCTGTCATATTTATTCATGATACCGTAGAACGTAGAGCTTATCGCGCTGTCGTTGTGCTTCAGAACAGGCGAACCCGTAGACCAGTCGGTACAATTGTATTTATCGTAGCCGATAATATCAACGTACTCGTCTCCCGGATACCAGTCCTGAGAATACTCGTAGTTATAGCTGTTCCACTCCCAGATAAGGTTGTGGCAGCCGAACTTCTCCGTAAGCGTCTTGTAGGTGTATATCCAAAGCTTCTTATAAGCCTCAGAACCTTCTCTGCCCCACCAGAACCACGAACCTGTTTCACCGCCGCCGCCTTCTGCTTCATGGAGAGGTCTCCAAATAACGGGAACGCCCTGTTCTTCAAGTTCGTTAAATTCCTTAGCCAACGTGGTAAGAGCCTGCATGTAATATTCGTTTTCCTTCGTGCCTTCAGTTGCAGCCTTTGACGGCGAGAAATCGGTATCCTTTGCGCCATAGGTCGTAACAGCCCAGTCGATCCTGTCGCCTATTTTATAGCTCTCAAAGTCCTTGGGAACATTAAGGTGGAACGACGAAGTTGCAATACCGTTTTTATTTTTTACCCAGTCAATAACACGCTCCGTTGAACCGTCGTCGCTGCCGAATGCAGGACAGCAGAAATTACCGTAGTCAAAGCCTCTGATAGCAGGATAATGTCCTGTGAGGTCGTTGAGATATTCAAATTCATACTCCAAACCGTGAGGGCCGTTTGAATAAATTTCCTGCTGACCCGAAATAATGCCGTTTCCGTAAACGCTTGCAAGGTACGCCATAAGAGAACGGGTCTCGGCAGACGCGCTTATATCGCAGCAGGTGGTCTGAGTTGCCTTTATCTCGGGAAGCGTCGCAGCTTCAACCGTCAGATAATCGAACTTTGTCCAGCCCCATGACTTTGTGATAGTGACCGTATTCTCACCCTCGTTAAGCTTAACGGTCATAGAAACGGGGTTATAGCCGTCCTCGCCTATGCTGATCTGTCCCTGATCTACGCCGTTTACGCCGAGGTTCTGTATCTTAGAGCCGCCCTCGCCCTTAGCGTAAATAGTAAGGTCGTACATACCTGCCGAAGCCGCGTTGACCGATACGCTGATAACGCCGTCGTCCTTCATAAAAGCGACCTTACCGCCGCTTGCGTCAGCGTCACTATCCGTAGCTATTGTACCTGTAAACACAGCGTCCTCAAACTCATACTTTACGCTGTCGGCAGCATTGACAGCCGTTGTGATAACAGCTCCGTTGACTGCCATAGCAGCAGCCATTAAAGCAGCTCCTGCTCTCGTGAAAAATCTTTTGTGCATTGTTAATTCCCTCCATAGATCTGATTCTATCGTTGTTGCGACATGCCGTCTTATCCCGAACGGCAGTCTTTATCAGATACTTTAATTATACTATCCTTTAATATAAAAATCAAGTTTTTCCCAATTTTTTTTGAATCCGAAACAAAAATTTGTACGTATGAACAAAAATAAAATGTACTTTTTGACATATAAGTAAAATCACGCTTAAATGCTGCTTAAATTATAACCTGAAATTTCAGACAAAAGCTCCCAGAACTTTCCCGTCCGATTTACGCATTATAACATACGGCATCATTGAGGGAGAGGCAATTTTCCTGCCGTCCTCTGTTATTCCCGACGGCGAATTAGGTTTAACCCAGTAAGCATCATATTCGTCAAAAAATTCAACTGAATACGGCTCGTTGTTACGCTGATACCTTACTTTTTCACCGTCGATCTCAACAAATTCGGATTCCGTTCTTTCTATCACGTCCGATAACCCTAATTCAGTTAAAACCGCCCTTGCCTTTTCTACAGCGTCCTCCTCAGAGGTGATCTCACCTAAAACTCTTTCAGACAGCATTTCAGCTTTGCTTATCATAATATCAACAGTATCCTCAAAACTGCCATTCAGTTCATTAAAATAAATATCCCTCAGCAATTGTATTTCGTCAGCCGATTCATCGGATTCGGTTGACTGTATACATGTTGTTGAAGCAACTGCCGTTTCGGTTGTCTTAATACTGCTTGTGGAAGTTAAAATTTCAGTTGTTACAGTTTTCTCCGTCTGACTGACAGATACTTCGCTTTCGGACGTTTCTGCGCAGCCTGTCATCAACAGCACAAGCGATAATAAAATCATTTTATACTTCAAGATCACCAAACACCTCGCCTATATTTTCACTGATAACCAAATCTGCACTATTATCATACTGAGTAGGCGATTTATTGATGATAACAAGATTATCACCCCTGAAATAGCGTATAAACCCTGCCGCAGGATAAACGTTCAAGGAAGTTCCGCCTATTATCAGGGTATCGCATTCGGAGATTGCCTTGACAGCTCCGTTTACTGTACTGTCGTCCAAGCCCTCCTCATAAAGCACCACATCGGGCTTTATAACGCCGCCGCATTCGCATTTTGGGATACCGTTCTGCGAAAAAACGTATGAACCGTCATAGAATTTATGACACCGCATACAATAATTACGATGCACGCTGCCGTGAAGTTCAAAGACTTTCTTACTACCTGCCGCTTGGTGAAGTCCGTCTATATTCTGAGTTATCACAGCCGTCAGCTTACCTGCCTTTTCAAGCTCGGCAAGCTTGATATGAGCAGGATTCGGCTTTGCGTTCATACAATTCATTTTTGCATGGTAAAATCGATAGAACTCCGATAAATTGCGCATAAAAAATGTACGGCTCAGAATAGTTTCGGGCGGATAGTCCCACTGCTGATTATAAAGACCGTCAACGCTGCGGAAATCGGGTATTCCGCTTTCTGTCGAAACGCCCGCTCCTCCGAAAAAGACGATATTTCGGGAGTTCGCAATAATTTCGTTTAATCTTTTCATTTTTTCCATACCTATATAATTTTCACGTAAAATTTTCTGTTTCTCGGTCCGTCAAATTCGCAGAAATAAACGTCCTGCCAAGTTCCCAAAAGGGGACGTCCGCCTGTTATGATAAGCGTTTCGCTTGCCCCCACCGCAGAGGATTTTATATGGGCGTCGGAATTTCCCTCGGAATGCTCAAACACGTTCAAATCGGGGAAAAACTTGTCCATTCCCTTGATAAAATCGGTCTTGACATCGGGGTCGGCGTTTTCGTTGATAGTTATTGCCGCAGTTGTGTGAGGGCAGAAAACGATACATAAGCCTTCCATAACGCCGCTTTCTTTAATAGCCTCGCGTATCTCGGGAGTAATGTCGATAAGTCCCTGTGACGGTGTTTTTAATTGAAAAGTAAAAAGCATTATTTTTTCCCTCCGCTGTAATATTTGCAAAAATAATTCAGAGTACACTCTCCGCATTTCGGACTTCTTGCGCGGCAGATGTCTCTCCCGAACTGCACGGTCTGGTGACAAAAATGGCTCGAAATTTCGGGAGGTATAAGCTTCACAAGGTCCGCTTCGACCTTTGCAGGCTCTTTGTTTTTCGTCAATCCGAGCCGTCCCGTTATCCTTATGCAATGCGTATCGGTGACTATGGCAGGCTTGCCGAAAACGTCCCCCAGCATGAGATTTGCCGTTTTTCTGCCGATTCCCGGAAGCGTGAGAAGCTCCTCCATAGTATCGGGAACTTCTCCGCCGAAGTCGTCCAAAAGCTTCCGAGCCATTTCTTTAAGGCTTTTCGCTTTCGTGTGATAAAAACCGCATGGCTTCACGTCCTGTTCAAGCTCGGCAAGATCGGCGTCGGCAAATGCCTGTAGATCGGGATATTTCACAAAAAGCGTTTTTGTTATGATATTTACCCGAGCGTCTGTACACTGAGCCGCCAAACGAGCCGCAAACATCAGCTCATAGGGCTTTGAGTAGCTGAGAGTGCAGTCAATGTCGGGATAAATCTTTTCAAGTTCTTCACATGCAAGTCTTGCTATTTCCTTTTTAGTCATTGCTTTTTCTCCTCAAATTTTCGGCGCATTTCCAGCATTTCATCATATATCACGTACATTTTCTGCACGGTGTTTTCAAGAAAATAGTAGTGCTTTATGTAGAATGCCAAAAGTACGATTATAATTGCAACAAGCAGCAGAAGCGCAGGATTTTCGCAGAAAAGAAACGTGCAGATAAAAATTGAAAGCACAATGGCAAACATCATAGTCACCAAAAAATGCACGAGCCGCTCATGCTGCATAAACGCTATCTTATCAAGATGTTCGGCAAATATCGCTTCAAGCTCCCTGCGGTCTGCGCATTCCCCAAGTCTGCGTTCAGTTTGAAGCATGTATTTTTTCAAATATTCAGTCATTATCTCACCGCCTGACAGTGGTATTACATTTATATTATACATCATTTTTGAGAAAATGTAAAGTTTTTTTCTGAAATTTTTGTATTGTTTTACAACAAAACTCCCCCTCAGAGCCGAGGGGGAGTTTCGGTGCAAGTCAGAATTTACGGAACTGATAGATCAATCCTCGTTTTCGTCCTCGCGTTTTTTTCTGAAAGCGAATGCTGCGCCTGCCGCCATAGCGAGAGCGAGAACGGGAATAGCCGTACCCTTGTCGCCGGTCTTGGGAGCGTCCGCCTTGGAAGTTGTAGTAGTCGTTGTCTTTGCAGTCGTTGTCTTTGTTGTCTTTGAAGTTGAAGTTGTCGTAGTAGTTGTAGTCGTGGAAACCGTGCTTTCCGTAGTTACAGGAACTATCTCATCGAGCATTGTTACTGTAGTTCCGCTTACGCCGACATTTCCGCTGACCGTTCCGCCTGCAACAGTAAATGTGATGTCCGTTGCGACTGCATATCCGTTAGGAGCTGCGATCTCATGGAGTACATAAGTACCGTCGGGGAGATTCTTAACAAGAGTTGCCTCAGTACCCGATACCCACGTAAGCGTATCGCCGTCAGATACAAATTTCGCACCCTCGCCGAACGTTACGTCTGTCTCGCTGAACTGTACCTTGTTGCCCTCGAAGTCTGTACCCGTCAGAGTAAGCTCTGCTCCTGCAAGCTCCTTGCCTGCCGTATCC
>JAGAQC010000018.1 GCA_017622925.1 Ruminococcus sp.
CAGGTCAGCCTGTTGACGTACCTGTATTTGTAAAGGGCAACTCAACTCTCGAAGTATCCGGCGCAACATACACTATCACAGCAGACGCAGGATTCAACAAGGTTTCAGGCAATTGTGCAGCATACGGCAACGCCGCTATCGTAAACAATGCTGAGACAAGTGAATACGCATTTGCACAGGGCATAGGCAATGGCAATGCGGCAGCTGATAAGGCTGTAATCATGACTATCACTTACGATGTTCCCGCAGACGCAAAGGGTATTATCCCCGTAGAGTGGGCAAACGTAACAGTAAGCGACGAGTTCGGAAACCTCATTACAGAAAAGGTTAAGCTCGAGAACGGCGCGATCATCATTGATGAGACACCGACAGATGCTACAACCGAGGCTTCAACAGCTCCTAAGACAACGGATTCTGCAACAGAACCCAAGACAACAGATTCTGCAACAGAACCCAAGACAACGGAGTCTGCAACAGAACCCAAGACAACGGAGTCTGCAACAGAACCCAAGACAACGGAGTCTGCAACAGAACCTAAGACAACAGAGTCTGCAACAACTCCTAAGACAACGGATTCTGCAACAGAACCTAAGACAACAGAGTCTGCAACAACTCCTAAGACAACGGATTCTGCAACAGAACCCAAGACTACAGAATCTACACCTGTACCTACAGATCCTACTCCCACAACACCTACACCTACAGATCCTACTCCCACAACACCTACACCTACTAACCCCCCTGCAGCAGAGGGCGAAGCAGTTTGGGTAATCGACACAGTACATGGTAAGGCAGGACAGTCTGTTGACGTACCTGTATTTGTAAAGGGCGATTCAACTCTTGAAGTTGCCGGCGCAATATACACTATCACAGCAGACGCAAAATTCAACAAGGTTTCAGGCAATTGTGCAGCATACGGCAACGCCGCTATCGTAAACAATGCTGAGACAAGTGAATACGCATTTGCACAGGCCATAGGCAATGCCAATGCGGCATCTGATAAGGCTGTAATCATGACTATCACTTACGATGTTCCCGCAGACGCAAAGGGTATTATTCCTGTAGAGTGGGCAAACGTAACAGTAAGTGACGAGTTCGGCAACCTTATCACAGAAAAGGTTAAGCTCGAGAACGGCGCGATCATCATTGATGAGACACCGACAGATGCTACAACCGAGGCTTCAACAGCTCCTAAGACAACGGATTCTGCAACAGAGCCCAAGACTACAGAGTCTGCAACAGAACCTAAGACAACGGATTCTGCAACAGAACCTAAGACAACGGATTCTGCAACAGAACCTAAGACTACAGAGTCTGCAACAGAACCTAAGACAACAGATTCTGCAACAGAACCTAAGACAACGGATTCTGCAACAGAACCCAAGACAACAGATTCTGCAACAGAACCCAAAACAACGGATTCTGCAACAGAACCCAAGACTACAGAGTCTGCAACAGCTCCTACAACAACAGCTCCCGTTACTACAGAGCCTATCGTTACACCCGCTCCCGGCGCAGTTATCTGGCAGGGCGAAACTGTAACGGCTGCTCCCGGTGAGGAAGTTAAACTCAGCTTTATCGTAAATGATCCTAACGGTTCATCTCTTGCGATCGGCGGAGCTATATTCACAATTGATGCAGAGGGCAATGTAACTTTGGTTGACGGAGAAGGTTCCGAAGCTTACAGCGCAGTCCTTCAGAAGAATCCCGACACAGGCGAATTTGCATTTGCACATGAGATCGGCGAGGGTATTGTAGGACCTAACGGCGAAAAGGTTATCACACTTACGTTTAAGGTTCCTGAAGACGCTAAGGACGGCGATGCTTACAAGATCGGTATGAGCGGACTTACTGTTTCCGACACTAACGGACTTGACATCACCGACAGAGTTCTTGTACTTGACGGTGTTATCCAGATCAAGGTTCCTGCAACAACAGAAGAAACTACAGAAAACACAGTTCCTACTGTTACAACAAACACAAACGATTCCGGTACACAGCCTACAACAACTACTACACGTACAGGTTCTCAGTTGGGCGAGGGACAAACAACATCAACTAAGGAGTTCCCGAACGTTGACGGTGACGTAGCAGTTGCAGTTAAGGTTGTTGAAGGTTACTTCTTCAGCCACGACCCGAGACCTTTCACAGGTGAAATGGTAGTTGCAACTCAGATTCTTGACGAAGACCGCAACCTCGTTGAATTCGATCCTGCTAAGGTTACTTATGAGGATACTGTAAACAAGGGCGGCACACCTATGGCTGCTTACAGATTATCGCAGACAGACTTCACATATAAGCTCAACGTATTCTATGACGGCGTTCCGCTTTATTATGAGAACGGCGAAAGAGTTGTAGTAACGGCTTATATCGGCGTTAAGGGCGACGGAGACCTCGATAACAGATCTGACTCATACGATGCTTCACTCGCACTTATCTGGTACGGTAAGAAGCAGACAGGCGTTAGCGATGACGTTATCAGACTTGCTCCCGAGAACTGTGATATAGTTAATCAGCATCCTGAGCTTGACGGACTTGCAGCATTCCTTATTGATGTCGATAAAGACTGCTACAGTAAGGACAACTGGAAGACTCCTAAGACAGAGAGAACCATTGACGCAAACGACGCAAGCTGGATCCTTGCATACTACGGTAAGGTTATGACAGGTACAACTGATCTTGACGAGGCATGGGATATTGCTTTGGCAAGTCAGGGCAGAGGTGAAAACTTCGATAACTACGTAGCCAACGGTACTTTGATCCAAGCAGAGTAAAAATTGTATAAAAACAGCGCCTTCGGGCGCTGTTTTTTTCCGAAAATGCGAAAAAAGCTTGAAATGGGGACAAATTCCTGTTGACAAATCAAAAAAAACATGATATAATAAACGTAAAGACTTCGATATGCGATTTTATGGAAATGCCAATGTTTTTGGACACATAAATTAAATTTCGGGGTTATGTATAGGGCATACAGAGCTGAATTGTGAAATACATACAAAAATACGAAGAATAAATAGTCAATGTTTATTCACAAAAATGTGCGATTTTCCTTGACTTATTGAAATTTGTGTGATAAAATGATAGTATGAATTTTTGGCAGGCTGTATGATAAGGCTACACACCTGTACAAAATAGTTCCCGAACGAATTGTGCCGTAGGGGTACGACGGCAGTCGGGAAAGAAATATGTTAGAGAGGTATAGAACAATGAAGAATTCATTATTCAAGAGAGCTATGGCTGTAGCTTCGGCTGTGCCGCTGGCTCTCACGCAGTGCCTTGGTGTTGCTAACGCTGTAGACGTCACGGATGCAGCTCCGGCAGCAGGCTTAACAGGCGCAACTGCAACGCTGAATGATGGCAGCGAAGGTGCACTTTTCTATATTGAACCCGATGAGAAAAATGAAAAGTACACAATGAGCGAGAATGAAGGCAATTATACTTTTACTAAGGATTCCGTATGGTATTCAGACGTATACAATATTCTCGCACAGATAGGCAACGGAACAAAGAATTCCGGCACGATCGACGCAACAACTCTTTTCGATTACGCTTTGAACAGAGCAGGTCAGTACCGTGACCTCGCAGAGGGCGTAGTAAACTGCATCGGCGAAATGAAATATACCGTTGATGCAAGCGGCAATGTTACTATCACAGGCAATATGGAAAATGTCGTTCCCGTTTTCGAGCAAATGGGTAGGGATATGGTAGGCGATTCCCTCAAGAATCTTGCTGATCAGTACGATAAGTACAATATTCCTAATCTTGAAGATCTTAAAAATTTCGAGTTCTTTGGAGACCTTGAGATCGCTGGTAATATCGAGATCGCTGTAAGCTCCTCCTCGTTAAAGGACGGCACTTCAACTTCGGCTGTAATTACATTTACGGACAAGGTAACAGGCGCTCAGTACAAGGGAACTGCTATTCTTGATTATGTAAAGGCTCAGCTCGAAACTATCGAGACTACGGCTACAACAACGATCGACGCTCTCGTTGAAGAATTTGATCTTACAGACGAAGAGTTTGAAGAAATGGTTCAGAACTCCGAAGAGTTTGACAACCTTGTAAATAACCTCATGGACGGTTATACTCCTGAGGACGGCGAGATCGAAGCAATGATCCTTGAGTCTGTTGAGTTCAAGAACCTTGTTGCAGATTACATGGAAGAGCATGGTATCGACTACGCTGAGGCTGAGGAAAAGATCAAGGAGTCCGACAAGTACAAGGATCTCATTGACAGATTCACAAACGGTCTTAACCTTGACGATGAAACTATCAAGAGCATTCTTGATGAATCTCCTGAGTATGAGCAGCTTGTAAACGAATACATGGATGCTAATGAGGTTACATACGACGAAGCTGTAGACGCTGTTCTCCAGTCCGAGGATTACCAGAAGCTCCTTACTGAATTTACAGATAAGTACACTTATACCAGAGAAGAGGTCGCTGAGATCGTAAAGGGTACTGATTCATACAAAGACAAGGTTGCAAAACTCAAAGAAGAGTACAAGGGTCATTACGCTAATATGTCTGATAAGGCTGCAAGCATTAAGGACTATGTTCAGAATATAGCTACATTCTTCTCAGGCAAGCTTGATACTGCTGATAAGTACATAGGCAAGGCTTTGAATTACAGCGGTTCTAAGAGCGCAGATTCTATTACACCCATCATTGAGGCTGTTAATAAGAGAATCCCTGCTGTAACAACTAAGGTCGAGAAAGTAAGCAAAAAGGCTGCTAACAAGATCGACGGCAAGCAGCTTCCCACAAGCGGCGCTGAAATCGCAGCTAACGAAATGGTTCAGAAGATCTACAACGAGGTTATCAACCAGATTCTTGCATCTTCACCTGTAGCAGTTGATATTGACGCTGCTGATTGGGGCGAACTTGCTGACAGCTTCTCAGCTATCACAGCTTCTGCTGACAAGGGTGTTGCTACACTTAAAGCACAGCTCCCCGATGAGGAAGCAGCAGCAGCAACAGCATTTATCGAGGGCGAATACGACGTTGACGTTACAGAGATTTTCAAGGAAATTGAGATCGAGGTTGACTTCTCAGCTATCGAAACAGAGGGTGCTGTTTCATACGACATGAACCTCAAGAGAGTTGTAAAGGCTACAGAAAAGGAAAAGGAGTCGTCTTCAACTACAGACACTTCCACAACAGCTTCTACTGATACAGGCACAACTCCCACGGAGACAACGCCCTCAGATACAAATACATCTGAAACAGGCACAACTCCTACGGAGACAACACCTACAGATACAAATACATCTGAAACAGGTACAACTCCCACGGAGACAACACCTACAGATACAAACACATCTGAAACAGGCACAACTCCTACGGAGACAACACCTACAGATACAAACACATCTGAGACAGGCACAACTCCCACGGAGACAACACCTACAGATACAAACACATCTGAGACAGGCACAACTCCTACGGAGACAACACCTACAGATACAAACACATCTGATACAGGCACAACTCCTACGGATACAACGCCCTCAGATACAAACACATCGTCTACAGGAACAGAGACAACAGGTTCTGCCGATCCCTCAACAACAACAGCCGTTGTAGAGCGTGTTGTAAACTTTAAGACAGAAACTGAGGTTGGATTCTACCTTGACGTTGACAAGGAATTCAACAAGGAACAGATCAAGAGCATTAGCTACAGCGTTGACCTCTCAACTGTTTACTACGATGCAGACGGCAATGTAGTAGGTCAGAGAGTAGACGAGCCCGGCGAACAGGTTGACATTCTCAATGCTGTTGAGTTCAAGGACGTTCCTGCTGACGTACTCGCAGATATAAACAAGAACGGCGTAGCAAGCTTCGCTTCTCAGATTCCTGTTTACGCTAAGGAAGCTATCACAGCCGCTGACGGCACAGTTGTTGCCAACGCAGGCGATGTACTCAAGAACATCGACGGAAGCAAGATTTCTGTAACTGCTTACATCGGCGTTAAGGGCGATGCTGACCTCGATATGACTGCTGACTCATCTGACGCAAGTAAGATACTTACATGGTATGGTAAGATGCAGACAGGTGGCGATGCAGCTACTACACAGTTCTGCTCAAATGACATTCTTGTTCAGAGCGATCCTATGCTCGACGAACTTGCAGCATTCCTTTGCGACGTAGATAATGAAAACGATTCACAGAACTGGAAGCTCCGCAAGCCCGAAAGAACGATCGCTGCAGATGACGCTTCGTTCATCTTAGGCTACTATGGTAAGGTTATGACAGGTTCAGTAGCAGGCAGAGATACATGGAACGGTGCTCTCGGCGTATACGCAAAGCAATAAGAATAATTAAAATGTTACATCTGCCGTCAAAAACGGCGGCAGATAAACATATATTTAACTAATTTGAAAGGAAAGTAACTAAAATGAAGAATTCATTAAAGAAGGCTTTTTCTCTTGTAGCTCTTGGTGCGGTTGCTGTTTCAGCAGCTTCAATGAACGCTTTTGCTGAGAGCGAAGACGCAAGATTTTCAGCAGACGGAAAATTTTCAGCAGCAGAGATAGAGGCATCTGAGATAAAGCCTGTTATTACAGCTACACAGGAAGTTATCACTCTTGAAGATGCTAAGGCTGCTCCTATGAGAAAGGTTCAGGTTTCTGTAACAGGTGCAAATGCTAAGTACGCTGCAACAGGTTTCCACATCTATTATGACAAGCGTCTTGAGATTGAGATGGATCCCTTTGGTGGTCCTAAGGCTACTAGAGGTGCAGGTGCAGAATATCTCACAACAAAGACTCCCGATCTCGATCCTACTGCCGCTGATTTTGATATGAAGGGTATCTTCGTATGTTCTGCTGCTGATATGGATAAGGGTCTTGACGGTGTTGTATGGGAGTTCAATGTAACACTTCCTGAAGATGTTGCAGAGGGCGATGTATTCCCCATTGACATTCTCTATAGATCTAACAAGACTAACGAGGACCTCTTTACAAACAACGCTAAGGATCTCCCCGGCAGACTTATGCAGGCTTACACATTCACAAGAGGTATCTACAATCCCGAGTACAACCCGAACTTCAAGGCTGCTGCTGCGGACGTAGAGAAGTGTGCAGCTCTTGCTGACATGAATGGCGCTCACGATGGTTACATCGCTATCGCTGACGGTGAGGAGCCTGTAACAACTACTACTACAACAACAACTACAGCTACAGAGACAGATACTGATACAACTCCTTCAACAGGAGCTTCAACAGCAGCTTCTACTAAGACATCAACTGCTTCTGTAACATCTAAGAAGACAACTTCTAAGAAGACTACAGCTAAGTCAACAGCTAAGACAACAGGTAAGAAGGACGATTCTCCTAAGACCGGTGTTGCAGGCGTTGGCGTAGCAGTTGCAGGTCTTGCAGTTGCTCTCGGTACTGCTTTCGTACTCAGAAAGAAGGAAGACTAATTAATTAGTCCTGACCTATAATAAAAAAAGCTCTCTGAAAAGAGAGCTTTTTTTAGTTCCAGATATCACGCTGTATCGCGCCTATGATACGTGATTTTACGCCGTGATTTTCACGTTCGAGGTCTGAGAGCAGCAACTTTGCTTTCTGACGGTTTGTGTGACCGTCGGCAGGACAGCTTGATTCAAGCACAGGGAGAGCCGATCTCCTCGCCGCGCGGCGTATGTCCTTTTCGGGCGCAAGAATCAGCGGACGTATAATAGTTAAATTTTTATCTTCAAGCACGGTCACAGGGGAAAAACAGCCGATTCTTCCCTCGGTAAAGAGGTTCATGATAAATGTTTCAGCGGCGTCGTCGGAATTATGTCCCAAGGCAAGCTTGTTGCAGCCAAGCTCGGCGGCGGCATTGTTCAGCGCGCCCCGACGCATTCTTGCGCAAAGGCTGCACGGCGATTTTTCCTTGCGAATGTCAAAAACTATCTCCCCGATGTGAGTGGGGATAATTTGGTGGTGGACGCCGAGCTTTTCGCAGTATTTCGTGATTTCCGAGAAGTCCGCGGCAGTTCCCCCGAACATGGCGTCAACAGAAAGCGCGGTAATTTCATAGTCTGTCCCGATGAATCCCCTAAGACGAACAAGCCCCTCCAAAAGAATAAGGCTGTCCTTTCCGCCTGAAACTCCCACGGCAATTTTGTCGCCGTTTTCTATCATGTTGTATTTTTGTACCGCCTTTCGCAGGTAGCCTAAAATTTTCTGCATAATTTCCTCCAAAAAATCAATTTCTATCTTAAATTATACAGCAAATTACATAAATTTTCAAGAAGTTATTGCAAAATTTGAAAAAATAATATATAATAAAATAAGAAATAAAGCAAAGAAAGGTGCGGTAGCATGACAACGGAGATGAGAAATCTGCTGATTACGCTGGGAGCGATTATCATTGTCCTGCTTCTTGTGATGATTTTGTTCGGCGGAAAAAGTCCTATAATGAAAATTTTTAACTTTTTCTTGGAGGACACGGGCGAGGGCGGCAGACAGCCAAAGGAGGACGTTCAGAAAAGTTCCTTTGAACCTATTGTCGAAATGGCAAAGCTTGTTCGCAAAAGCGACGACAGACTGCGCATTTACGAGAGCGACGGCTCTTTCAGACTGGTTGACGCCTACTACGAGCTGGAGTTTATAACCCGAAAGGGCAAAAAGCTGAAAATCGAATGTTCAAAAGAAGCCTACGAAAAAATCCCGTTCAACGAGGAGGGTTCTTTGACATACAAAAGAAACACCCTTGTGAAGTTCAAGTTTTACGAGGGAACGGTCTTTAATTCTACGGAGCAGAAATAATGGTTAATTTTAATAACGATTGGGACGAGATACTCGACGGCGAGTTCGATAAGGAATATTATCTGAAATTAAGGCAGTTTTTGATCTCGGAGTATAAAACGAAGCGTATTTTTCCGGGAATGTATGACATTTTCAACGCCATGAAGCTGACGTCCTACGATAATGTTAAATGTGTTATCATCGGGCAGGACCCGTATCACGGAGAGGGGCAGGCTCATGGTCTGAGCTTTTCAGTCAGAAAGGGAGTTGCGCCGCCGCCGTCGCTCGTTAATATTTTTAAGGAAATTCGGGACGATCTTGGCATCGACAATACAGGCAAGCATGGCGAGCTTACAAAGTGGGCTGAAAACGGCGTATTACTGCTGAATTCCGTACTTACAGTCCGAGCGAATCAGCCGCGCAGTCACCGTGGACAGGGCTGGGAGATTTTCACCACAGAGGTAATTCGTCTGCTGAATACCCGTGAGAAGCCTATGGTTTTCATGCTTTGGGGAGCTGACGCAAAGGCGAAGAAGCAGTTCATTACGAACCCGAATCATCTTGTGCTGACCGCAGCGCACCCGAGTCCGCTTTCGGCGTATAACGGCTTTTTCGGTTGCAGGCATTTTTCAAAGGCGAATGAGTTTTTGAAACAACACGGCATGGACGAGATCGACTGGTCGATAAATTGAGGTAAATATGAGAGTAAAAGATTTATTTAAACAAAAAAAGGTGTTTTCCTTTGAGGTCTTTCCGCCGAAGAACACCAGCTCGGTTGACGTAATTTACAATACTTTAGACCAATTGGGCGACTTGCGACCCGATTTTATAAGCGTGACCTACAGCGCAGGCGGCAGCGGAAACAGCGGTCTTGCCCTCGACATCGCCTCGAAAGTGAAGTCTATGGGCGTTGTGCCTGTTCTCCACCTGCCCTGCATTAATTATACAAAAAGTCAGATAGACGAGACTATCGCCAATGCAAGGGCGCGCGGTATCGACCATATCCTTGCCCTGAGAGGCGATATAAACCCCGATATTCCGCCTGCCGAGGATTTTACCCATGCAAGCGAGCTTATCGAGTATCTGCGGACGAAGGGCGACTTTGACATTGCCGCCGCATGTTACCCCGAGGGGCACCCCGATTCCGACAGCCTTGACGAGGACATCGACAACCTCAAAATAAAGGTTGACGCAGGCGCAGACCACCTTATAACGCAGCTTTTTTTCGATAACGAATTTTTCTACGAGTTCCGCGAAAAGGCGAGAGCTAAGGGAATAAATGTTCCTATCGAGGCAGGCATTATGCCTGTTGTCAACAAAAAGCAGATCGAGCGCATGGTCACTACGTGCGGCGCAAGTCTGCCCCATAAATTCGTGAAGATCATGCAGAAGTACGAGAATAATCCCGAGGCTTTGCGTGACGCAGGAATTGCCTATGCCATAAATCAGATCGTTGACCTTGCGGCAGGGGACGTTGACGGCGTTCATCTGTACACCATGAATAACGCCTACGTTGCAAGGAAAATCAGCGAAGCAGTCTCGGGAATCATCGAAGTATGACGCTGCGCGAGATTTCCAAGACCGAGGCTGCCCGTTATATGGGAGTCCGCGGCGTACCCGATTCCCAAACTGCCGAACTTCTCGATAAGTACGAGCCGATTGTCAGAAATTCCCTGAGACCTGCCTATGTCTACCGTGAAGCGGAGGTCGAGCTTCGGGCGGACGGCGTGTACCTTTCGGGACTTGGCGTTCCGCTCAAAGGAAAAAGCATTCGCGGACTTTTAGCGGATTGCAGCAGGGCGATAGTTATGGCTGCAACTGTTTCTGCGGAGGCTGACAGGCTGATAAGCCGCGTTTCCGTAAGCGATATGGCAGGCGCATTGGCGGTGGACTGTTTGTGCAGCGCAGCGATAGAGCAGGTATGCGATTTGGCTGAGAAGGAGATATTTTCGCAGACTAAAGCGAAAAACCGTACAATGCGGTTCAGTCCGGGATACGGCGATCTGTCCATTGATGTGCAGGAGGAGCTTCTGAGATACCTGAACGCAGGGCGGCGTATCGGGTTGACCTGCGGCGAAAGCTGTATGCTGATGCCGACCAAATCGGTGACAGCGATAATCGGAATATCCGATTCGCCTGTACGTGAACAAAAATCGGGCTGCGATATATGCAGTATGCGTGAAAGCTGTTCATTCAGAAACAGCGGCGAATGCAGGAGAAACTGATCAACAGACAGAAAAATTTTTCCCTGATTTCACCTGTTGTATTATTGAAAATTACTATTGACATTGGGCTGTCAAAAATGTTATAATATATCATATGGATAATGTTCATTAGACTTCTCGGTTTCCGAGGAGGTCTGTAGAGGTCTGTTACAAAAGGAGTTTGACAATGAAAAAAACAAAGGCATTTTTAGCTTCGATTCTTGCTTTGGCGTCTGTCCTCTCAATGACTGCCTGCAACGGCAAGGAAGAGTCCTCGAATCCGTATGCCGATGTTGACGTTACAGCCGATGTCCGCAATAAGATCAAAGAAAATGTAATGAACACCGATCTGCTGCCCTCGGAGGAGCTTGAAAACAAAACGATAAAATGGCTTTCCGACTGGGACATAAACCCCGACGCTTCGGGAAAAAACAAGCCCACGGAGCTTGTTGCCTTTGAGGAAAAGTACGGCGGAAATATTGAATTTATTCAATGTACTTATAACGACCGCTACGAAAAGCTTGCCGAAATGATAAACAGCGGCGACGGCGTTGACTTTTTCTACGGCGGAAATATGGACGCTTTTCCAAAGGGCGCTATCAGGGGAATGTTTGTTCCCGTTGACGACTATATCGACTTCAGTTCGCCTCTTTGGGAGGACGTTCGGGACGTAAACGACAGCCTGCTCTGGGACGGCAAGCATTACTGCGCGGTTCTTCAGACAACAGGCGACAAGGTGGCGTGCGTCTACAATAAAAAGACAGTTCAGGAAGCCGGTCTGCCCGACCCTGCCGAGCTTTTCGAGGACGGCGAATGGACGTGGGACGCTTTCCATGAAATGCTCCAGAGCTTTGTCGATGTAGATAACGAAAAATACGGCATTGACAGTTGGTGGTACGAATTTGGACTTATGGCGACTACGGGCGTTCCTGCCGTTGAGATAGATGACGGAAAGCTTGTCAGCAACATCAGTGACCCGGCTATGGAAAGAGTGCAGAATTTCATGTACGACCTCTATACAACGGGCGGTATTGCTATCGGCGTAGGCGACTACGGCTGGACTTCCCACCCCGAGTATATCGGCGAAGGCAAGCTGCTGTTCTACCCCGTAGGTCTGTACGAGTTCTATAAAGAGGAGTCGAAGTGGAAAAAGAAATTCGGCGAGGACGCATTTTTTGTTCCCATGCCGAGAGACCCCGATGCAGACGAGTATTACGTCCCTGTAGGCATGGAGTCCTATTGCATGATAAAGGGCGGACAGAATCCCGAGGGCGTTGCACGTTTCCTTGATTGCAAGCGATTTGCCCTGCTTGACGAGCCTACAAAGGAGGTTGCGGATCAGCAGTTCCTTGACGACTACGGCTGGACTCAGGAAATGGTTGAGATGCAGCACAGTATGCAGGAGCTTGCGGACGAAAATCCGTTCCTTGACCTTTCAACGGGCGTGTCTACGGACTGCGGCACATTGCTTGACACTAACCTCAGAAACTCGGCAAAGGGTACTCCGTGGAACGAGACTTACGACGCTATTTATGCTGCTCTCGATGCAATGCTGGAGGAAGCAAATTCTGCTCCCGTTGCCGAATGATACATTTTTTTGATAATGAAAGGAGGGTGTGAATTGAAAACAGTTCTTGTAACCGGCGGATGCGGACTTATCGGTCAGCATATCTGTTCGGGTTTGCTCAAAAAGGGCTATGCTGTTATCGCTGCCGACGTTGAGGCAGGTATGTATAATGAGGGCAAGCTCAATTATACTTTCGTGCAGTGCAGACCCTCGGATAAAAATACTTATGCGGACATTTTTGAGAAGTACGAGATAAGCGTAGTGATCCATGCCGCCTGCACCGTTGATAACGACCTCGGACCGATCGTTACCGATAAGGAGGTCAGCGAGTCAAAACAGTGCGACAAATTCATTTACCGTTATGCAATGACCACCGAAAGTGTTGAAAAGGTCGTACTTATAAGTACGGATAAGGTGTACGATTTCCCGAAAACCCGCGAGCCTATACGTGAGGACGCCGATATAAAGACTACTTCAAATTACGCCATTATGAAGTACGCTTCCGAAAAGGCTCTGATCTCAGAGATGCAGCACCATAAAAATATTATGGTATGTATTACTCGGGTATCGCCCGTATATACTTTTAACTTTATTGACAATCTTGTCTCAAAGATAACCGACCCGAAGGACGGCACAAAGTTCGTTTCGGGAAAGGGACAGTACGGTTTCCAGTTCTGCTGCGTTCACAATTTAGTGGATTTTATTCTCTGCTTTGTTAAGAATGCCGACGATATGCAGTATGCAGGCATTTATAATGTCAGCGACAAGCTTCTTACAACGGCGGCGGACATTATATCGTTCATGCGTGAGAATCATTCGCTGGGAACGGTGCTTCAGAAGTCGGGCGGCGGAGCGTTGTCAAAGATAAAAGGAATTTTCGGCGGAAGTAAGGAAGAAAAAACCAATTACCGCTATCTTGACATGAGCAAGCTTGAAAACAACAATATGATCGACAATACTAAGGCTATGAAGCTTGCGAATTTCCGTTGGGATATTCATAATACAAAATAAAAAAATACCGTCAGAGCTGCATATATTGCGGCTTTGGCGGTTTTTATTTCCCGTATTTTTTGTTAAAGAAGTAACTTTTGGTGTCCATTATCGTGAATTGGACTGTGGTGATCATGGAGACTAACAGCATTGAGCTGATTTGAGGATTACCACAGCCCAATTCACGACAACAGAGATTCCAAAGGGGTCACCCCTTTGGCAGGGGGTGTGGGGTGACTCCCCACGGGTGGGGAGATGCCCGAAGGGCAGAGGGGACGGGGCGATAAGCCAGAGTCCCCCACTTATGTTGCGGATAGCTTATTCTATAACGGTATAATTATCGGCGGCGTTTTCCTTTGTGGCGTACTCGGTGACGTTGAGTACCTTGACTTTAAGGGGACGCGCGCCCATATTTATTTCGATAATGTCGCCTACCTTGACATCGTAGGAGGCTCGGGCGACCTTGCCGTTCACGTTGATTTTTTCCGCATCGCAGGCATCGTTTGCAACGGTGCGGCGTTTTATAAGTCTTGTTACCTTTAAATATTTATCCAGACGCATATATTTTTCCTTTCATATCATAAACAAAATGGGACAGGATAGACCTGCCCCATGATTTTATAGTGAATGTTGTTATTACTTGTTTACAGCCTCTTTGAGAGTTTTTCCGGGCTTGAAAGCGGGAGCTTTGCTGGGAGGGCAAACCATTTTTTCCTTGGTTCTGGGGTTGATGCAGGTCTTTTCGCCTCTTTCGCGAATTTCAAATGTTCCGAAGCCTGTTACGGAAACTTTTTCGCCGTTTATGAGAGCCTCGGAGATAACAGCTACTGTAGCGTCCAGCGCGGATGAGGCGTCTTTCTTTGTGCAGTTAGCTTTATCTGCAATGCGAGCGATGAGTTCGGTTTTAGTCATTTTTTAGTTCCTCCATAATTATATTCTTAGCTTTATCCCAGTAAATATCAAGCTGTTCGATAGGGAGATCCTTCATATCGAGGGAATCCTTTTTCACCAGTTCCTCCGTTACGGAAAAACGTTTGATGAATTTATCCGTAGAAGCTTTCAGAGCCTGTTCAGCGTCTATACCGAGGTGACGGGCGGCGTTTACACAGGAAAAAAGAAGATCGCCAAGCTCCTCGGTAATATCCGAGTTGTCGCCCGAAGCCACGGCTCTGTCAAGTTCCTCTTTTTCAGCGGCTATACAGGCTATAGCGTCGTCGGCGCAGCGGAAATCCATACCGGCACGCATTGCACGTTTGCCCACCTTTTGCGCCCTCATAAGCGCAGGGAGCGTCCCTGCAACGCTTGTAAGAGTATCGGTATAGGTCTCCTGTCCCTTGGTTTTCATTTTTATGGAATCCCAGTTTTTCAGTACCTCGTCCGAGGTATCCGCCTTAACTTCGCCGAAAACATGAGGGTGACGGACGATGAGCTTTTTGCACACCTCGTCGCACACTTCATCGAAAGTGAAGCGGTTCTGTTCTTCCTCGATACGGCTGTGGAAAACTACTTGTAAAAGAACGTCCCCAAGCTCCTCGCGGAGGAGGTCGGTATCTTTAAGGTCGATAGCTTCAAGGACTTCGCAGGTCTCCTCCAAAAAGTCGCTTCTGATAGACTCGTGGGTCTGTTCTCTGTCCCACGGGCAGCCGCCCTCGGAACGGAGCAGCCGAACGATGTCACGCAGATCTTCGATGGAATATTTATCCTTCTGCCGATATTCAACCATAGAAAAAGCACTTCCTTAATAATACAATATATTGCCGAAAAAAGCAAGTTATTTTTTAAATTTCGTATTAAATGTGTAATAAACATATTAATTGTGTTAATATTTGTGTATATTATACTAATATTAGTATTAACGATAAACAGGCTTTTCGGGCAATGCGGCTTATCGGTCAACGAAGCCGACTTTTCTGTACACCTTGTTCAGCGTTCTCTGAGAATAGCGCAAAGCCTTTTCCGCTCCTGCCGTGTAGCATTCTTTGAGGTACGCTTTATCCTGTATAAGACGGGCGAACTCGGTACGCACAGGCTCTAAATGGTCGGCAACGGCTTCACCTACGGCAAGTTTGAAATCGCCGTAGCCCTTGCCTGCGAACTCAGCTTCGATAGACTTGAAGTCCTTGCCCGTAACGCTGGAGTAAATAGTCATAAGGTTATTTATGCCGTCCTTGCCCTCGCGGTATACGACTTCGGCTTCGCTGTCGGTGACGGCTCTTTTGAATTTGCGGATAATGGTATCCTTATCGTCAAGAATGAGAATGACCGCATTGGGGTTGTCGTCGGACTTTGACATCTTTTTGGACGGCTCTTGCAGGGACATTACCTTTGCGCCCACCTCGGCGATGTAAGGCTCGGGAACGGTGAAGAAATCGCCGTACCGCTGATTGAAACGCTGAGCGATATTTCTTGCAAGTTCGAGATGCTGTTTCTGGTCAACACCTACTGGGACGAGGTCGGCATTATACGCTAAAATGTCCGCCGCCATAAGCGAAGGGTAGGTAAAAAGTCCCGCATTAATATCGTCGGGGTGCTTCTTGCTTTTGTCCTTGAACTGCGTCATACGGCTGAGTTCGCCGAACTGCGTGTTGCAGCAGAGTATCCAGTTAAGCTCCGCATGGGTCTTGACGTGGCTTTGGATAAAGAGTATGGATTTTTCCACGTCGATGCCGCAAGCCATGAGCAGAGCGTAGGAGTTGAGAGTATTCTGTCTCAGCTTTGCAGGCTCCTGACGTACTGTTATAGCGTGCATGTCCACAACGCAGTAAATGCAGTTATACTCGTCCTGCAAAGGACCCCAGTTGCGGACAGCTCCGATGTAATTGCCGAGGGTAAACGTGCCTGTCGGCTGTATTCCGCTAAAAATAAGCTTTTTATCTTCCATTGGCTGAATGCTCCTTACTGATTGCCTTTTCTTCTTTCGGCGTCGTCTTTAAGCTGACAGTTTCTCAGCTCCCCAAGAACCTTTTGATAAAGAACGTAAATGGTACGCTTTTCGGGTTCGTCCTCGGGGATAACGCCGGGAGTGAAAACAGCCTTGTAAACGCCGCCCTTTGTAAGGAGGAAAACGTTATGCGATCTGCCGCGAGGGAGGTCGAACTGCGTGGTCTTTTCGCATTTGGGGAGCAGATAATTCGAGCTTGCAACGAGGTTGTGAGCCGCCTGAACGAGAGTTCTGTATTTCTGCGAAGCTCCTGTGTATTCGCTGCCGTTGTTGAAATAGAGGTTAGCAGCTCCGTTGATGAAGCAGACCATAGAGGTAAGTATGTTGCCGGGCATGGGAATGTCGATAACAACGCCGTAAACGTCGTTCTTTTTGAAGTTTCCCTTGAAGAAGTCGATAGGGAAATTGAGAGCCTGATTTCTTGTCATCAGGTATTTCTGTGTAACGGGGTATCTATCAAGAGCCATATTTTTTTGATCCTT
The DNA here is from genome assembly GCA_017622925.1 of Ruminococcus sp. Lineage (GTDB taxonomy): Bacteria > Bacillota > Clostridia > Oscillospirales > Ruminococcaceae > Ruminococcus. The sequence goes on from JAGAQC010000018.1 coordinate 16,926, forward strand.
TCGGTTTTATTTTGATATTTTTTAGGCAACACCGCACAGAGATTGTGCGGCAGATGCGAAGTCAGATTTTTCGGCAGATTGTACAGAAACGACGCAGGAATACTGTCGTATTTCAAGGAGTTTCTGTGCGATATGACGGAAAATATGCAAGCAGATGACGTACAAAGCCGTCAGGCGGTCTTTGTGCGGTGTTGTCTTTAATCGAGAATATCCTTAGTCATTTTAGCAAGTATCTCCATGCCCTTTTCGATCTGGTCGTTTGTGGGAGTGGAGTAGTTGAGGCGGAACGAATGGCTGGCCTCGTTTTCGTCTATGCTGAACGAGTTTCCGGGAACGACAGCCACCTTGTATTCCTGTACCGCTTTTTGGCAGAAAGCGTTCATATCGCAGTCCTCGGGGAGGTTACACCATACGAAAAGACCGCCCTCGGGCTTGACGTAGGATATTTTCTTGGAAAATTCGTTGTCGATATATCCGCACATCAGCTCGCTTTTCTTGCGGTAAATGTCGCGAAGCTTTTTGAAGTGCGCCTCACGGTCAACAGTCGTCATAAAGCGGTGGGAGACTACCTGCGCCCATATGTTGGAGTGAACGTCCGAGACCTGCTTGCACACGACTATTTTTTGGATTATCGGCGCGGGAGCGGAAACGAATCCCGTTCTGAATCCCGATGAGATAAGTTTTGAGAAGGTCGAGGAGTAAATTACACGTCCCTCCGTATCGAAGCTTTTGATCGAGGGAACGTTTTCCCCTGCAAACCGAAGTTCGCCGTATGGGTCGTCCTCCAAAATAATGAAGTCGTAGCGGCAGGCAAGCTCGTAAACAGCCTTACGCTTTTCGAGGGACATAGTGCGTCCCGTGGGGTTCTGGAAATTCGGGATAAGGTATAGAATCTTTACGTTGGGCTGAGTTTTCAGCGCATGTTCGAGCTTTTCGAGGTTTATGCCGTCCTCGTCCATTTCAACGCCCACAAGGTTGACGTTGTAGGAGCGGAAAGCATTGAGCGAGCCGATAAAGCTCGGCGATTCGCAGAGAAGCGTGTCGCCCTCGTTAAGCAGGACTTTGCAGGAAAGCTCGTTTGCCTGCTGACCGCCCGATGTAACTATAAGATCGTCAAATTCCTTGTGGAAGCAGTTTTTTTCTGCAAGCCAGCCTTTCAGGAAGTCACGAAGCGGCGTATAACCCTCCGTGATATTGTACTGGAGCGCAAGAATAGGGTCGTCGCGCAGCAGCTCGGCGGATATTTCGGCGATACGCTCTGTGGGGAACGCTTCGGGAGCAGGATTTCCTGCCGCAAACGAGATAACTCCCGGCACGGAAGTGAATTTCAATATCTCTCTGATCGCAGAAGCTTTCAGTCCGCTGACTTTATCGGAAAATTTATATTCCATCTGAAATATCGTCCTTTCTGTAAAATATATTAGACCTCCTCGGAAACTGAAAAGCACTGTCTGACTTGTCTTTTTTGTGTTCGGCTTTGTCGGCTTTCCTTGCAATACACCAAGTATTCCTGCGGAAACCCGACTTTGCCGAACGCAAAAAATCCTGCGCCATACAGCACTTCCCAGTTCCCGAGGAGGCCTATTAACTTTTGATAAAGCAATAAGCATTTTAAGCTACCTTATATTATAGCATATTTTTTTTTATTCTGCAATATATATTTTATAAAAAGTGCAAAACTTTTTTGAGTAGTCGGTAAAGATTAATAGGTGAGTGAATTTTGTAGGGGACGGCGCCCTCGACGTCCCGAGTTCCAAGACAGTCTCGTTCACCGATTTCGGGCTGTCGAGAGCGCCAGCCCCTACAGTTTGTATTTATACGATTAAGGAGAAAAAATTGAAAAAACAAAATTTTATTAAGGGATCGGTCATTTTAATGGTATCTGCCGTAGCTGCAAAGGCGTTGGGGGCGTTGTTCAAGATACCGCTTACAAATCTGCTCGGCGGCGTGGGAATGAGCTATTTTAGCTGTGCCTACAGCATTTTTATGCCCGTCTACGCTCTTGCCGTTACGGGACTTTCCACCGCCGTAGCCGCTATGGTCGCAAAAAGCCTTGCGCTGGGCATGTACGAAAACGTCCGCCGCATACGCCGAATAGCCTTGCTTGTTTTTTCGGCTGTGGGAATTTTCGGCAGTCTGCTTATATTTTTTCTTGCCAAGCCTTTCAGTCTGCTTTCGTCGGGGAACTCCGAATCCGCCCTTGCTGTGGCAATGATAGCTCCGTCTGTGTTTTTCGGCTGTATCACGGCAGTTGAACGTGGTTACTACGAGGGCATGAGCAACATGTACCCTACGGCTCTTTCACAGGCGGCGGAGGGACTTGTCAAGGTAGGCGCAGGATTATGGCTATGCGGCTACGTCAGCAGTCACGGTACGGAAATTATGGCGCATTTCCCCGAGATAACGGACGTTCGTGCGATTGCCGCCGCCGCAGGTATTATGGGCGTAACGCTGTCATCGTTTGGCGCGATGATGTTTTTTGCGGTCATAAGACTTTTTACCAAACGCCGCAGAACAGAGGGAGAAAGTCTCCTTATGACACGCCGTGAGATTTGCCGTGAACTGGTGAAAACCGCTTTGCCTGTCGGAATAAGCGCAGTAGTAACAAATCTCACGGCAATAATCGACATGGGAACGCTTATCGGCTGTATATCGTATTTCGGTTATAAAGGCGTTCTGCCCGTGGGAATTGCGGAGGGCGAGATACCTCAGTTTGTGTACGGTTCGTTTTCGGGAATAGCTTTGACGGTGTTTAACCTTGTGCCGTCTGTAACAAATATGCTGGGCAAAGGAGCTTTGCCCTGTATTACGTCATGTTGGGCGTCGGGAGACAGAGAGGGGCTTCACAGGGGGACGGTGCAGGCGTTGTTGACGGCGGCGGTAATTTCCGTACCTGCGGCTGTGGGGATAGGCGTTTTGTCCCCCGAAATACTCCATACTCTTTTTGCACGGCAGACCGATGAAGCGCAGCTTTGCATAAGCTCTCTGAGGTGGCTCATGCCGGGAATGGTCTGCCTGTGCGTGTCGTTCCCGATATTTGCGATGCTGCAAGGCATAGGCAAAACGGCAGCTCCCTTGAAGATAATGCTTTTGGGAACTGTTGTTAAGCTCGGCGGAAATCTTCTGCTTATACCGTTAATGGGCGCGGACGGAGCGGCGGCGTCCACTACGCTGTGTTATGCGGTGATATTGGCGGCGTCCCTTTATACGTACATGAAAGCGGCGAATATTGCCGTTCCGCTCAAGCCGTTCACCTCTGTGCTGTATTCGGGACTTTTATGCGGAGCGGCGGCGTATCTTGCTTCCGATATATGCGGACGGTACGGATTCGGGAACATTGCCGCCATAGCCGCAGCCGCAGTTTTCGGGGGAATTATTTACGTCCTGTCGCTTTATCTGCTGTCGGTAAAGGCTTTGCATAAAAAAACGGGAACGTCCTCAGTTTCGGAGACTGCTCCGAGAGAATGCGTATTTAATTTTATATTTTGATTTGCTTGTTTCCTGAGACATTGTCTGCAATTTAAGAGGGATTTGTTTCCAGTATTTTCTGTTAAAGAAGTAACTATTGGTGTCCGTTCTCGTGAATTGGACTGTGGAACTCATGGGGACTAACAGCATCGTGCTGATTTGGGGAGTTCCGCAGTCCAATTCACGACAACAGAGATTCCAAAGGGGTCACCCCTTTGGCAGGGGGTGTGGGGGACGGCGTCCCCCACTTAGGCTGTACGGATAGCCCGTAAATAAAAGCGAACCCATTTAATCGGGTTCGCTTTTTTGCCGCTATTTGATTATTTCGGGCAGTTCGGAGAGAACTTTAGCGTGTTTTTTCTGAATTGCAATTGCGTCGTTAGTTGTAACTCCGTCACCGGGGTCGCAGCAGTCGGCGTTCTTTGCGCCTTGTTTGGAAAGTCCGTACTTATCGGGATTTCCGAGAGCCTGCAAAATAGCCGTTGCGTCAGCGATAGTAACTTCGCCGTCACAGTTTGCGTCGCCGTAAACGACTTCGTTATTTTCAAACTCCGAAAGTATCCTGAGATTATTCTCATAGCTTACGGCTTCTGTCGTATATGTTGAAGTTCCGCCGAGACTTTCCGTATAGTCTTTGTAGGCTTGGTCGAAATTGTCGTTGTTTCCCACATATTTAACAACGTAGAGCTGTACTGTCAGAATGTCAATGATGTCTTTGGTCGTACCGTTTCCGTTGAGATCGCAGTTTTCCGCGAGATTGTTCCATACGTCCGCAGGGAGAATGCTTTCATCGGCAGTTTTGGAATTTATCAGGTCTGTCATGTAAATGTTGGACGCAAAGTAATCGTAGTAGTCAACGACCCCGTCCAAATTTACATCGGGAGCAGGACGACGACCGCTTTCCACATCATTGCAGTAAGCGTCGAAGAAATCATAAAAATCATCTTCGATGAATTTCAGCCAAGCGTTTTCGTCAGGCTTCAAACCGAGTTTTGCCGCCGCGTCCTTTACACGGTAATTGATGATATAGCCGCGCGGACGGCAATAAGGTTTGAATGTTTCCTTATAATATTCCTCGGTGAAATATTCGGGCTTTAGTTCGATATGTCCCACAATGTAAGCCGTAACATATTGCAGAAACTTATCAAGGGAGGAGCCAAAGGAGGTTGTGGGGAATTTTGCATATTCCTCCTTACAGCGCGCGATCTCATCGGCAGTTATAAAGTCGGAAGTTTTTATGGTTTCAAGAAATGATGCTCCGTTGGTATACACATAGAAGGTATACACATCGCCGATGTCGAGCTGACCGTTACCGTTGAAATCGAGGTCGAGCGTTCCGTTTTCGTACATTTCAGCCACAATGTCATATCCTGCAAGAAGAAATTCCATATTATCTATCAAACTGTTTACGTAAAGTTCTTCGGAAGTCCAGTTGGCGTGAGTTTCATGGGATTCGCAGGGAGATTGTGCGCAGAAATAAGAGGGTTCAAGATGTTCTCTTTTCAGGTTGCGGTTCACGATAAAATATCGTACAAGGTGATCCGTATCTATATCGTTTACCTTTCCGTCGCCGTTATAATCGGCGATAGCTTCAATGCGGTCTATTGTTTCCTGATCGACAACCTGATACAGGTCTGAATAATACCTTTCTTTCATTTCAGTATTTGGGAACTCATAATCAGGGTCTATTTTATGGTCTAAATAGCGTTGAAGCGTGTAGCCGTCAAAGAGGTCGAATACTCCGTCGCCGTTGATGTCAAGGTCGAGTTCGCCGCTGTCCATTTTGTCGAATATCGCCTTTTCGCCGGGCCAGTATCTCGATTCGTCGATCTGATACTCAGCGTTGCCTAACATAGGCGCAGCCGAAGATGCAATTACGATCGCTGATGTGAAAAAAGATGCAAGCTGTTTCATATAATAGCTCCTTTCATCTGTCTGCTCTGTTGTGCAGACTGTTTCGTGAGGGTGGTTTTCCGTTGTGATCGGGGTCGTCTGTAAATTTGTCTGTGCGGCTGTCTGTAAATCTGTCTGTGCAATTGTCTGCAATACCGTTTGTGTTTGCGCTGTCTCGTTATTATTCCTAACATACGTGCCTTGCGCCGTGTTTTCCGCTGACGGTTCTGTTGAAAGTGCGGAAGTATTCCTTTCTGTTTCTGCTTCGGTCTCGACAGCCGCAACAGTCTCGGAAGAATAAGTTTCATTTTCCTTATATTCCGAAGTTGAAACAGAAATTGGGAGATCCGTGTGTTCCGTGCTGTTTTCCGATTCTGAAACGATACTGTCGGGGAAATTATTACTCATGAAAATTTTCATGGTATCCGTTTTCCAAACTCCGACGCATACGATAACAGCGGCGCATATTTCCGAAATAATAAGAGTATTTTTCTTTATCAGCGCAATTCTTTTCTGTTTTCTTCTGAGAATTTCGTCCCCTTTTTGAAACACTCTTTCTGCAATATCCTCATAGCTCTTCATATGTGAACCTCTCTTGTTCAAGTTTTGCTCTAAGGGCTTTTTTTGCTCTGTAAAGCAAATAAGTGACCTGACGGTTTGATTTACCCATTATCTTTGCTGCCTGTGAAGTATCAAAACCCTCGAAATATATCAGATAAAGCACCTGACTATAGTCGGGATTGAGCGTTTGGATCGTATTATGGAGCATGATCTTCTGCTCGTTCTTAATATAATTATGTTCCAGTTCTTCTTTGTCCGCAAGGCTATAGAACTCGTCAATAGGAGCTGAAACAATTTTTTTATTTTTTCTGATATGATCGACAGCCGTAAATTTTCCTATGGAGTAAAGCCATGTTTTGAAAGAACTTTTTCCCGAAAACTTAGGCTTATTTACATAAAGCTTGATAAATACCTCCTCGGCTATTTCTTCTGCAACGCAGATATTGTTGGTAAAGTTGTTTATATACAGCACTATTCCATCTCTGTATTCACGGATTATCTCAGTAAGAGCGTCTTTATCCCCTTCGAGAAAACGGCGGTAGCTACTTGCACCGTTATCCATATATTTGCTCCCTTCTGAAAATATATCTTCATTACTTAGTCGCACGGTTTGTTATATTGTTGCAGCAAAAATAAAAAAAATACAGAAATTTTTTTAGAGTTTCTTAGAGCCTCTAAAACGGACAGCAAAAAAAATCGGAGCAGTTCCCGAAATTGGAACTGCTCCGAAATTTTAGCTTAATTTTGTGATATTTTCAGAAGTAACGTCAACCTTGATAACGTTGGATTTGTTTCGCATATCCTCCTGAGTGGGGAAGAAGCAGACGGTGAAATTCTCAACGTCGGGAGCGATAACAAATCCGCCGAAGATTCCCGATATTTCGCCGCTTGCAGGGACTGTGAACGGATTTACTATATAATTGTCTATATTTTTCTGACCGTAAAGCTGTGTTCTTACATCGAAGTGAGCCTCCGAATTATCGGGAAGAAGCAGATAGAAGTTATTGAGGATATTCAGGTCGTATTCCTTGTCGGTGGAATTTCCGATAACAGCGTCTAAATAGATGTATTTATTGCCGTTTTCGTCCGCCATGCCCGAATCTATAACGCTGTTGAGCTTGAAGGTGGTATCGTTGCATTCCGTATCCTCGGCAATGTTCGCCTTTATTTCGTTATCTGCAAGACCCTCCTGCCTGCCGTTCGGAGCCATGCTGACGGAAACGCTGCTTGATTCCTTATCGGGGGAACAGCCTGTGAGGGGAGCAGCAGCCATTACAGCCGCAAGAAGTAGGGGTATCAATTTATATTTTTTCATTGCAAAAGCCTCCGTTGAATTAAGTACATTTATTATAGCATAATATTTATCGGCTTGTCAAGTTTTTTTGGACGGCAAGCATGAAAATCAATTTTCAAAGTTTTTACGGGAAACTTATGCAGGGGGGACTCTGTCCCCCCTTACCCCCCTGCCAAAGGGGTGACCCCTTTGGAATCTCTGTTGTCGTGAATTGGACTGTAAAAATCTTCAAGTCTGCAAGATGCCGTTAGTTCCCATGATTTTCACAGTCCAATTCACGAGAACGGACACTAAGAGTTACTTCTTTAACAGAAAGTAAAGGAAAACAAAATCCTCTGTATAAATTTACTGTAAACCTTAAAATTGATTTGAACATGCTAACAAAAAACACTTGATTTTTAAATGTTAATGTGTTAAAACCCAAGTTTGCCACTTAAAAGAGCCGAAAAGAGTGTTAAAGGTATGAAAAAACGTAAAAAACGGCGTAGAATCGGGTTGATAAAATAGGACTACATTTATATGGTTACGTTGATATTTTTGATTTGTGATTTCAGG
>JAGAQC010000019.1 GCA_017622925.1 Ruminococcus sp.
AACCAAACAAGTTCACTGATAAAAATTTCCCATAGCAGCGTTGTCGTCGTCACCGTGCGACAGCACGCTTTCCTCCTCCGCCTTGCTATGAAAAATTTTTATTCAGTTCCTTTTGTCTGCTTTCCAAGTAGGCTTACTATAGAGATACGGCGAGGAGCTTTCTCCGTTCCGTATCTTGCACATATTATATGTATGAGGGCTTGAACATAATGTCGATTTACAAAAAAATACTTGACAAATATCTGAAAAAGATATATAATTAAAGAGATATTTAATAGATTGGGTATGGATATTGCATCGGATTTTTTGTCAGCTTGCACAGAACAGGTGACGAAATATGCTTATGGAAAGGCGGTGAGGCAATGGATAGAAACAGGGTAATTGCGTGGACATGCGGTCTCATAGTATGTTTGCTTGTGATAATGGCAGGAAAAAGCTGCGCAGACAGCTCAAAGACTTCAAAGAAAACGACTGCCGAGGAGAGTTCCGAAAGCGTGGAAAGCGACGATTGGGGGATAATTTATCCCGAAGTAAGCGCAGAATCAACTCAGGGCGTACAGTATGACATGTTCGGCAGACCGATCAGACCTACCGAGCCTGAGCCGACCGAGCCTCCTACCGATGAGAACGGGGACATTATCGAGCCTGTTACGGAGGTTTTCACCGACGAAAGCGGAAACGTTATCGAACCGCCTACGGAAGAACCTACCGAGCCTGAAACCGATGCTTTCGGAAATATTATCGAACCCGAAACTCTGCCCGATGAACCGATTGAAACTGCCGCAGAGACAGAAGCTTCTACCGAGCCTACAGAATATAAACCGCCGCCGGGGTTCAGCGGCTACGATCACGTTAAATATGACGAAGAGGGGAATCCTATTCCTACGATTCCGCCTGATTTTGTAATAATTATAGATTAAACGGAGGTACTTAAAATGGTTGTTATTGAAATGGAAAACGGAAAGAAGATCAAGCTGGAGCTTTATCCTGAAATTGCTCCCATATCGTGTGAAAACTTTGAAAAGCTCGTAAGATCGGGATTTTATGACGGACTTATATTCCACCGTGTTATCTCGGGATTTATGATACAGGGCGGCTGTCCTCAGGGAACGGGTACAGGCGGTCCGGGCTGGCATATCAAGGGTGAGTTTTCTTCCAACGGCGTAAAGAATGATTTGAAGCACACAAGGGGCGTTCTTTCAATGGCTCGTGCGCAGGATCCCAATTCCGCAGGTTCGCAGTTTTTCATCATGCACCAAGACGCACCGTATCTTGACGGTCAGTACGCAGCTTTCGGAAAGGTCGTTGAGGGTATGGACGTTGTTGATGAAATAGCGGCTCAGCAGACCAATTATGCCGACAAGCCTCTCGTACCGCAGGTCATGAAAAAGGTCACAATAGAATAGCAGGTGCGGACAAGTTCTGTCCGTACATGTTTTAGGAGAGATAATTTTATGCTTTACATCGGATGTCATCTTTCATATTCAAAGGGCTATGAGGCTATGGGCAGACAGGCTCTTGATATTGACGCAAATACTTTTGCGTTTTTTACGAGAAATCCACGAGGCGGTTCGGCTAAAGCTATCGACCCCGAGGACGCCGCAAAGCTTCGTGATATTCTTGCGGAGAAGAAATTCGGCAAGCTTGTGGCTCACGCTCCGTACACAATGAATCCCTGTGCGGCAGACCCGAATATCCGCCGTTTTGCTCGTGAAGCTATGGCGGGCGACCTTGTCCGTATGGAGTATGTTCCGGGAAATTACTATAATTTTCACCCCGGTTCTCACGTAAAGCAGGGAACTGAGATCGGCATACAGCTCATTACCGAGCAGCTTAACGAATGCTTGACCGAAGAACAATCAACAACTGTTTTGCTTGAAACAATGGCAGGCAAGGGTTCGGAAATGGGGCGGACTTTTGAAGAAATACGGGCGATCATTGACGGCGTTCAGCTTAAAGATAAGCTTGGTGTGTGCTTTGATACATGCCATGTGTGGGACGGCGGTTACGATATTGTCGGCAGTCTTGAAAGCGTGTTGGAGGAATTTGACCGAATTATCGGCATTGACCGACTGAAAGCGGTACATCTTAACGACAGCAAGAATCCTATCGGTTCTCATAAGGACAGGCATGAAATAATCGGTTCGGGAAACATAGGCGCGGAAGCTCTTATCCGTGTGATAAATAATCCCATTCTGAAAAATCTTCCGTTTATTTTGGAAACTCCCAACGACATTGACGGATATGCTAAAGAAATAAAATTCCTGCGTGAAAATTACAGCGAATAATTGAAATGCACTCTTTGATTAAAAGGGTGCATTTTTATTGCTATAATTTTCAAAAAATAGTTGGCGTATTTTATATTATAAAATTAAAATCGACGTTATTAATGGTCATTTTTACTATTGAAAAAATCCCGTAAATGTGGTAAAATTAGATATTAGACATATCAAGCAAACATCTCATGTTGTTGAACGTGTCTGTTATATAAATTTAAAAGGAAAGGTTTTTTATGAGTAGTTCGGATATATGGAAAGTCGCTTTAGTTTTGGTAATGATGATTTTTTCAGCTCTTTTTTCGGGTACGGAAACGGCGTATTCCTCGGTAAACAAGCTGCGTCTGAAAAATTACGAGGCTCAGGGCAGTAAAAAAGCGGCAAAGGCTTTGAAGCTTGCCAATCGTTTTGACGATGTGCTGACTGCTGTTCTGATCGGAAACAATATTGTCAATATCGGCACATCTTCGGTTGCAACGGTTATTTTCTGCAATCTGCTTGGCGACAGCGGTGCGGCAGTTTCTACGGCGGTCATTACCGTACTTGTACTGGTTTTCTGCGAGGTACTGCCGAAATCCTATGCAAAGAGAAACGCCGAGAAAATAGCCCTCCTTTTTGCTTCGCCGCTGTCTGTTCTGGTAACGCTGCTTAAACCGTTTGTCTGGGCTTTAAATAAAATGTCGTCTGTTTTCAAGAGCGAAGAAGCTCCGACAGTTACCGAGGACGAGCTGAAATACATGATAGACGAGATCGAGGAGGAGGGCGTTATCGAGGAACAGGAAAGCGAGCTTATGAAAAACGCCCTTGATTTTGACGAGATAACCGTTAATGAGATACTTATCCCGCGCGTAAAGGTAGTCGGCGTTGAGTTGACAGATTCCATTGACGATATAAAGGCAACTTTCGGTTCTGAGATGTATTCGAGAATGCCCGTTTACGAGAAAAGTCTCGATAATATCGTGGGAATAATAACGAATAAGGCTTTTTTCAAAATGCTGGTCGAGGGCAAAGACGACATCAGGGAGATAATACAGGAAGTTCCTCATATTGCGGACACGAACCTTATAAGCGAGGCGATGCGTTTCATGCAGCGTTCAAAAGTACATCTTGCCGTTGTGACAGACCAGTATGGCGGAACTAAGGGAATTATTACCCTTGAGGACATAATCGAGGAGCTTGTCGGGGAAATTTACGATGAGGACGATGAGATCATCACCAGCATTGTAAAGATCGGCGAAAACAGATACGAAACGGCAGGGGACACCGAGATCGACGATTTACTGGAGCTTTTGGAGCTTGACGAAGCTGTTGTCGATACCGATTATTCCACCATTGGCGGTTGGATAACAGATGTTATGGAGCATATTCCCGAAGCAGGGGAATCGGCTGAAACGGGAAGCTTCCGACTGACAGCCGCTCAGGTTAATGAAAACAAGGTCGAAAAGGTTATCATTGAAATTCTTCGGAAAAAAGATACCGAGACTGAGGAGAACTAAAAAATCCCGTCAGAGCCGCAATTTGCCGCAGCTTTGACGGGATATTTTTTATTTTTCGGAGGTCGCACAACCTTGCTTTTTGATTTTCACAAGAACGATAATAATTCCCGTAAGGAGAACTGCCGTAGTAACGATACTTCCCTCGATACCGAAATCTCCGCCTGTGAGCAGCTTTGAGGAGCTTACGGCGGTCACGCTGAGTACCGATTCAGTTTCGCCTGTACCGCTTACGCTTATTCCGAAAAGGTTGCCCTGACTGAAATTCCATATCGAATGAATAGCGCAAACTCCCCATATATCGTCAAATGCGATCATGTAAAGTCCTGCGAAAACGCCAAAAAGCGATAAATTAAAGAATACAAGCAAATTAAATCCGGGATTAACGAGATGCGCAAGACTGAACGCCGCTGAACTTATTAAAACCGCTATCCAAGGGTTATGGCGGCTTGCAAGCGTGTTCATCAGATAGCCTCTGAAAATAAATTCCTCGCTCATTCCCTGAATGAAAAATCCTGCCGCAAACAGTACAATTATTCCGAAATTAATATTGCCGCACAGCTTGATACTGTTTATTCCGAAAGCGGCGGAAATAAGTACGGCTGCGGTCATCATGAGCAATCCGACAGCAAGTCCCTGAACGTAATGGATACCTGCTTTTTTCTTGCGTACACCCATTGAGCTGAGATGGCGTGCTTCTACAAAACGGCAGTAGATAACGGCTGTTAAAGAACCCAAGATCGTGCAGAAAAGCGAGCATAGCAAATATTTTGATTGCATACTAACTTCGGTGGAAATCTCCATCATTTTTTTGAAATCTCCGACAACGCCCTCTTCCATAGCACGGCGGCTTATTTCGGGAGAAGCCATTATAGTCGGGACAACCGATTCTGCGGCTAAACAAATAGCAAATATAAATACAAAAACAATCAGATTGATAAAAATATTTTCGGAAGACGTTGATTTTTTTGACTCCTCGAACATTTTACATTTAAGCTTTACCATTGCTGCCTCCCAAATCGCCTGTGGATTTTTTACGAAGCTCCCAGAACGCTACTGCGCTTGCGGCGGCAACGTTCAACGAATCGACGCCCTCAGCCATTGGTATTTTGACCGTGAAATCGCATGCTTCGATCGTACTTTCTTTAAGTCCTTCGCCCTCCGTGCCGAGAATTACTGCTATTTTATCGGCTCTTTTAAGCTCGCTGCTGTCAATGTCAACTGTATTGCTGTGCAGAGCCATAGCGGCGGTCGTAAATCCCATTGACTTTAATTCTGATATATATTCGGGGGACTTTCCTTTTATGTATGTCCATGGAATTTTAAACACAGTTCCCATGCTTACACGTATTGCCCTGCGGTATAACGGGTCGCTGCTCGGCTCGGTCAGCAGAACGGCGTCAAAGTCCAACGCCGCCGCAGAACGTATTACAGCACCGATGTTGGTTTGATTCATCACGTCCTCCAAAACGGCTATACGTCGAGCATTTGCGCAAATGCTTTCAACTGTGGGGAGATTTTTCCTCCTCATGGCGCAAAGAATACCCTGCGTGAGTTTAAAGCCGGTGAGCTTAGTCAGAATCTCGCTGTCTGCCGTGTAAACAGGGACGCCGCTGCATTTTTCGATTATATCCTGCGCCTGTCCGCCGATATATTTTCGTTCCGCAAGCAGGGAAACAGGCTCGTACCCCGCTTCAAGAGCAAGTCGTATGACCTTAGGACTTTCGGCTATAAAAATCCCCAAATCAGGCTCAAAAAAGCGTTTAAGCTGAATTTCATTGCTTGAAACAAAAGGTATAAGCTCAGGCGCAGAAAGTTCTTTTATTTCAATTATCGGCATAGAGTTCTCCAATCAAAATATGTCATTATATTGCCTATAAAAATCACGGATTACTTTGTGAAATCCGTGATCTTTTTTGGCTATTACTCGACTTCTGCCTTGAACTGTGGCATAAGCTGTAATTTGTGGAGACCGTTTCTGTGCATACGGTCGATTTTTTGTTTAAGCTCGGGATTTGACGAGAGATCGTCAAGACCCCTGATGTAGCGGTCAAGCTCGGCATAGGTGAAGCCGAGGTTTTCCTCGTCCGTCTTGCCGCACAGACCGTCAATGGGTACTTTATGAACAAGACGTTCGGGAAGTCCGAGATAGTCGCCTATTTGGAGAATCTCCGTGACCGTAAGCGATGACAGCGGTGAGAAATCGCCTGCTGCGTCCCCATGTTTTGTGGAATAGCCGACCCAGTCCTCGGAAAGATTGCACGTATTTACAACTCGTCCTCCCACGCAGGCAGCAACGGCATACAGCGTAGTCATGCGGATACGGGGCGGAGTGTTTATTACAGCCTGAGAATTCATAGGGATATGGCTTTCAAGCTCTTTTGTAAACGCTTCAACGGTAGTTCCGATATTTATGGTATAATGCGGAATTTCCAAGGTCTGAACAAGGAGCTTGCTGCAATCAATATCAGGCTGCTCGCCCTTTGGCATAAGTACGCCGATAACTCTGTCTTTGCCGAGAGCTTTAACGCATACCGCCGCTGCAACGGAGCTGTCCTTTCCGCCCGAAATGCCTATAACAGCCTTAGTATCGGGAGAAGCGGAAGTCTCAAAGTAATTTTTTACCCAGCCGATAAGGTCGGCGGTAATTTTTTCAACGTTGAAATTGTAGCTCATAAAATACCTCCATAGGGTATATTGTTATTTGGTAAGATCCTTTATCATAGCGTCAAATACAGGGAAATCCTTATCGTAGACCTCCTGCATATCGTCCATGTCGGCATTCATAAGATCTTGCGGAGCGCGTATCGCCATGAACCAATCATTTGTTACGGCGGTTTTTGTTATACCGAGCCTGTCGGCAAAATTTGAATCAGAAAGCATGAACCTATCTTTTTCAATAAGCTCATTATCGGAGTATATCTGCGATAGATCGGTGAAAATACCGTCTGCCGAGAGAATATCCGACGCCATATTATTTCCGATAACTATAACTCCCTCTGCTGCTTGAAGCTCGGCAGTAAGCTTCGTATGAACGCCGTTGGTATAATCCTTTGTTTCTATACCCGTATAGGGTATATAGTATATCGACGCTTCGACTTTTCCGTTGCCGTTGAAGTCCTCGCAGAACGATTCGACGTACCCTTTCAGATCGCTTTCTTCGGCGATCTCATAGCTTTCGCCTATTATCAGGACGACTATATCAGGGCGAGGCTTTGTAATGAGGTTGTAGGTAAGAAAAACTGCTATCGCCGTAAAAACCGTTCCTATTCCGAGCCACCATTTATTATGGTAAAAGAAATTAACGATTTTCTGTCGGAAGTTCAGTTTAACTTCTTCCTCATGCTCCTCATGGATGGTTTCGCTTTCTTCAATAACTCCTTGTTTGAGTCTTATAAGCTCCAGCCGCTCGGCTTCAAGACGTTTGTCCCGTGCTTCTGCGGCTTTCTTTTTCCGTTCGGCAATTTTTTTTTCAAGCTCCTCCTGTTTTTGTCGGGCTTCTTCGGCGGCTTTTTCGTGCATTTCACGGTTAGTCTCAAAAACGCTTTTGGAAATGTGGAGCTTATCGTCCTCTGAAACAGGTGTTTTTTTGCCGTCTTTACTCTTCATTATCTTCTTTTTCGGGACGTCCGCTGTTAGCCGGAATAGGCTTCATTGTCGGGAAGAGAAGTACGTCACGGATAGATGCGCTGTCAGTCAGCAGCATAACAAGTCTGTCAAGACCGAAGCCGAGTCCGCCTGTGGGAGGCATACCGTATTCAAGCGCTGTAACGAAATCCTCATCGACTTCAGCGTTTGCGCCCTGCGCTCTTTTGGCTTCGACCTGCTTTACGAAACGTTCTTTCTGGTCTATGGGGTCGTTAAGCTCTGAAAATGCGTTGCCCATTTCACGGCAGTATATAAAGTACTCGAAACGTTCGGTAAACGCAGGGTCAGAGGGCTTTCTCTTTGCAAGAGGAGAATTTTCAACAGGATAGTCATAGATTATAGTCGGCTGAATGAGTTTTTCCTCAACGAAAGCGTCAAAGAATGCAAGAAGAACATGACCCTTTGTAGCGGCGTCGCCTTCTTCGACCTCAACGCCCTTTTCCTTGGCGCATGCACGTGCAGCCGCATCGTCCGCCCAGTCGTTGTAATCAACGCCTGCGTATTTCTTGACGGCTTCTATCATTGTAAGACGCTCCCACGGCTTTCCGAGGTCGATCTCAACGCCCTGATAGGTGATTTTTGAAGTGCCGCATACATTTTCGGCTATTGTACGGTACATATTTTCGATAAGATCCATCATGCCGATATAATCGGTGTAAGCCTGATACATCTCAACGGTCGTGAACTCGGGGTTATGGGAAGTATCCATACCCTCGTTGCGGAAGATTCGTCCGACCTCGTATACTCTGTCGAAGCCGCCTACGATAAGCCTTTTAAGATACAGCTCCGTTTCGATACGGAGGTACATTTCCATATTCAGCGTGTTGTGGTGAGTTATAAACGGACGTGCGGAAGCTCCGATCTCCAGAGTATGAAGAACGGGCGTATCTACCTCAAGGTAGCCGAGACCGTCAAGATAATTTCTTACCTCACGGATTATACGGCTTCTTTTTACAAAAGTATCCTTTACCTCGGGATTGACGATAAGATCAACATAACGCTGACGGTAGCGTGTGTCCTGATCTTTTAAGCCGTGCCATTTTTCGGGCAGGGGGAGCAGAGACTTTGAAAGAAGCTGAATCTTCTGCGCATGAATAGAAATTTCGCCCTTGCGAGTTCTGAAAACAAATCCCTCAACGCCGATAATATCGCCTATATCCCATTTTTTCTTAAATTCCTTGAAAAGGTCTGCGCCGACGTCGTTTGAACGGACATAGACCTGAATGCGGTCGGTATCGTCACGAACGTCAATAAAGTTAGCCTTACCCATATCGCGCCAGCTCATGATACGTCCGGCAATGCGGATAATATTGCCGTTGAGAGCTTCAAGACCGGCTTTAACGGCGTCCTCGTCACCGTTGGCGGCAGCGACTATTTCAGCTTCTTTGGCTTCGTATTCGGCTTTAAGTTCGGCTGCCTTTCCCGTAACGTCGTACTTGGTGGTCTGATAGGGGTCAAATCCGCCCTCACGAAGGGCAGCGAGCTTATCGAGACGATCCTTTTTTAAAATGTTTATATCCTGCTCTTCGGCTGAACCGAGGGGCGCTTTGTTCTGATTTTCGCTCATGTGAATCATCCTTTACTTAGTAATATCTATAACTTCAAAACGCAGTTCTCCCACAGGAGCTTCTACTACAAACGTATCGCCGACCTTTTTTTTCATAGCAGCCTTTCCGATAGGCGACTCATCGGAAATTTTGCCGTTCTTGATGTCAACGTGATTAGTGCCGACGATCTCAAAGGTCTCTATTTTGCTTGTGCCGACGCGTTTTATTTTAATGATAGAACCCATACCGATCTCATCGACAGAGATATTTGAATCCTCGATGATCTCAGCGTTATCCACGGTATACTGAAGCTCTGCAATGTGAGCTTCAAGGATAGCCTGTTCGTTTTTAGCTTCATCGTATTCGGCGTTTTCGGAGAGGTCTCCGTATGAACGCGCAACTTTAAGCCTTTCCGCAACTTCTTTACGTTTATTGATTTTAAGGTCATCAAGCTCCAGCACCAGTTTTTCGTAGTTAGATCTTGACATCTGCTTACCCATAAAAAACACTCCTTCTGTTAAGGGCGGGTTCGTCGTGGACAGCGTTTGTACCGCTGTCCTTCCGCTTTCCACGCATATTAAAATACATAATTATTATTATACCTGATTTTGGTCGGATTGTCAAGAGAGAAATTCAAATTCATTTTCGTGATCATAAAAATTTTCCGCATTGACAACAGTAGTATTTCCCGAGTTTGCCACTTTCTCCAATAAAAAAACCGCAAAAAAGTTTCAAAACCGACGTAAAATTGGTAATTTTCTATTGACAAACGCCTTTAAAAGTGATATAATAAGAAGGTAGACCTATAAGACCTATTTCAAGGAG
>JAGAQC010000020.1 GCA_017622925.1 Ruminococcus sp.
AATCCCGAAGGCACGGGAGAATCGCAGATGTCAACATTATAGAATATAATCAACGAAAGTGGAATCAAGAAAAAGAAATCAAAAAACGTGTGATTTTGGTAGAAAAAATGGTAGAAAAAAAGTGGCATTCACGCTTATATTCTCTACCAACGCTCACTCGAAACGTAGTTAAATCGGGCAGAAACGGAAAAATTTTCAATCAAACTCATATAATAGAGTAGACAAATGCACGATTTTATGCTATAAGCAGCGTGTCGATGCACCCTGTGTCGCGTTAAAAAAATATTTATCGAAATTTATTTCCGCGTCTGTTGCAATTTTGAAAATTTTATGCTATAATTATATATGCGATAATTTATCTGCCGCATTTCGGGACAATCTATCACATTACGTCAACCGAGGTTGACAGCAATTCATAAAATTATCGTTTATTTTCGTAATTGCCACAGTTTAAAGTTGATTTATTTTATTAAATATATTTGGCGATATACTGTCGTTTAAAGAACTCTTTTCACTCCTGAGTTGAAATTTGTTAGCCCTGCTTAACAACTTTTTCAAAAAAATTTCCGAAAGCTTCGTCTTTTTTGCCCTTTTAATTCACTTATATATGAAAGCTTTCATAAAAAGCGGAAACGCCGCTTTTATCAGAGTCCGCATATTATTACGGATTCTCACCGATCGGAAAAAAGGAGTGATTGACGTGATTGCCGATCAGAATATCCGCTGCGGAGGTGAAAGTGCTATTTTGAATATATTTTCCTCATGCGAAAATTACGACGAGGACATAGGAACGATAAATAAACTTATCCAAAGCTGCTCGCAGTCCAAGGAAAGTCTTAAATCGCTGTACGTTATGTTCAAAAAAAGCGTTTTCGCCATTGGATTCAGCATTACTTCTGATTATCAGCTTGCGGAAGACTGCGTTTCGGAAACCTTTGTAAGACTGACTCAGATCAAACACTTCGACCCCAAAAAAGGCGACGGTGCAGGCTACATAATAACCATTGCACGTAACGTCGCATTAGAGCTGCGCCGACGGCATCGTCATGACGATGAATCATTTCTTGTACAAAGCTACGGCGTGGCTGACCATACTGTTGAAAACAGTATTTATATAAATGAGCTTCTCATGTGTCTGAGCGATAAGCAAAGGCAGATCGTCGTACTTAAATGCTGCAGCGAGCTTACCTTTAAACAGATCGCCAAGATCATGAAATGCCCCGAAAGCACAGTAAAATCAAGATACAACAAGGCTATAGCCATCCTACAGGAAAAGGCAGGTGTAAACAGTGAAAAATGAAAACTTCGTAAATTCGGATATTGAAAATATCCTGAAAACAAAAATGAACGAGCTTTCTGACTCTGTTGACTGCTTTGACAGAATTTCTGCGCGAGCCTTTCCGCAGGAGGAACAAGTTTTTTCGGAAGAAGGATATACGGTAAGCGGTCTGGAAAATATAACAGGCAGATCACGCAAACCACGTTTGCTTAAATGGTCCGCCGTTGCAGCCGCAGCAGTGGTTTGTATAGCTATCCTGCCCAGAACAGGTTTTATCAGGCAGGTATTCACAAACTGCGGTTTTGGTTCGATAAAGAAAAGCTACACTCGTCTTATTACCGAAATAAACAGCGAGCTTGAAAACGGCAGCTATACCGTTATAGATGTTCCGCTGGACTATTACATCGAAAACGATGTTCTTGTTACTCCCCTTTTCAGTTGTCCTTTTGAGGACTGCGGCAAGGAGGACGCAAATGTTAAACTCTTTATCAAGCAAATCGACGGAATTAATACGACGCAAATGTA
This sequence comes from Ruminococcus sp., assembly GCA_017622925.1. Lineage (GTDB taxonomy): Bacteria > Bacillota > Clostridia > Oscillospirales > Ruminococcaceae > Ruminococcus. The sequence continues at coordinate 1,805 of JAGAQC010000020.1, forward strand.
TGCTGCCCTATACACAGGCACATACTCTGAAAACAACATCATTGCAGCGGCAGAATCGGACTTTAAATTCACAGAAGCTGAAACAGCGATGACTTTCGATGACGTTGAAAATCGTATATCTTATTCGACCGCGCTCGGATCGCTCTTTAAAACAAACGATGACGGACTTCTCACGGATAGTGACGGAAACTGCGTATCTCTTGCTTCATTCGAGAATAACGTTATCACCAAAGATGAATCGGGCGTGAAAAAACTGACAAGCGAGATTTTCTACGGACATACGGACGATTCAAAATATTTCTATGATATATTGCCATATAACTACGAAAACGAGCTTCCGCCCCGTGATGAAATGTGGAAGAAGTCGGTGTACTTCAACGGCAACTCGGCATTCCCCGAAGAATCACGCTCAGGCTTCACTCGGACAGAGATTTTTAACGAATCAACCAATACATCTCAGACAGACAGCGAATGCGAATACGTTTACCCTTTTGACACGATAAGCGATAACGATCAAATTACAGACGACGAGCTTTTCCTTAAAGGCTCCGACTCGGGAAAACAGCTTTGTGCGGTTCGTATTCCTTCATCGCCCGAGGCTCAAATGACGTTCAAAATGTACTTCTCCGCGCTCATCTTTGACGAAAGCAATGAAACAGTCAAAGACCAAGGCGTGACCGTTAAAGACAGTTCAAATAATGCCGTAAACAGCTTCTCCGCTTCTCAGATAACCAACGCTACAAATGAATACAAAATAGCGGAGGAGGAAAGACGTATCAACGAACTTATCGAAAATCAAAGGGAACTTGCTCGTGAAGCGGAACTTGCCCGTGAACAGGAACTTCAAAAATCGCAGGAACAACAGCAAGCTCTATCGACGCAAAACTGACGACCCCGACCGCAAATAATGAAAGCTTTTATGACATTTAAACTTGACGTAATTTCGGACATGATCACACAAACAAAAATATCGGCATAACAGTAAAAAAAGCAGTCTGCACGAATTTGTTCAGACTGCTTTTTTGATACATTAACTTTTTCTCCGATTACTAAACGCTATTGCAAGCCCCACATCGTTGTACAAGTGAGGGTCGCAATAGCGTTTAGTATAATATAGAGAGATGCACTAATGCACTGGAAATTACTGTTTGCCCTTATTATCAAATGTTACCCACTGATAATGAGCGGTAAGAGGAGTGTTTCCGTTGAACGGCTTGAGCCATTCGTCAACCGTGATTCCGGGCCATGTGTTCATCATAATTCTTCCCGGAGTTTTGGGAATGTTTTCTGTAGCCGTGTAAACAGCTTTACCGTCTACATACCATGTAATGTGGTCGGGCTGCCAGTCAAAGCCATAGGTATGGAATCCCTCTGATGCGTCAAAGCCGAGATCGTACATAAACTCATGGTTGCCTACGCCGTCCGTGTAGTAGTTAAGCTGAACCTTAGTTGTATCCTTGCCGAGTACCTCGATGTCGATCTCGTCCCAAGGATTGTCTTCGGAAGGACCTGTATAGGTAAAGAACGAGGAAACAACGCCGTCATTCTTTATAGCCTGCATGGAAGTCTCATAATATCCGTAGCCGTAGTGGTCGGTAGTTCTGTACTCAGCGCCGGAATAATTGTACTTTCCGCTGTGATCCTTGTCGATCGTCAGACTGAGCATTCCGTTTTCCAGTGACGTATTCTGCTGATACCAACCGCAGTCAAAGCAGCTTCCGTTAGTCCAGCCGTCCGATGCAAAGAAGAGCTTTGAATCGCCGTCACGGAAGTCCTCAACAGATGAGGCGTTCGCATTCATAGGCGTACCATAGTCAGTTATTCCGTTATTGGACTGTGTAGGCTGTGTTGTAGTCGGAACATCAGGCTTTGTCTCGGGCGGAGCTGTAGTTAGAGGAGGAGTAGTCACAGGAGGTTCTGTCGGCTGAACATTAGGCTTCTTATCGTCAAGATACGACTCGGGAAGTTTTGTGAGAAGCTTAGCGTCAACCATTTGAATAGCAAGTGCGTCATCAGTGGTAATTCCGTTTCCGTTGAGATTTACGTCGCCGTTGATCATTCCCTGATCTGAAAGGTGATACTTATCCTCATTTCCGAGGTGCTGGAGAATAGCGGTCGAGTCCGCAATGGTAACTTTTCCGTCGCAGTTTGCATCGCCCCACAAAACATCGTCAACAGGAGGTACTATCGGCTCTGCTTCTGTGTTTGTGATCGAAAGGAGATATGTCAGCGGAGAATTCCAGTAAATGGTTATCTCGTTTGTGGAATAGCTCTCGGAATTGTCTATCCAGCACTTTGCGTCTGCATTGTCACGGCAGTACGCCTTAGCGGCAGAATCTTCAAGATTAGAGTTTACACCGCCGACAAGCATACCGGGCATAGCCTTGCCGACCGCCATTGAAGGACGGTGGTGAGGATTCTGCGGAGAAACAGTACCGTAGCCTGTCATGAAGCTTGCGCCGTTGGGATTTGTTCCAAGGAGGTAATTAAGTTGTGCGTTTGCGGCGTCAAGATATTTTGAATCGCCTGTAATGTTATAAGCCAAACCGAGTACGATTCCTGCGTTTGCAAGAGTCATATTGCTGCCCCAGTTATACTCGTCAAGAGTCGAACCGTAGGGATTTGAATTGGATAAGCCGAGGAAAGTATCAGCCTGACTGAGAATTGCAGCGGAGGCATTCGATACAAGGTCGGAATCGTTCTTGTTAATATCCTTCATTGTAAGAATTGCGATATTACCGTAGTCGCCGACTGTAGCCCAATCGAGACCTTTCTTGACCGAGATACCGTCAATGTACGATCTGTCCCCTGTTGCACGGTACATCTGAGCAGCCGCCCAGTAAAGCTCGTCTGCGGTGATCTTGTCGCCGTACTCGCCCGTTACAACGTCCGCAGGGTTTTTATAAGTTACATTCGGATTTGCCTTTGCCCAACCGTATGCTTTCTTTGCGGCTTCGAGACACTTGTTCGCAAAAGTCGAATCAATGTCCTTGTAGAACTCGTAAGCCAACGCCATTGAAGCGGCAAAGTCAGCCGTAGCCGTTGTGGACTTAGGCATTACGATAAGCGGCTTTGTTTCCTCCTCGGGCATAACATAGCCGGGGAAAGTATCGCAGCTTACCTTGTGATAAACGCCGCCGTCGGACTGATCCTGCATTTTCAGCATCCATTCGAGTTCGTAGCGAACCTCGTCGAGTATATCGGGAGTACCGTTTCCGCTCTCGGGAATGCCGAGATCGTCGCTGTACATGTTCGGAGCAGTCTGATAAGCGTAAAGCAGATCGGCAACAGACTTAGCAGCAGCAACTATGTATCTTCCGTAGTCGCCTGCATCATGCCAACCGCCGTTTACATCTATCTGCTGATTTGTCTGATATATAGTCGCCATTGTATCATGGCAGGAGGGGTGACCGAAATCCGCGTCTTTTACCTCGGTTCCGCATCTCTGGAGATAGAGCATCTTTACGGAAGCGTCAAGAAGATTATTGTAAACGTTTTCGCCGATCTCAAAAGCATAGGAATCATCAAGTCCGTCTGCCTTTACAATATACTTTCCGGGAGCTGTTACGGAAGAAAAATCTCCAGTGAAGTTAGTTTCACCGGCAGAAGCGTTTGACTTAGGACCTTCCATGTTTCCCGTATAAACAACTTCGTTTGTATCTGCATTTACAACCGAGAAGCTGCCGCCGTTTGTGTCTCTGAACACAGCGGTTTTCTTAGCGTTCGGCTTATAGCCCACCTGATTGGTTATGATCGAGGGAGCATAGGGCTTATTAGCATTGTAGTCTACTTTGCTGTCGTCAACCAATTCAAGTGAAACGTTGTCGAGATAAACGGTATGTTCACCGACAGGACCGCCGTCCTCTTTTTCCTGCACGCCGCAGTTGAAGCAGAACTTCGCCATAATGTCGGTATCCTCTTCCATTGTGAACTCGTAATCAACGGTCTGAGGTACTGTAGTAACGTGTACGCCCTTCCAAGTATAAGCCTGATATGTACCGCCGTTCTGCTGTATCATGGATTCAACGTAACGCGGCGTAGAAGCTGAAATGTCGTATTTAAGACGATAAACGCCGTTTTTGTAAAGCGGAACGATGTCGTAGAACATCTGAACCGCATAGTTGAGTGTACCCTGATTTGTAATTTTCAGAGCAAGCTTTCCGTCCTCGGTAGTAAGGGTGGCAACTCCGCCGCTTTCCTTATAAATACCCCAATCTGTAGTACCGTTTTCAAAGGTGGAATTTGTAATGATGTTCTCGGCAGCTATACCTGAAAAATTCACAACAGGCATAGCAGAAGCCATGATGGTGCAGGCAGCAATAGCAGCTACACAGCGTTTCAAGGTGTTTTTCTTCATGATAAAGACCCTCTCTATATTTTATTTTTTTCGGTTTTGATAATAGATCAACAGTGCCATGATTTATTATCTTTTTACATATTCATTCTACATGATTCCCAAAATTTTGTATATAATTTTCGTGACAAAAATGGTAAAATAATGACATTACATATAGGCAACCTCTAAAAACCTGTTTTTTGTCAAAAGAGGTTTTTAGAGGTTGCCTATAGTATCTCCCCGACGTTTATCGGGGAGACAGCTTAATTCTATTTGATTTTTTCAGCAGGAGGCTTGCTTTTGAAAATATACTTGTTAGTGACTTTTACGGTCAGACAGGCGATCAATATGCCCAACAACGCTCCTCCGATAATATCGGTAGGGAAATGAACATACAGGTACATTCTCGAAAACGCGATCAGAACGGCAACGCCGAAAGCGGGAACGCCAAGCCGTTTGTCATAGTAAAAAAGTATTGAAGCCGCACAAAAGCTTGACAGAGTATGCCCCGAGGGGAAAGAAAAATCCTGCGGATTCTCTATAAGCATATTCTGTATTTCGATTATCCAACACGGTCTGTCACGCCGTACAGCGTTTTTTACGATCAGATTGCCGATAAGAACCCCTGCAATAAGTCCTATAAGCATAGTAATACTGCACCTTCGATACTTAGCCTTTGCCGAGATCACCAACGCGACTGCGACCCAGAATATCCCGAGATCGCCGCACATTGTAACAACGGGCATGACCGTATCGAGAAAGCCGTTCCTCATATGCCCCCTTATAAAATCAAGAATTTCCAGTTCAAATTCCTGCAATATTAAAACCACCCTTTATTTCAAAACAGATTCCTGTATCGTGAAATGCTTCGGAATACCTCTGTCCATTATAATGTTCAGCTCCCCTTGAATAAGCGGCAGGAAATATTTCAAAGCGTTGTCGTTGATATTGTTTCCCGCAGGCGTAATAAACTCATCGGGAAGAAATTTCTCATTGTTGGCTATATTCGCCGCATTAGTCGTCTCAATAACGATAGTGTACGGCATATCGTTGACTCTGCGGAACACCATGACCTTGCCTGTCTCGCCGCTCAGCGCACAGCGTACTCCTGCCGCTCCGATCGCCTCTGCCTCGTCGATATCCGTTCTTGAACACATATGGGACGAGCATCGCTGCATTACGTTAAGCTCGATCGAACGCACCTTACAGCCGATCTCCTTTCGCACAGTCTCCTCAAGATATTTTCCTATGCCTGAAAGATATTTGTGTCCGAAATTATCGACTACACCCGAACGGTATGAAACTGCCGCTTCTTCGCACTTTTCTTCGCCGATGTTATTTTCGGTACAGGCAGTCTGTTCAGCCACGCTTACATCAGGCACTTCGATACCCTCCGAAACAGCGACAATAACAGCCTTATGCTTCGCCATTTCCTGACGTACATCTTTCATGAATGCGTTGATGTTAAAGCTTCTTTCAGGAACATATATAAGGTGCGGAGCTGTTTCACCCAAAGCATGGAGTACCGCGCTTGAAGCCGTCAGCCAGCCTGCATGACGTCCCATTACCTCAACGATAGTGACCGAGGGCATGCTGTATACGGAGCTGTCACGGACTATCTCCTGCATAGTAGCGGCAACATATTTCGCCGCCGAACCAAAGCCGGGCGTATGGTCGGTAATACACAGATCGTTGTCGATCGTCTTCGGAATGCCGATGACCTTAATATCTGCGGCTTCTCTGCGGAAATATTCCGAAAGCTTGTTGACCGTATCCATTGAATCATTTCCGCCTATGTAGAAGAAAGCTCCGATCTGACGCTGTTTCAGGGTTTCAAGTATCTTTTTGTATACGCTGTCGTCCTCATTGTGATCGGGAAGCTTGTACCTGCACGAGCCAAGAACCGTTGAGGGCGTTTGTCTGAGCAGTTCCATGTCGTCATTGGTGAATATAAGGGATTTAAGGTCAACAAGATGATTGTGGATAATTCCCTCTATTCCGTTGACAGAACCGAAAACTGCGTCGATCTCGGGTTCTTTGATAGCCTCCTTGAATACGCCCACCAAGGATGAATTTATAGCGCAGGTAGGACCTCCCGACTGAGCTACGGCAATGTTCATCATAATTTTTTTCCTCCGCTTTTCAAGCCGCCTTCGCAGGCGTGCTTACTGATATTTTACGGCGTACCGAAACTCCGATCCGATAAACCGATTTTTTGTCTCTTGTTCTATTATACTATAAAATACTACTGTTGTCAATGCGGAAAATTTTTATGATCACGAAAATGAATTTGAATTTCTCTCTTGACAATCCGACCAAAATCAGGTATAACCCAAGTTTGCCACTTAAAAGAGCCGAAAAGAGTGTTAAAGGTATGAAAAAACGTAAAAAACGGCGTAGAATCGGGTTGATAAAATAGGACTACATTTATATGGTTACGTTGATATTTTTGATTTGTGATTTC
>JAGAQC010000021.1 GCA_017622925.1 Ruminococcus sp.
CTCTCCAAAAACGGTTCACAGAACCGTTTTTGGATTCACCCTTTGCGGAGCGCTTAAACGCTATGCAGGGCTTTGCCCCGCACCCCACCAGAGGCGCTGCCTCTGGACTCCGCCAAAGGGACACCGTCCCTTTGGAATCCCGATATTAGAACGCTTTAATAACAGGGAACCGCATAAGTTGTGGATAGTGAATGAAATTATGAACGAACTGTTATTCCGTATAACAAAGAAAACGCCCTGCATGAGAGGGCGTTTTTTAATATCTCAGAATCTGAAATCTCTTTCACCGTTTCTGATTTTTTCAAGATAACCCAAAGCCTTTTCACGTCTTTTGGGGTCGGGGACTTTCAGTATCTCACGGTCGATAAGCTCCTCTCCGAGCTTTCTTGTTTCGGGACTTGCATAGTCCTGCAAATATTCCTGTAAAGTCAGCAGCGCATTGGGGTGACAGCAGTTTTGGATCTGACCGACCTTGCAGAGAGCCATGAATCGGTCGCCTGTACGTCCCTCACGGTAGCAAGCCGTACAGAAAGACGGGATATAGCCGCCCTCCATGAGCCACTTAACTACCTCGTCAAGAGAACGCTGGTCGGAAACGTCGAACTGCTCCGTATCGTGGGGACGTTCCTCTGCAGAATATCCTGCATAGCCGCCCACGGACGTTCTCGAACCGCCTGATATTTGCGAAATACCGAGCTTCATGACCTTTTCACGGCAGCTTTCGTTTTCTCTTGTGGAGATTATCATGCCCGTATAAGGTACGGCAATTCTGATACATGCAATAATTTTAGCGAAAGTATCGTTGTCAATACCGTTATCGAACTGACCGGGGTCAATATCAGCGGCTCTTTTAAGTCTCGGAACGCTGATAGTATGCGGTCCTACTCCGTGAACGGCTTCAAGATGCTCGGCGTGCATGAGAAGTCCTGCAAACTCGTATTTGTATTTATCCAGACCGAAAAGAACTCCCAGACCTACATCGTCTATGCCGCCCTCCATTGCCCTGTCCATAGCCTCTGTGTGATATGCGTAGTTATGCTTAGGACCTGCCGGATGAAGCGTTTCGTAGCTTTCCTTGTGATATGTTTCCTGAAAAAGAATGTACGTGCCTATTCCTGCTTCTTTAAGCTTGCGATAGTTTTCAACGGTGGTAGCTGCGATATTGACGTTGACACGCCTGATAGCTCCGTTTTTGTGCTTTATCGAATAGATAGTCTTGATGCACTCGAGAATGTATTCAAGGGGATTGTTTACGGGGTCCTCGCCTGCCTCGATAGCAAGACGCTTGTGACCCATATCCTGCAATGCGATGACCTCCTGCTTGACCTCCTCCTGAGTAAGCTTTTTTCGGGGAATCTCCTTGTTCTGCATGTGATAAGGACAGTAAACGCACTTATTTACGCAGTAATTCGAGAGATAGAGGGGCGCAAACATAACGATTCGGTCGCCGTAGAATGCGTCTTTTATTTCTCTTGCAAGGGAGTATATTTTCTCCGTCATTTCGGGCAGATCGCATGCAAGAAGTACGCTTGCATCTCTGTGAGAAAGTCCTGCGCACTCAACTCCTCTGCCTGTTTTCTTTGGACGAGCTTTTTCAAGAATTTCCTCAACAAGCTCCTTGTTATGCTTGTTGGCTTCGGCATATTCGAGAGTTTCAAGAATTTCCTCATGATCAATAAACTCCTCAGCCTTTAATGATTTTACATCATACATAAATAAGTCCTCCTATTTTTTGGAAATTGCCGCTTTTACGGAAACGCCGCCGATGTGTCCGAGCCGTCCCGTAAGACTGCTTATTCTGTCGGGCGACGCGTCAAGAGCTACGGAGATAAGCGATATTCCGCGCTCTCTGTAGGGTATCCCCATTCGCCCGATAATAATATCATTGTGTTCGTGCAGTACGCTGTTGACCTCTGCGACCGCCGACGGGTCGTCGATAACTATTGCTGCAACGGCTATTCTTTTTTCCTCCATTATAGCCCCCTTGCTCTTAATTCCGATACGATTTGGGCGTAAAATTCGGTTATATCCGATATTTCATTTTCATTTGACGGCGGCTTTCTGCTGAGCGGTCGGCGGCGCAGGTCTGCCTCGTCGGGGTGAGAGATACCTCTGTTCCCCGTTCCTGTAAATACTCCCCGAAAATTGCCCCATGCCGCTTCGTCGGGAGCAAGCATTCCGTCGCTTTCGCCGTTGAGAATCCGTACAACAATATAGGGTATCGTCATGATAATATCGCTGAACGGATTTTTCATTTTAAAGGCATAGCTTTGGTAGTAAACGCCGCTGTCGTCGGGATTCTGACGATTGAAGCTTTCCATGAATACGGTGGTAAGCTGTTCAAGACAGCGGTAGGTATCGGGATTTTTGTCGCCGCCAAGTCCCTGAAAAAAATCGAACACACGGCTTCCTGCTCTCAACAGGATTTTCGGGAGCTTCATCAGCTTATCCATTGTGCGAGAACCTCTGTGAGGTGTGCTTATTGTCGTTAAAGAGGCGATACAGCGTCCCATTCCCATAGTCGAGATAAGGTATCTCGCTTCAATTCCGCCCTTTGAATGAGCTATTATATTGACCTTTTCCGCTCCCGTTTCGGCAAGTACCTTTTCAAGGGAAGTCTTTAGGGTTCGGCAGTTCGATTCAACAGAAGCGTTTGCGTCCTGCCGGCCGAAGTACACCTCTGCGCCGTATTTCCGCAGAACTTCTGGAATACGTCCCCAATAGCATATTTTACCGTCACGGAATCCCATGCCGTGTACTAAAAATATCGGATATTCGGTTTTGCAGTTGTAATTTTTGTTCATATTCATACAAATAAAAATACCCGCAGTTTCAGCGGGCATAGTTAGTCGTTTCATCTACAGTTGACCGATAACAAAGAATTTCTCTGCTGCCCGAAAACGCTTTTATTTGTTCTAACCGACTTCGGAATAAATCCCGATGTCCGCTTCTTAATTATATCACTTTTCCGTTAGATTTGTCAATATTTTGTTATTTTAAACTAACAAATTCTACACTTTGTTAGGCACATAAGTTCCTGTCCAAATGTCGTATTTTTCCTTTGCAGCGATCTTCTTTTTCAGCAGGAACAGGATAATACATGATAAAATCAACACAATATCCGCAAAATATGTTCCCTCAACTCCAAATGCTTTGTTATAGAAAAAGCTGTCCTGTGCAGTGTCAAAATTCATTGTAATAATCGAATATGAACTCGGCATTCCGCTGTTGGGAAGTCCGAAAATAATATTCTGAGTAAAGTTCCATGAAGCATGAGCCGCAAAAACACACCACAAGCTGTCGGTATAATAAACTATCATAGCGTAAAAGACACCTGTTGATACGATACTTACAAAAGAAAGTATCGTAATACCTTCATTTCCGAGGTGGAGAGCTCCGAAGAACATTGAACTTACAAAAATCGAAACGGCAGGTATTTTGTATCTGTTTTGAAGCTTATAAAACATATATCCTCTGCACGAAAGCTCCTCCGCAGACGACTGAACGAAAACCGCAAAAAATAACAGCAGCAGATAAATTATATTAAAACCGCTGAAATGAAGCTCAATATCACCGTGTATATAAGCCGCCATAATACACAGCGTATTCTGTCCGCCGCCTATGAGCAAGCCTATAAGAAGTCCTTTCCAATTGTTCCCTTTAAGCTGCGGCGTAAAGGTTGCCATAAGAGGGCGGTTTCTTTTTATAAAGTAAAACCACAGCAGAAAAACTACCCATATTCCGGCAAACATGATATACATTCCGTACATCTGCAAAAACGGCGCGTATTTCGGCATTACAATTCCTGCGACCCAACACATTACCGTACTTGCTAAACCTATTGACTGCCCTAACAATATAAGAGTAAACGTAATAACATAAAGCGCGAACCATGAATCCAAAAATCTGAGCTTGTTCTTTGGCTTCGTATTTTTTGCCGATAATTCGGCTATATCCTGTCCTTTGTTTTCCATATGCCTTTATCCTTTCATATTTTTATACAGATATATTATGATATTATAATAACACGTTTAACATTTTTTGTCAAGTAAGCAGCGTGTCGGGTATGCGTCAAGTAAAATTAGGCGAACATTATTTCTGTAAATACAAATTGTAGGGGACGGCGCCCTCGACGTCCCGAAATGGGGTGACGTTTACAGTTCGGAAACGGGACGTCGAGGGCGCCGTCCCCTACAAAATTCACTTGCCTACTAAAATTTTAAACATACGCGTGTCGGCAGCGTGTCGCTACACCTAACTCACATTACCACTCGCAAGCTCGTTAATTTACGAAACTCAAATTTTTTTCCGCGCCTATTGCAATTTCGAGCATAATATGCTATAATTAAAAGCAAGAGAAATTTCACTTATTAAGGAGGAAATTATGGCAAATCAGCTTTGTATCGTTCTCGATTTCGGCGGACAGTATAATCAGCTTATCGCGCGCAGAGTGCGTGAGTGCGGCGTATACTGCGAGATCAAAAGCCACACCACCCCCATTGAGGAGATCAGGTCGCTGAACCCAATGGGCATTATTTTCACAGGCGGACCAAACAGCGTTTATGACGAAAGCTCCCCACATATCTCAAAGGAAATTTTTGATCTCGGCATACCGATACTCGGCATATGCTACGGCTGTCAGCTCATGGCGTACACCCTCGGCGGAAAGGTCGAAAGCTGCAATACCTCGGAATACGGCATGACCGATACGCACTACGATAAAAGCTGCGTCCTTTTCGGCGCTGTTGAAAATCTTTCGGACACGGCTACTTCATGGATGAGCCATACGGATTTTGTTTCGCAGGTTCCCGAGGGCTTTAAAATTGCCGCTCATACCGATAATTGTCCCATGGCGGCTATGTATAATGAGGAAAAAAAGCTGTATGCCGTACAGTTCCACCCGGAAGTAAGTCATACCGTTGGCGGTCTCGGAATGCTCGACAGCTTTCTCAAAAACGTCTGCGGCTTCTGCGGCGATTGGAAAATGGACGACTTTATCGAAAAAACCGTTGCCGAGCTTCGCGAACAGATCGGCGATAAGAACGTTATCCTCGGTTTGTCGGGCGGCGTGGATTCCTCTGTTGCAGCAGGACTTCTCAGCCGCGCTGTGGGAAAACAGCTTACCTGCGTTTTCGTCGATCAGGGTCTTATGCGTAAGGACGAGGGCGATTTTGTCGAGGAAACGTTTACTAAGCTCTTTGACATGAACTTTGTCCGCGTAAACTGCAAGGACAAGTTCCTCGCAGCCTTAAAAGACGTGACCGACCCCGAGAAAAAGAGAAAAATTATCGGTACTGAGTTCTACAATGTGTTCTGGGAAAAAATACGTGAGTTTGGTACGGAGGGATTCTTCGCTCAGGGTACTATATACCCCGACCGTATCGAATCAGGCAAGGGAAATAAAGCGGGTCACGGCAAAACCGATGTTATCAAAACGCATCACAATATGGTCGAGATGCCCGTGGATATTCAGTTCGCAGGCACTATAGAGCCGCTTAAAGACCTTTTCAAGGACGAAGTTCGCGCGGTAGGCGAAAAGCTCGGTATACCCCATGACCTCGTATGGAGACAGCCGTTCCCGGGTCCCGGTCTCGGCGTGCGTATTCTCGGCGAAATTACCGAGGATAAGATAAAGGTGCTTCAGGAAGCGGACGCGGTTTTCCGTGACGAGATACGCAAAAGCGGCATCGAAAGCGAGTTGAAACAGTTCTTCGCCGTTCTTCCCGATGTGCGCACCGTTGGCGTTATGGGCGACCACCGTACTTACGACCACCTTATTGCTATCCGCGCCGTCACTACAGACGATTTCATGACCGCCGACTGGGCAAAAATTCCTTTTGACGTTCTCGCTCGTGTCTCTAACCGCCTTACTAATGAGGTCGAACACGTAAACCGCGTTGTTTACGATATTACTTCCAAGCCCCCCGGAACTGTGGAGTGGGAATAATAAAATCCCCGAAAAACAGGGCTGTATATAGCCAAAATCTGTTATCATTCTGTTATCATGGCAACGTTTTGGCAACAATTTATAAATTACTCAAAAATAAAGAGTTATCTGATATTCTTATCGGATAACTCTTTTTGTTTTATTTACTTCTAAGTTTTTTCTCAATCTCTCTAAGCTGCTTTTTTCTCTCTTTTTCGGACAAGTATTTTTCGAGCATTATTATTATAATTGATTTCATCATAGGATACAATTCATAACATTCTTCTTCATCATATTCATGTATTCCCTTGCTCAGTACTGAATATATTTTACTTTTTTGTGAATCCAGTTCAGTGGGGATAATATGCATTTTGTTATCTACCGCTTTCATTTTTTCATCAAAGTTTGCTTTGGGGTTTTGCTCTTCTTTGGGGAGTTTAGAATACTCAGTTTCTATAATATGCTCATATATTCTTCGTAAATATACGAACGAAGCTATACCCATATGTTGAGAATAAGCATTTACAGAACGTATTAACTCAATATAGTATTTTTTGATTATTTTTAAGTTCTTGTATTTTTTTATTTCGTGTTCTTCCTTTGATGCAAAAGAAGGATATTGACCTATTTTGGTCACAGAATCACCTTGGAACATTAGTGTATAGTAATGTATGCCTTTACATCTTGCACAAAAGAAAGGAAAAACTATTAAATACGGGTTTGTTCTATACAGTTCAGTGCAATTAAGAAGTATCGGATTTTTAATATTATTGTATTTTGATAATTCAGAAAATAATCGAGAAGTATTTTCATCATAATTCCACTCAAATACGCTATCAGCATCACACGCATTACAAAAATCATCAATAGTCATTTTAGAAAAGCCTGCAAAATCAGCGTACCATTTGGTATCAAATCCGATTTTTTTATATATAGGCTCATTTATTATAATATTCTTCAAAAAGTTGTAAGAATTATTGTGTTCCATATTACTTATTATCTTCCTTTTTACGCAATTCTTCCCACCGTTCCGCCTCTGACCTCGGATACCTGTATCTCCACTGGTCATACTCCTCACGGCTAATCTCCCCATTGCGGTACTTCTGAGCCATTTCCTCCCACGGTTCGAGCAGACCCATTGTTTTTACAAAGTTAGAGCCGTTATGCTTGTTGACCCTTATGCAGATTTCGTCGTTCAGAACGCACCTGTTGGCGCAGAGCAGTCTCTATTTATCATTGTCCGGGCAGACATTTTATGATTGGCTTTAATGATGACATGATTATTTTGGCTTGGTTACAGTCAAATGTTTGATTAACCTTATTATTTATTTCGCATCTTGTTTTAGATGTTTGGACTATCTTAATTATTTTGTCCTTATGTTGCACATATTTTGATAATGATCGACTGAATAGAAGATTCAAAGCAACAGCATCGACCTTATTTGAAACAGGTGTACTCTTTTTAGAACACTGGATTAAAGCAGATTTTATGCTGTCTGACCTTATTATTTGATCGAGTTTGTTAGTTGTATTCAATTCGGAAATAACAGCATCAAATCCCTTGTCATATGAAATAACAACTGCATAATTTGAACCCAATGAAGCTGCGATTCTGGAAATATCAGACAATAAAACAATATCAAGTGCATTTGAAAGATTCATCATTTTTAGAGTATCCGGGAGCTTTATAAATTGTATTTTCGCAGAAGAATGAACTATGTTTTCGACGGTTTGCATATCAACATTTGGATTATTGCTGTAATATATTCTAACAGAATCCGTATCTGTTAAAGCATCAATCCCAACTAAACCACTAACGCCTACATTTTCAAAGTCAATATAAAAGCGCATACTATCACCCCGTGTTTCTATTATAACAAAGAATGGAGAAAAAGTCAATGATAATTTGGAATATCATACAAAACAAAATGTTGTGTACTCGATGAACCGCCCGAACCGCTGATCGAAGCGATCGGCAATTTCATCAATGAGGACAATCCGCAATGGGAGGGTACGGCTACCGAGCTGATCAAAAAGCTGGGACTGGATATCAAGCCGAATGTGCTGTCGCTGAAACTGAATGTCAATGCAGGAAAGTTGTATAATCTTTACTTTGTGCAGTACACAAATAAGCGAACACATAAGGGCAGACGTATCTATCTGAAATATGATAGCGAACACCCTGTTATGGTGATACCCGAACCGATACAAGAAGTGCAGGAAAATGATATTCCTGTAAATGAAGCTGAAAGCAATGATACAGAACCGCTGTTTGATGATATATCAAATGATGAACTTGATGCCATGATCGATAGCTGTTTCTGATTGGGCGTGACGATGCGTGACGGTCGTGACGATGTTTGTGAGGTCTCAAAAAGACCGTCACCATCGACACGCATCGTCACGGGTGCAGAGATATGAGTGTTCGCCCCATTTTCTTTTGGACATTTTTGTCTGAAAGTCTAATGTGGTTTTCAAAAATGTAGTGCAGATTTTTTGATTACTGTACCCACATTTTTCGGCTGCTCTGTCAGCCGATGATTTCCCGTCAGGGATTACCCCGTAGGGCGGAGTAGTTCTTGGGGCGGTCTGATGCTGCCGCAAGTACTACGGAGTTACAAGCGGCGCTCTGCACCGTTGTAACTGCTGCTCCGCATCTTTTTTCCTGCGACCCTCTATTGTGTCGTTCAGGAAAAATTTGTCCATCAGGACTGGCGATAGCCTTTCCGCCTTAGCGGTCATGAAAGGAAGTGATGCCTATGATTTTTTTATTGGATTTCGTAGAGAAAGAGAAGTAAATCCAATGAACAAGAAAGGCGGATTATGAAAGAAAAAAGAATCTCGTTTGGTCAGGGCAAAGGCTCTCTGACTCACAATAACAGGGAGTTCGTGGCGGCGAATGTTGACCCTCTCCGAACTCCCGATAACATCACTTTCGTGTGCCAGCCGATAGGCGAAGCATACGAGCAGCTTTTTGTTGAATCAACTGAGAGATACAATGCTCGTCAAAAAAGAAATGATCGTAAGATTCATGTCAGCTACTATGAGTCCTTGTTTGGTGTGAAGCCCTGCAACACTGTCCGCACCTCAGCCGACAAACGTAAGAGCTTTTATGAGGACGTTGTTCAGATTGGCAAGAAAGAAGATTCGGGGTATGGAACAGAGGACTTTCAGCTTGTTGCTGACTGCCTAAAAGAGTACATGAAAGGTTTCCAGAAACGCAATCCGAACTTCTATGTTTTTAACGCTGTTCTGCATCTTGATGAGGCAACTCCACACCTGCACATCGACTACATTCCTGTCGGTCACTACAAGCGAGGACAGGACACGCAGAACGGTATCGCCCAAGCTTTGAAAGAAATGGGGTACGGAGAGGGAAAGCAGGCAATCGCCCGTTGGCGAGCTGCTGAGGTGGAAGTGCTGAATAAGATATGCCGTGAACATGGTATAAAGCCACTCGCTCCTGAAAAGGCAAGAGGTACAATAGAATTACCTGAATACAAGGAGAAACGCCGTCAGGCTGACGAGTTGGCTGTGCAGAATGCGCAGGTTGAAGCTCAGATAGCTGTGAAAAAGGCAGTACTTTCAACGACTGAAACTCAGCTCGAAGAACAGCAGAAGCTCCTCGATGATACGCAGGTGCAAGTCCGTGAAGCGACTGCTGATCTGAGGAAGCAGATACAGAAGATTGAGGACGGCGAAGCGGAGCTTTCCGAAGTCAAGGAAAAGGTTGACAAGGCACAGCAGAAACTTGATGATAAGAAAGCAAGGATAGAGAAAATTCTTGACTATCTTCCCAATATCACCAGAGATGAGAAGTTAGAGAACGAATACCTTGCTCTTAGCAGTAAGCTAAAGGAGTTGATGAAAAGTTCCATGTCTATCATAAGGAACAGGGACGAAATCATCAACGTCACCGATGATCTGCTTAGTGTAAAATAATAGTAGGCAGTATAAAAAAAGAGAGCAGCCAGAAAAAAGAATTGCTTGACATTTAATGTAAGTTGAGGTATAACCCAAGTTTGCCACTTAAAAGAGCCGAAAAGAGTGTTAAAGGTATGAAAAAACGTAAAAAACGGCGTAGAATCGGGTTGATAAAATAGGACTACATTTATATGGTTACGTTGATATTTTTGATTTGTGATTTC
>JAGAQC010000022.1 GCA_017622925.1 Ruminococcus sp.
CAGTCAGATTTTTTGTCAGATTGCATAAAAACGACACAGGCATACTTTGTGTATGGCAAGGAGTTTTTGTGTAATATGACAGAAAATATGCAAGCAGATGACGTGCCAAGCTGAAAGCGGTATTTGATCAGTGATTCCTTAATTATCAGGAGGTTGACGATTCGGCGTAAGCTTTAAGTATCAGCGAAGCATCGACTGCATCGACAGAAGAATCGCCGTTCATATCGGCATGTTCAAGCATATCCCGCTGTAACACCTCGGAAATTTCACCTGCCACCTGACAATTGGAATAGTATCCCAAAACGTAAGAAGCGTCGGAGGCGTCAACAGAGCCGTCATAGTCCACATCGCCACGCTCGAAGCCTTTGCCGTATGCGCACATAAGTATAGGTATTTCACTACCGTCAATATCTCCGTCATTGTCTATATCGCCGTATTTCTCAATATTTTCAAGCATATCGTTGTTAAGCGTCAAATAACAATCGTACATTCCGTCTCTTTCAACAAGCTCGTAGTTCTTTATACAACTGTATCTATAGTTTTGGGAGAACGAACAAATATACTGCCTTCCCTCAAAAACGACAGGCGTATTATCCGTCATTACATTAGATATATAATACATTATCACAACAGCGTCGATCACGTCGAACGTGCCGTTTCCGTCGAAATCAGCGAAATATCTGCCGTCCTTAATTCCGTCCGAAAGCTCCTGATAATACTCGTCATTAGTGTTGAAGTCAGCCGCATTCGGATATTTTTCGTACTCCGCAGCAGATGCGGAAAAAGGTACAACTGATGCCGCAAGGCATACGGATGTCATAAATGTCAAAATTTTCTTCATAGTAATTTCCCCTTTCGTCAGTCAATGATTATATAGTTTAAACGGAGATTTGTCTCCTGATTGTATTATATCACATAACAGACAAAATGTCAAGGATTATCATTAATATTGTAAAAATGTTATAAATATAGGTGTAATAAAATAGCGGTATATGTAATGAATGACATGTTTCGACAAAATATTATATATAATTTAAAGTTTTTAGAACAAACAGCCAAGCAGTCAGAGTAAACGCCGAACTCAAGGTCGTAAGCATTACCGCAAAGGCTGTTATAGTACCCTTGTGACCGAAGTTTTTCGCCATTACAAAGCAGCTTCCCGTAGTTGCGCTTCCGAGCATTACGAGGATAGCTATGAGTTTTTCACCCCTGAATCCGATATGTATCGCTATCGGCAGGAAAACCGCGCAGAACAATATAAGCTTCATAAAGCATATTCCCAGCGTGACCCTTACCTTGCTTTTGGCTTCGCTTGTCTTAAACGACGCGCCGAGAGCTATCAGGGAAAGCGGAGTTGCCATATTTCCCAGATAAGACACGGATTTTGCAAGTATAACAGGCTGCGGTATACGCAGAAGCGACCACGCCATACCGACCGCTATTCCCAATATAATGGGATTTGTGACGATCCCCTTTAACGTATCGAGGACAAGTTTTTTTCTGCCGCCGCTTTTTTCTTTCGGGGACGTTGCAGACAGCGCGGTTACGGCGATTATATTGTACAGTGGAACTGTTCCTGCTATCATCAGAGCCGCCATAGCAGCTTCACCGTAAATATTTTTAACGAATGCGATACCCAGTACCGCCGCCGAACTTCTGTACGAAGCCTGAATTATCTCTCCCCGTTCGGCTTTGTCCTTATGAAGCAGGGAATACAAAACCGCCGCGCATACGCTGAGGAGCGTTGCGACTATGCAGAACACGACAAATTTTGTGTCCCACACGACACGAAAGTCCGCCGAAGATAAGTCCTCGAACAGCAGCGCAGGCAATGTTGCGGTAAAGGTAAATTTATTAAGCTTTGCAGTCGTATGGTCGTCCAGCAATCCGATTTTTTTGCATATATAGCCGAATACCATCATTAAAAATACGGGTACGGTGGCGTTCAGACTGAATTTAAGGTTTTCAGCAAACACAATATCACAGCTTTCATTAGTATTATTTTCACTATCCACAACTTAAGTGGGGGACTCTGTCCCCCACACCCCCTGCCAAAGGGGTGACCCCTTTGGAATCTCTGTTGTCGTGAATTGGACTGTAGTAATCCTCATATCTGTACGATGCTGTTAGTCTCCATGATTACCACAGTCCAATTCACGATAATGGACACCAAAAGATAACTCTTTAGCAGAAAGTAGAGGGTAACAAAATTCGCTTAGGTTGTAGACAATGATAATAATTCGTTTTCGCTGAGCAGAACCGAATAATTATCATACAATTCATGGACAGCCTCGGGGAACTTGTCCGCATAAGCGAATATTTCCTCCGCAAGTCCCTCTTTGAGAAATGCTCTCAGCTCGTCGTGGGACTGTCCGTAAACGCTGCCGCACAGCGAGGAAACCGCTATTACCCGACTTTCGCCGCTTTTCATTACACGAAACGGCCATATACGGCAATCAAAAGGTTTATCGTCCCCCAGCATACAGCCGCTTTCGGTGAGGGCAGGGCAGGAAAACAGCTCGCCGTCTGCGATCTCCCCCGAATTAAGGACAAATCCGCCGCCCTTTTTCGCAAATTTCGCGTCGGGAACTGCGGCTGCGACTTTTTCCATAGTTCCAGCCTCGAAAAGCGGAGTTTCCCACACGTCGTACCTGTCGAACACACAGCACAAACGACACTCCGCACAAGCAGCTTTACTCAGTATTTTTTTTAACATTTATATATACACCGCCTTTAATTAATGATATTAAAACAGACTAATTATATCAAATTATTTCCTGAATGTCAACAGTTGAAATTTACCCTGAAATATGATATAATCATACTCGGGTCAATTGCAAAAACGCAAATACATAAATTTTGTGAGGTGCAGAGATGTTCAAAGGATTTTCAAAAGAAGCTATAGACTTTCTTTTTGGTATAAGGCTCAACAACAGCAAGGAATGGTTCGAGCCGAGGAAAAAAATTTACACCGAAAAAATCTACGATCCGCTGAAAGAGCTTACCGAAGCGATATACAAGCCCTTTGAAAAATCGGGAATGATATGCAAAACGGGCAGGATATACCGTGACGAGAGCTTTCCGCCGTATCTTCATTATCGGGATACCATGTGGATTTACGTCCGTTATCAGGCGTATTACTGGAACAAAACTCCCACCCTGTATTTCGAGCTTTCTCCCGAGGGCGCAGAATTTGGTTTTCGCATTTCAAAACCCGAAGCAGCCGTTATGGAAGCTTTCAGACAAGATATAGCCAACGAGCCGCAGAAGTTCCTGAGTATGGCGGACTCCCTCAAAAAGCAGGGGATAGATTTCGGCGGCGAAGAATATAAGCGGAAAAAGAAATGCACTGTTCCCGAAGCAGAGGAATTTTTCATAAAAAAAGGACTGTCGGCATACCGCAGAATAAGCGATATACCGCAGCTTAACCGCCCCGAGCTTGCGGAGGAGATAATAAACGTCTTTAAGCTTGTGATGCCGCTGAACGATTATTTCCACGATATTGTTGAAAAAATCGAAGTCGAAAAGGCTCTCGACAAAGCGGCGGCTGCCGTTTTGTCGGAAGAACCTGTTCACGAAGCCGTAAAAGCTCCCGATGTGGAATTTATGTGGTGAAATCACGATGTTAGCTTGCTGAGAATTTTGTTTCCCTTTACTTCTTGTCAAAAGGAGACTGTTTGAACCCTATATCGTAAATTTCCCTGCATAAAGCCATAAAAATACGGATTCGGATTTATACGGAAGGCTTTATGCAGGAAAATTTACGACAGCAGAGATTCCAAAGGGGTCACCCCTTTGGCAGGGGGTGCAGGGGTGACTCCCTACAGTGTAGGGAGATGTCACGAAGTGACAGAGGGTACGGGGCGGTTAGCCAGAGTCCCCCTGCAAAGCTCACAGCTTGCTAAGTCCGAGTAAAGCCAACAGCATATTAATAGCGATATAAATTATCAGCAGGGGATTTGAAAACGTCCACATATAATATTTACTCGGCGTATGGTAGTTTTCCCTGATATAACCGAAAACGGCTTTGCGTTTAACGATAAGCACAATAAGTCCGCCGATGAAAAAAGCTATCAACACACCGTAGTTAAGAATATTTGCGGCAAGCTCGGGAATCCTGTCCGAAATAAACGAAAGAACGTCCCCGAAAAAGAAATTGTTGGCGATATGCAGGGCTATCGACCATTTTATGCCGAACTCCATAGCGGCATAGGCGAACACAAGCCCTGCAAAAAAAGCGTATATAGACTGGGTCAGATTAGCGTGCATAACTCCGAAAATAACGGACGATACCAAAACCGCATATCCCTTGCCGCAGTTCATTTTCTCCAACGTCATCATTGTGAAGCCGCGGTACGTTATTTCCTCCGCAACAGGTCCTATAAAGCCTGCGTACAGCATCATTGAAATAGTCGTACTTCCTGCCTGCGAAGCCTCTATGGACGCCTGCGCGGAAAGTCCTATCATATTCAGAAGCGTTTCGATTACCTCGTCAAAAATCGCGAACGGCAGTTGTACGCTCATAAGCAGCGTCAAAAGTATAACAAACGCTGTCGGAGTCATTTTACTTCGCCTTGTGAAGATTTTCGGGAGCGTCAGTCTTTTCATGAAAAACAATGCCAAAAACACACAGCCTGCCGTTACGCCGAGAATCATTCCGCAGTCGGTCTCCAGTAATTTGTCCATCGTATCTTCATACGAAATTTTGCCGCTTGTTATCGCCGATAATGCGGCAAAAAATACTATCACGGCTATGATAACGGCTATAACTGCGGCGTATAATATCCCCTCATATATGAGAAGTCCGCCGAAAAGGTGGTACAGCGGTTTCTTGAAGCTTCTTTTTTCGGCTTCATCAGACTGCACCCATGAGTATTGATTATCCATTCCGACCCTCCTGTAAAAAATTCCCCTTCCGACTAAACAGAAGGGGATTTTATTATTCAATCGTAACTGTAACTTTGAGATCCTGCTTGGCTGCCCCTGCTCTCATGATAGTTCTGAGTGCCTTGGCGATCCTGCCCTGCTTGCCGATCACACGACCCATATCGTCGGGAGCTACGGAAAGTCGGAAATTGATAACGCCCTCCTCGTCCGGCTCGTCCTCAACGATAGTTATAGCAGTTTTATCTTCAACAAGTCCTGCTGCAATTGCATAAAGTAAATCTTTCATAAGTCCTCCTTAGCTTTGGAAACAGAGCATGAGACTTTTGTCTCTGCTCCTCCTAAGCTATGCAAATTAAAGGATTCCTTCCTTTTTGAGAAGTCCCTTTACTGTGTCTGTAGGCTGCGCACCCTTTGAGATCCAATCCTTTGCCTTATCAGCGTCGATCTTTACAACAGAGGGTTCTTTCGTAGGATCGTAGTAACCGATCTCCTCAACGAATCTTCCGTCTCTGGGGTATCTGGAATCTGCAACAACTACACGGTAGAAAGGAGCTTTCTTAGCGCCCATTCTTCTCAGTCTGATTTTTACTGCCATTTATATTCACCTCCAAAAATTATTTTTTGTATATTCAAGCGGTTGACCGCATTGAAAGCTAACTCTTTTTTGAATCCGCCACTACCATCAATATTATAAATATGACGCAAGCGGCATAAGCTGTACCCCTCAGAATTTTCTGAACCATTTCGTTATCCGTGACCTTGCTCCACAGATTTTTACTTCCGCCTGCAAGTAAGAAAACAACAGCTAACGCAAAAAACAACCAGCCTGTCGGAGTTTCGGGAAGTCGCCCTCTTATTCTTCTGAGATACAGGTTACCAAAATCCATAACTCACCTCAAAACGGCAGATTTCCGCCGCCCTTGCCTGTCATTTTATCGAAATTCATACCCGCTATTTGTTTTCTTGCTTTTCGCAGGTTCATTTTTCCGCTTTTGCCCGTGAACTGCTTCATCATCTTCTGCATCTGGTCGAACTGCTTCAAAAGCCTGTTGACCTCCTCCACCTTAGTACCCGAACCGGCTGCGATTCGCCTTTTTCTGGAGGGATTGATGATCGACGGCTTCTCACGCTCCGCCTTTGTCATAGACGTTATTATCGCTTCTATCCTGTTGAGCTGACTGTCGTCAATATCGGCGTCTTTCAGCTTGTCGCCCACTCCGGGGAGCATTCCGATAATGGACTTCATGCTGCCCATTTTCTTTATCTGCTTCATCTGATCGAGCAGGTCGTTCATGTCGAATTTATTTTCCTTGAATTTTTTGGTGAGCTTCTCCGCGTCCTGATGCGTCATAACGTTCTCGGCTTTTTCTATAAGCGTGAGAACGTCGCCCATGCCGAGTATTCTCGAAGCCATTCGTTCGGGGTGGAACTGCTCAAAGTCGTCCAGCTTTTCGCCCATTCCCACATACTTGATAGGCTTTCCCGTTACGGAAAGTACAGAAAGTGCCGCGCCGCCCCTCGTATCGGAGTCGAGCTTCGACATAAGCACGCTTGTTATCCCGACCGCTTCGTCAAAGGCTTTGGCAACGTTTACGGCGTCCTGACCCGTCATAGCGTCTACAACGAGCATTATCTCGTTGGGATTCGTAAGCTCCTTGATCTTTTTAAGCTCGTCCATGAGAGCCTCGTCAACGTGAAGACGACCTGCCGTATCTATTATCAGAACGTCGTGACCGTAGTCCTTAGCGTGAACAAGGGCTTTCTGCGCTATGATAACTGGGTCTATCTGTCCCATTTCAAAGACCTTGACCTCTGCCTTTGCGCCGACCACCTGCAACTGATTTATAGCCGCAGGACGGTAAATATCGCAGGCTGCCAAAAGCGGACGGTGTCCCTCTTTTTTAAGCATTTTTGCAAGCTTTGCGGCATGGGTCGTTTTACCCGAGCCTTGAAGTCCGCACATCATGACCACCGTAGGTGGCTTTGAGGCGAAATTTATTCTCGAATTGCTGTTGCCCATAAGCGAGCAAAGCTCCTCGTTTACTATTTTTATTACCTGTTGAGCCGGAGTAAGGCTGTTCAGCACTTCCTCGCCGACTGCTCGTTCCGACACCTTAGCCACAAAATCCTTAACGACCTTGTAGCTTACGTCGGCTTCCAAAAGGGCGAGCTTTACCTCACGCATTGCCTCTTTGACATCTTTTTCCGTGAGTTTTCCTCTTGATTTCAGCTTTTTAAAGACGTTATTCAGTTTTTCGGAAAGACCCTCAAATGCCATAAACAAACCCTCCCTTTGCGGCGAGCCGCCGCAGCCTGTGTCGCGTTTCCACTCGTAAACTCGTTAGTACTTACGAAACTCAAATCTGTTTCCGCGTTTTATAGTTTTATAATGCTTACAAAAGCATAATACTTACAATAATTTAATTCCGTTATTGACTTCGTTCTTGATCGCATTTTTGATATTGCTGTCGGAAATGGAATCCGCCGCATTATTTATATTTTCAAGGCATTGGCGCATCGCTACAAGCTGCTTTGCCATGCCGAGCTTTTCCTCATACATTAACAATAAGGATTCGGAACGCTTGATAAGTCCGCATGCTGCCTGACGGGAAATTTCATCGGGTTCGCCTATTTCCGCATAAGAAAGGTCCTCATAATAATAAAGCTCCATAGCTTTTCGCTGCTTTTCGGTAAGAAGCTCGCCGTAGCAGTCAAGGAGCATAGCAAATTCCAGTTTCTTTGCCATCAGTCAGCCTCCTTCGGGTGTCAAACAAAATCACTTTACACATTATACACTATATCAAGCCGTTTGTCAATAGTGCGCCGATATTTTAAACTGATTTAACCAATGTATCTTCTTCCCTCCAAAAGAAAAGGGCTATACCGAAGTACAGCCATAGTAAGTTTAAATAAATATAGAAGGGGAATTGGGGGATCGTTTGATCCTCTTATATTATATTTGACTTTTCTTAAAATAATCTTAAATTATTGCGGTATTTATGCCGAGGATATTGTTTCACTGTACTTCTTGTTAAAGGGAGACTGTTTGAACCCTATATCGTAAATTTCCCTGCATAAAGCCATAAAAATACGGATTCGGATTTATACGGCAGGCTTTATGCAGGAAAATTTACGACAGCAGAGATTCCAAAGGGGTCACCCCTTTGGCAGGGGGTTCAGGGGTGACTCCCTACAGTGTAGGGAGATGTCATGAAGTGACAGAGGGTACGGGGCGGTTAGCCAGAGTCCCCCTGCTTAATCCCGACATTATCCTATAAATCTTGCAGTTACCACAACGTAGCCGTATGGTTGGATCGTAATACAGTCGTTCTCATAGCTGCCGTTAAAGGGCTGAAAATCCGCGAAATGTCCGAGCTTCTGCGAAATATCCATAATTTTGACTTCGTCGCCGCTCCTGTTTACGAATATCAGGTAGTCGATAGGCGTACCCTGTCTTGTAAAGGCGACAACTCGCTCGTCGATCGTTTGTCCGTCGTTTATTACGAAATACGTCCGACCGCTTTTCATGTTTGGAATGGACTTTCTTACACGGCTAAGCTCCGAAACGTAGCCGATAAGCTCCTTATCCTCCTTGCCCCACGGATAGCAGCGTCGGTTGAACGGGTCTTTATAGCCTTGAAGTCCCGCTTCGTCACCGTAATAGATGCTCGGAACGCCCGGCAGGAAAAACATAAGAGCCATGGCGACTTTGAGCATATTTTTGCCCTGCCTGTACTGCTCGTCAGTCAGGTAACGCTCCGCCATCCAGTCCTTGCTCTTGTCATCGCAGTAATCTCCTGCAAGACGGTTAATGGCGCGTTCGATGTCATGGGTCGATACAAAGTTCATAAGAACGTCTATGGACGGCTGAGGATAGTTCTCGAGGATAGTCATGATAGAGTAAATGAAATCCCTCGCAGAACCGCCCTTTACAAAATTGATGATAGCCTCCCTGAACGGGTAATTCATTACGGAATCGAGCTGGTCGCCAAGAAGATAACGTCTTTTTATGCCGTAGCTCTCCTTGTTTGAAGCGTCCTCCCATACCTCTCCGATAACTATTTTATCCTTGCTGTAGGCTTTTACGGACTTTCTCAGATTATTGAGGAACTGGTCGGGCAGCTCGTCCGCAACGTCAAGACGAAAGCCTGCCGCGCCCTTGCTGAGCCAGTAGTGAAGCACTCCGTCCTCGCCGCAGATAAACTCCGTGTAATCGTCGTTATTCTCAAGCACGTTCGGGAGGGTGTCTATACCCCACCATGCTTCGTATTCGTTTGGATAATTTATAAATGTATACCAATCGTAATACGGACTTTCCTTAGACTGATATGCGCCCTGCTCGTCCTTGTAGCGTCCGAACTTGTTGAAATATCGGCTGTCCGCTCCCGTATGCGAAAATACGCCGTCAAGGATAACTGATATGCCGTATTTTTTAGCTTCGGCACACAGCTCCTCGAAGTCGTCATTTGTACCGAGCAGAGGGTCGGCTTTCATGTAGTCGGCGGTGTTGTAGCGATGATTTTCGTGGGATTCAAAGATCGGGTTCAGATAGATGCAGGTAACGCCCAGATCGCTGAGATACCCGAGCTTTGACTGTATTCCCTTGAAATCGCCGCCGAAATAATCGTTGTTCCAGACGTGACCGCTGTGGTCGGGCTTATACCACGGAGTACCCTCCCAGTCCTCACGGAGAACACGTCCGTCGGGGATATTTTCGTGAACCTCGCCGCTCTTGCAGAAGCGGTCGGGGAAGATCTGATACATTACGCCGCCTTTCAAGAAATCGGGCGTTTCGTAGTCGTTGGCGTATACGGTAAGCTGAAAAAGTCCGCCGTCACGTTCCGCGCCCTCATGGCAGTTGACCTTCTTTATATAATGTCTCATGCCGCCGCTGGTATAGGAAAAATAATAGTAATGAACATCGCTGTAACGGGGAGTAAAATCACATGAATATACGAAGCAGTCCTCCTCCTCGGCGGTAACGCTCATGGGGAGAAAACGCTCCTTGAAGCCTGTCCTGAAAAGCACGAGAACAGGGGGAAAATCGGGACGTATTTCCTTTGAGAGCCTGATAGAGAAACGGCATGTCACAAACTGCCGCACCGCGCCGAATATGGATTTATACTCAAGCTTCCAAGTATCATATATTGGTTTCATTGCATGATCCTCCGATTTTTATGTTATCAAGAATTAAGAGTTAAAGGACAAGAAAAATTCACATATCCAATAACTCTTAATTCGCTCTTGTTTTATCTCAGATGCCAGATATTATCCGCATACTCCGTAACTGCACGGTCGGCGGAGAAGATGCCTGCTCCTGCGATATTATTAAGGGACATCTTAGCCCACTTCATCTTATCGTTGTAGCACTCTGTGATATATGCCTGCGCCTTGCGGTAGCTGTCGAAGTCGGCAAGAACCATATAGGGGTCGCGGTCTTTCAGAGAGTTCGCAACATCGTTGAAGGTACAGCCGTTTATGCCGTGATACATACGCTCGATAGCCTCTTTGATGCGTCCGTCGCCGTTGTAATAATTGATAGGACTGTAGCCGCGCGCTTTAAGCTCGTTTACTTCGGGAGTTGTCATGCCGAAAATTACGATGTTGTCGTCGCCGGCAGCCTCCTTTATCTCGATGTTTGCGCCGTCAAGCGTACCGAGAGTAACTGCGCCGTTGAGCATGAACTTCATATTTCCCGTACCCGAAGCCTCTGTGCCTGCAAGAGAAATTTGCTCAGAAATATCGGACGCCGGCATAAGTCTTTCGGAAAGCGTTACGCAGTAGTTTTCGAGGAAAATTACCTGAAGCTTCTGCGAAATTTTGGGATTCTTGCGTATCTCCTCAGAAATAGCCCAAATCATCTTGATTATCTGCTTTGCAAGGTAATATCCGGGAGCAGCCTTAGCCGCAAAGATATAGGTCTTGGGAGTATACGGCGCGTCGGGATTTGCAAGCAGGTACGCATAATCCGCAAGAATGTTCATAACGTTGAGGTGCTGTCTCTTGTATTCGTGCAGACGCTTTACCTGTACGTCGAAGATCCTGTCCGTATCGAGAATTATGCCGCTTGAGGACTTGACGTGCTTTGCAAACTTCTGCTTATTCTCTTTCTTGACCTCAGCGAGCTTTTCGAGAACAGCGGTATCGTTCTCGAACGCGCGGAAGCTTTCAAGCTCCGAGCCGTCCTTAATGAACTTATCTCCGATAGTCTCCGTGAGGAGCTTCGTAAGACCGGGGTTCGACTGATAGAGCCATCTTCTGTAGGCAATGCCGTTTGTTACGTTCTTGAACTTATAGGGCGTAAGCTCGTATTCGTCATGGAATACGGAATCCTTGATTATCTCGGAATGGAGCTTAGATACGCCGTTTACGCTGTGTGAAGCAGCAACGCAGAGGGTAGCCATGTGGATCATGTTATCCTTGATGATCGACATACGTGTAGTCTTTGCGCTGTCTCCGCCGTTCTTTTCCATAAGGGACTGACAGTAGCGGTTGTTGATCTCCACGATAATGGAGAAAATTCTCGGGATAACCGTTCTCACGAGGTTCACGTCCCATTTCTCCAGAGCCTCAGCCATTACGGTGTGGTTGGTATAGGCGAACGTCTTTGTTACGATGTCCCACGCCTGATCCCAGCCGTAGCCGCAGTCGTCAAGAAGAACACGCATAAGCTCGGGGATAGCAAGGGTCGGGTGAGTATCGTTGATGTGGATAGCTACCTTGTCGGCAAGGTTTTCGAGCGTTCCGTAAACCATCATATGGCTGTTTACTATATCGCCGATAGATGCCGCGCAGAGGAAATACTGCTGTCTCAGACGGAGACTCTTGCCCTCGGCGTGGTTGTCGTTAGGATAAAGTATCTTTGAAATAGCGTTTGCCGTTGCGTTCTGCGCAAGAGCCTTTGCGTAGTTGCCCTCGTTGAAGTCAACCATATTGAAGCTCGGAGCTTTCGCCGACCACAGACGAAGAACGGAAACTCCCTCGCTGCCGTAGCCCGATACGTACATATCATAAGGTGTGGCGACAACGGTATTGTAGTTTACATGGGAGATATAGTGGTAGCGGTCGTCCCAGTATTCCTGAAGATCGCCCTCGAAGTGGACTTCAATGGCAAGCTCGGGCTTGGGTACGAGCCATACGCTTCCGCCGGGGAGCCAGTTATCGGGAAGCTCGGTCTGCCAGCCGTCCTCCAGCTTCTGCTGGAAGATACCGTACTCATAGCAGAGAGAATATCCCATTGCAGGGAATCCCGTTGTTGCAAGTCCGTCGAGGTAACATGCGGCAAGTCTGCCCAGACCGCCGTTTCCGAGACCTGCGTCAGGCTCGTGATCGAATACCTTTTCAAGATTAATGGTGTACTTTTTGAGCATTGCGCGAACATCGTCGGCAATTTCGAGATTATAGAGACTTGTTTTCAGCGAACGTCCCATAAGGAACTCCATTGAAAGATAGTATATCTGTTTTCCGCCTACGGAATGGGTATGATTGATAAAGCTCTGTCTCTTATTTCCGAGAACTTCTACGATTATAGACGAAAGCACCTGATAAACCTGTTTATCGGACGCCTCCTCCGGAGTTACGCTGTAGAGCGACTGGAGCTTCTTAGGGAAGTCTACTTTGATCTTATCGAGAATCTGCGCTTTTGTGGCTGTCATAAACGATCTCCTTTCTGATCGCGGCGTATCAGTTACGCCTTAAAGATTTTACTGATAGTATTTATTTGTGAGACTTATACGAAACACAATCGGAACTGAACTGATTCCTTGTACATTCAGTATACAATATTATTTTACCATATTTCCCGAAACATTTCAATTGTATATTTGTACAAATATTTATCCACGGAATTTACATATTACTGCAAACAGCTTACATTATGACCAAAAAATGAACCAACCGTATGTTCAATTTGTCTTAAACTGAGTTTTTCTGTTGAAAATTCTGTGCATTAACACAATAAAGTAAATTTTTAACGCGATGTTAATTTGACGGGAACATTATCAATTCTTTTTACGAACATTATCTGCAAAAAAAATGAAAAAAAATCAAAAAAAGATTGAAATTTCCGAATTTATATGGTATAATAAATTAGAAGCACTTTTTTTCGGAAAATAAAGTGCATGTGTAGAAAGTAAAAACGAAAGGACCTCATCAACATGGAAAGAAAGAAAAGATTCTCCGTACTGAAACTGCTGATAACGATCGTCTGTATCGCTTCTATCATAGTATCAGCGGCTGTCAACATTTTATTCGCAGGAGGCAAAACTCCCAAGATCTTCGGAAGATACATTTATGTTATCGGAGAGGATAACCCTATGGCAGGTGAGCTTACCACGGGCGCAGCTCTTATTTCCATGGACGCTTCAAAGGTCAGCATCGCCACGGGAGATATAATCCTCTGTTACCCTGCCGATAACCCCTCAAACCTCTGCCTCAGAAGCGTCAGCTTTGCCGCCGAGGGCGAGGACGGTTCGCTTTCTTATTATACAAAGGATTCCTTCCACGAGGATACCGAGGGTTCTATCACCAAGGATAAGATCGCCGCGGTATGCACAGGCTACCCCGAAAGCAAGGAGCTGGGCAGATTTATCAACTTCGCTCTCGATATGAAGGGCAGGATAATCCTCCTCGGCGTTGCAGGTCTGATACTTGTTATTTTCATTATTTCAGCTATTCTCAGGTCGCGCTCCTCGGACGATGAGGAGGACGAGGAGGACTTCGGCTTCTATGAATACGATGAGGACGACGAAGACGCAAACAGAAAAGCAAAGTCCGCCGATCCACTCTACGATCCTAACCCCGCTGTTTCGGCAAATCCCGAGTTTGAACGCAAAAAAATGTCTATTGCCGAGAACTTCACTCAGAAACAGGTAAATCCCGAATCTCCCTACCAGAAAGAGAGAGAAAAGGAACGCACCATGCAGTTCAAGGCGCAGAAAAGCGGCAGTCTCGGCAGTACTATGTCTTTCTCCACTACAAGCACCGCAGAATCAAGCTTTGCCGCAAGAAATCCCGGCAATATCTCGTCCTCTGCGCCCACGGCTGAAACGCTCCGTGAGGAAATGCTCAGAAAGACCGCCGAAGCCGAGCGTACAGGCACTTTCAATATAAGAAAGCCTGCCGAGACCGTTTCCGATAATACGGGCATTCTCTCCGCCGCTCAGGTCGCGGAACTCAGAGGCGGAAACGCTCCTTCAAGACCGGCGGAAACAAAGTTCGCCGCTCCCAAAAAGAGCAGTTCGCCCGATATTTCCGATATTCTCGGCAAAAGCAGTCCGAGATCTTCAAAGAAGCCCTCGGATATGTCCGTTGACGACCTCCTTAAAATGATCGAGGACGAGAAAAACAGATTATAATTATTTTGCGGCGCAGAACCTTTGTGCCGCGGCAGTTCGGCATTTTCCTCAAAACGGAAAATGCCGAAAATATTTTGGTTCGACAGGAGAATTGAAAATGGCAGATGAAAAGACCCTTTATATGGTCGTCCCATGCTACAACGAGGAGGCTGTTCTCCATGAGACAGCTAAACGTCTGAAAGAAAAATACGCTTCCCTTATCGAACGGGAGCTTATTTCAAAGGAAAGCCGTGTGGTTTTCGTAAACGACGGCTCAAAAGATAAAACATGGGACATTATATGCGAGCTTCACGCTGCCGACCCACAGTATTTTTCGGGCATAAACCTTGCGCGAAACAGCGGTCATCAGAACGCCGTCCTTGCAGGTCTCATGACGGTCAAGGATATTTGCAGCATGGCTATCACTATGGACGCCGACCTACAGGACGACATCAACGCCATTGACGCTATGGTCGAAAAATATCACGAGGGAAATCAGGTCGTGTACGGCGTAAGAAGCGCAAGAAAAACAGACACGTTTTTTAAGAAGTTCACCGCAGAGGGCTTTTATAAGTTTATGAAGATCATGGGCGCGGACGTGGTGTACAACCATGCCGACTTCCGACTTATGAGCAGCCGTGTCCTTAAAGAGCTGGCGAATTACAGGGAGGTAAACCTGTTTCTCAGGGGTCTTGTGCCGCTTATCGGTTTCCAAAGCTGCAACGTTTATTACGAACGCGCGGAACGCTTTGCAGGCGAAAGCAAATATCCCCTGAAAAAAATGCTTGCCTTTGCGGTAAACGGCATCACTTCGTTCAGCACCAAACCGCTAAAGCTTATAACGACCGTCGGCTTTCTTATGTCTATTATAAGCGTTCTTGCCATTATATGGGCGTTTGCGGTGAAAATTATAGGACGTTCGGAGCTTGGCTGGTCAAGTACCATGTGCGCTATCTGGTTCATAGGCGGCTTGCAGCTCCTCGCTCTCGGAATTATCGGCGAATACGTAGGCAAAATCTACGCCGAGGTCAAACAGCGTCCGAGATATATAGTCGCCGAATTTATTAACGAAACTGATAATAAAAATAATTGATATATAATAAGGTAAGGTATCTTATGGACACGATCTACAAAGTGACCTTGGGTAAAGCAAGGTGCGCCGTCGATCTCGGCGACGGCTCGGAACGCGGAGAATACGTAAATCAGGATTACATTCTCCGTAAATTGGGCAGACCTCACCGCAGTATCTCCCTAATGTACTGCTACTACCCTTTTGACGAACAGTGGCCTGCACGTATCTCCGAAGCCATGAAAGACGCCGATATTTCCTTTCAGTGGGACTACCCCTATGACGACTATTTCCCGTATCTCGGAGGTCTCGGCGGCAATACAAGCGGCGAACCCTTTGAGCAGATGCGTGACGTTCGCCGTCACGGTCAGGACGTTACCCTCACGCTTACTATCGACCCTAACGTTACAGACGAAATGCTTGCGGCTATAGGCGACGATCTCAAACCGTTCGGACGGCTCATGCTCCGTATCAACCACGAAGCTACGGGCAACTGGTTCGCCTTTACAAAACGAGCTTCCTATCAGGAGGTTGCGGACTTTTTCTGCCGCGCGTCACGAATCATCAAGGAACACGCCCCGAATGTTCGGACTATTCTCTGCATCGGCGGCGTGGAACATCCCGAAAAGGGCGGCGAGATCGAAATGGAAAAGGAGTTCGCTCAGGCTGTCCGTGAGACCGATATTTTCTCCGTTGATAAATATATGGCTCTGCATTGGGGCTGGCCCTTTGACGTTGCCGAAACGGGCGGAAAATCCCACAACAGAAGCTCCGTCCGTGAGATTTACGACCTGACTAAGGCGAGTTTCGAGCGGTTCAAATACATATGCGGCGGACTTGCAAAGCCTATGGTAATGTCCGAATTTAATTCAGACGGCGACGTTACGGGAGCTTACGAACAAGCGGAAATGGTCGGACTTTTCTGCGATATTCTTAAAAACGAGCAGGCGGACTGGTTCTCGGGATTTACTTTCTATCAGTTCCGCGATCGTGGTCGGCTCGGACTTGAAATACAAGACCCCAACAACCCCGATGTCGGCATAGAACAGCCCATTTTGCAGACCTACAAGAAGATAATCCACGATTCTTGGTTCACCCCCTCCCTCACTCAGGGCGAACAGCTTTCCCTGCCCGTTACGCTTCGGTGGGGCGGCGCGGAGGATTCGGACGGTATTGCAGTTCCGCTGCATTTTGACGGCGATCCCCACTTCTGCGAGGCGATCTTCGAGGACGACTCCAACCTTATGATGGAGCTGAACGGCATGTGGTTCTATAAGTCCCCGAAAGCGCGAACTATCGACCTTATGCCTGCTTTCTATGAAAAACGGCTCAGCGGCGCGGCGGATATGACCCTTAAAATTTTTGCGCCCCCTGCAAGCGGAGAAAACGATATTTCCGCAGAGGACGGGCTGTTAAATTATTATTATACCCTTGAAAAACTGCCGAAAATACGTATCCGCACCTCACCTGTCGAACCAAGCAAGGACAGGTAACGTAATAATGACGTAAACTTAAAGCGGGGGACTCTGTCCCCCTGCACCCCCTGCCAAAGGGGTGACCCCTTTGGAATCTCTGTTGTCGTGAATTGGACTGTAAAAATCCCCATAATCAGCACGATACCGTTAGTCTCCATGATTTTCACAGTCCAATTCACGATAATGGACGCCAAGAGTTTCCTCTTTAACAGAAAATACAGGAAACAAAATCCACTTTAGCCAACGGCATTATCAAGCAAACAAGGAGAACACCATGAATACATCAGTTGTAATTGTGTGCGCAGGCAATTCTACTCGCATGGGCGGCGTAAACAAGATACTCATGCCCCTCGGCGATCGGCTCGTTATCGGTCATACTATGCTCGCCTTTGAGCGTTCACCCAGTATCAGGGAGATCATAATAGTCGCCCGTGAATGCGACATTTCCGCCATAAAAGCCGAAGCGGAGGCGGCAGGCATCACCAAGCTTAAAACATGCACCGCAGGCGGCAGCAGCCGTCAGGAAAGCGTTATCAACGGAATGCGCTGTATTTCCAAGGATACCGAGCTTATCGCCGTTCATGACGGAGCAAGACCTCTCGTAAAGCCCGAGCATATCGAAAAAACCGTTAAAGACGCTTCCGTTTTCGGCGGAGCGACTCTCGGCGTACCTGTAAAAGACACTATCAAGGTCGTTGACGGCGGACTTATTACCGATACTCCGCCGAGAAATACGCTTTATATCACTCAGACGCCGCAGATATTCAAGAAAAAAATCTACTTCGAGGGCGTTGACTTTGCCCTTGAACACGGTCTTGATTTTACGGACGACTGCCAGCTTGCCGAAGCTATCGGCTGCAAGGTCTGCATGACGACGGGCGACTACACAAATATTAAAATTACTACCCCCGAGGATATTAAAATTGCGGAAACTCTGCTGAACTGCATATAATTAAAAATGAAGGAGTTTTGATATGTTCAGAATAGGTCACGGTTACGACGTTCATAAGCTGACAGAGGGCAGAAAGCTGATACTCGGCGGTGTGGAAATTCCCCATACCGTAGGTCTTTTGGGACATTCCGACGCTGACGTACTGCTTCATGCGATCATGGATTCCATGCTCGGCGCGCTCGCTCTCGGCGACATTGGCAAGCATTTCCCCGATACGGACGAGGAATACAGGGGCGCAGACAGCATGAAGCTCCTTGAAAGAGTTTCCGCTATATGCCGTGAGGAGGGATATACTGTCGGAAATATTGATGCGACCGTTATCGCTCAAGCACCCAAGCTTGCTCCTTATATCACGGCTATGCGTGAGAATATCGCTAAAGCCTGCGGCTGCGAGGTCTCGCAGATAAGCGTGAAAGCCACCACCGAAGAACACCTCGGCTTCACAGGTGAAAAACTCGGTATCTCTGCTCACTCGGTCGCTTTGATGACCAAAGAATAATATAAAAATCCCGTCAGAACCAAATTTCTGACGGGATAATTTTTATTCCTCGGGCATGTGAACCTCGCCAACGATAGGCAGAGGGTCTATTCCCTGACGTGTGTAATAGTCCGAAAGAGCCGAACGCACCGCCTGTTCCGCCAAAACGGAGCAGTGTATCTTTACTGCCGGAAGTCCGTCAAGAGCTTCGACTACGGCATCGTTTGTAAGCTTCAAAGCGTCGTCTATGGACTTTCCCTTTATAAGCTCAGTCGCCATTGACGATGTTGCGATAGCCGCTCCGCAGCCGAACGTCTTGAACTTTGCGTCCGTGATAGTTCCGTTGTCTATCTTCAGATACATTTTCATAATATCGCCGCACTTGGCGTTTCCTATCTCGCCCACGCCGTCCGCATTTTCAATTTCGCCGACGTTACGGGGATTCGTAAAATGGTCCATTACCTTTTCGCTGTACATCATAATATATCAAACTCCTTCTATTAGAAAAACTACGCTTTATTCGTACTTTTCGCCCTTCATCATCTTTTCCCACACGGGAGACATCGCACGAAGCCGTTCAGCCACTTTCGGAACAGTCTCGATTATATAGTCAACATCATCGTCCGTCAAGTCCTCCTCGATAGAAAGACGCAGCGAACCGTGAGCGACCTCATGCTTCAAGCCGATAGCAAGCAGGACGTGGGACGGATCGAGCGAACCCGACGTACACGCCGAACCCGACGATGCGCAGATACCGAACATATCCAGCATAAGCAGCAGGGATTCTCCCTCGATACCCTCAAAGGAAATATTCAGATTTCCCGGCAAACGCTTGTCCCTGTCGCCGTTAAGACGGGTATATGGTATTTTGAGCAGACCGTCTATGATACGGTTTCTCTTTTCGGTGACTATTGCAGTTTTTTCCGCAATATCTTTACACGCAATCTCTGTTGCCACGCCAAGTCCCACGATAGCGGGAACGTTCTCCGTACCCGCGCGTTTTCTGCGTTCCTGACCGCCGCCGTGAATAAGATTCGGCAGGACAACGCCCTTTCTCACATACAGCGCGCCGATACCTTTCTGAGCGTGTATCTTGTGACCCGAAAGCGACAGCATGTCTATCCCCTGACGGTGTACGTCAATTTCAACGTGTCCCACCGCCTGCACCGCATCGGTATGGAAAAGCACCTTTTTTTCCTTGCATATCGCCGCTATTTCGTCTATAGGCTGAATAGTTCCGATCTCGTTGTTTGCGTACATTATCGTAACGAGAGCCGTATCCTCACGTATGGCTTTTCTGACGTCCTCGGGGTCGATAAGTCCCTTTTCGTTTACGGGAACGTATGTGACCTCAAAGCCGTGTTTTTCAAGATATTCCGTGGTATGGAGTACAGCGTGATGCTCGATGACCGAAGTTACGATATGCTTTTTGCCTTTCTTTGCAAGCTGCTCGGCAGTACCCTTTATCGCCCAGTTGTCGGACTCTGAGCCGCAGCTTGTGAAAAAAATCTCAATGGGGTCTGCGCCGATAGCCGCCGCAACTTTTTCACGGGCGTTTTCCACATCTCGCTGGGCGTTTCGTCCAAGCTCATAAATGCTTGAAGCGTTGCCGTAGGACGTGCGGAAATGGGGGAGCATCGCATTCAATACCTCCTCCGAAACGGCTGTCGTAGCCGCATTGTCCGCATATATAAATCTTTTTTCCATATATTTAAAACCTCCG
This sequence comes from Ruminococcus sp., assembly GCA_017622925.1. Taxonomy (GTDB): domain Bacteria; phylum Bacillota; class Clostridia; order Oscillospirales; family Ruminococcaceae; genus Ruminococcus. The sequence continues at coordinate 19,920 of JAGAQC010000022.1, forward strand.
TTAACTGAATAGCTCCCTCTGTTCAACAGCAAGGCGGTCGCACCTTTCATTTTCGGGATGACCTGCGTGACCCTTTACCCAGTTGAATTTTACATCGTGTTTTGCAAGAAGCGGCAGCAGACGTTCCCATAGATCGACGTTCAGAGCAGGTTTTCCGTCCGATTTTTTCCAGCCCTTTTTCTGCCAGCCGTACACCCAGCCTTTTGTTATGCTGTCAACAACATATTTGCTGTCCGTGGTAAGTATTACGCTGCACGGCTCTTTAAGCGCAGAAAGTCCTGCTATTACGCCCATAAGCTCCATGCGGTTATTGGTGGTATGAGCTTCTCCGCCGGACAATTCCTTTTCGACCGCGCCGAATCGGAGTATCGTGCCGTATCCTCCCGGACCGGGATTGCCGCTGCATGCGCCGTCTGAGAATATTTCCACTCTTTTCATACCTCACCGCCTTTTTTTGCTTTTATATTTATATTATACCAAAAAATTTTCAAAATAGTGGGAATGTTTACTTTTGGAAACGTCTTTTCAGTTAGCATTATCTTACAGAAAAGTCAAAAGGCTGCCGTATCCTTTGACGATTCGGCAGCCTTTTTATATATGTACGGCATCAGCTTAGAAAATTTTATTTCTTTTTTCTTTCATAGGGAACGCCCTCTCTTGCAGGGCGTTCCCTCTCCAAAACCGATTCACGGAATCGGTTTTGGATTCACCCTTTGCGGAGCGCTTAAACGCTATGCAGGGCTTCGCCCCGCACCCCACCAGAGGCGCTGCCTCTGGACTCCGCCAAAGGGACACCGTCCCTTTGGAATCCCGATATTAGTTCGCTTAAGTACATTGAGTTGCGTTAAATTATCTTCTTTTACCGAGTATCTTTCTCAGAGTTATCATATCGTAAACGTCAATAACGCCGTCTGAGTTTGCATCTCCGCCCGTACCCGAAACAAGGGGTTCTTCGCCGAGGAGGTGCATTGAAAGCTCAACAAGGTCGGCAATGGAAATATCGCCGTCCCCGTTGGCATCTCCGGGAATGACCTCGGGAATGTACGGCTGCGCAAATACCGTATAATTCACACACTGATACGTCTGACCGTTGCTGCCCAGAGAAATAAGATCGCCCGGGAACGCCGCCCACTTGTATATCACAAAAGTCACATCGTTTGAAATCGTCATGGTCTCGGGCATTTTCTCCCAATATTTCAAGAAATCGGGCGTATTCTCAACACGGCTGTCAACCGCCACGTAAAGGTCAATATCGCCGTTTGAAACGAACGTAGCCGCCTCGCCCGTCGTACCCTTGGCGTCGCATGAGGTCATGAGTATTTCCGCGCCGTTGAGATAATCGGGCAGCTCCGTTATAGTGAAATCACGGTCGCCGAAAACAGCCGAGCCTACGCCTGCGTTATAGTCTATCCTCCATGAACCGGGGTTCGCCTGATCCGTTACCTTGACATTCGAGAACATCGCTCCATTCATTGGAAGTCCCTCGCTGCCGAAGATAAAGCTGTCCGCATTGAGCAGATAACCCTCTCCGCCCTTAAATTTGATATACAGATCGTGTACTCCCGTTATCGTGGGAATGCTGAAAGTCTGCTCCTGATAATCCGAAAATCCGCTTGTACCTCTGAAGCTGACCGATGCCGCAGGTTTACCGTCCATGCTGTCGAGGTAAAGCTCCATGACTGCGGCATTTCCCGATATTCTGCCGCCGAACGTTCTTGCGCCGTCGCCGAAATCAACTCTCGGATACATTGCATAGTCACCGTTTTCGATAAAACCTATATTCTGCCCGCCTGTTGATAAATCCTCAATAACTACGCCGTCATTTACAGAGGTAAGTGATTCGGCTTCGATAGTTTCAAAAGCCGATCTTGCAGGAAATCCGGGAAATCCCGGAGTTTCAGGCGAAAGAGTTACAACACCTTCAGGGAATGAATTTACAGTAAGGTCATTTATATAATACTCGATATTCATGTAGCCCTGACCGCAGTAATCGCCCTTGTAATCAGTCGGGTCGGCAGGATCGAGTCCTCTTGCAAGCTCCCAATCGTCCGCCATTCCGTCGTTGTCCCCGTCTGTTATCTCCTTTTTGAGGACGGCGGCAGGATATTCGTAGGTCACGCCGCACTTGACCTTGTACTTGTCAAGGTCGGTCATGGCTGCGTCGTATTCGGAAGTTCCCGAGCATGAGCCTGTGCCGTTTTTCGTTTCGTCTGCGCACTGACGGTCGATAGCGGTACGCTTTTCGGGAGAGATTCCGTTGCCTGCAAAGCTTACTACATGGTCGAACGAGGCTTCGGCGGACTCCGCTCCCTCGACTGAGGAAAGATTCTCCCCTCCCGAACTGATAGCAAACGGAACGGCGGAATACAGGTCGTCCTTGGTAATTCCTATAGACGCTTTCACGGAAACTCCCGACCAGTTGTCGTTTGTAATGGCGTGAAGCGTTCCGTCCTTGTTGATAAGTCGGTTGCCTGCGCAGTACACCTTGAAATTCTCGGGAGAAGTGCTGCTGTCAACGTACATCCAGTGGTAGCCGCCTGTCGTGGAATTGCCTGCTTTAAGAGTGTTGTTGACGTAATTCACATGACCGATAGTGCCGTATGCCGTCTGATAGCCCCAGTCGTAGATGATATTGTTGGTGAAATCGGCGGTATATGTACCCGACACCTTTCCTCGGAAATTTCTGGAAACGTTATGGATAATAAGATTGTGGTCAAAGGTCAGCTCGCCCTTGCCCATCATCATACCGAAACCGTGAAGTCCCTTTTTATGACCGCCCCATGAATCGGCAGGTCCTATAACGGAATACTGGACGGTGTAGTTCATATTATTTGAGTAAAGTCCCCACTGCTCATCGGTCGTCCAACCCATTGAGCAATGGTCGATTATGGAATTTGAGCCTTTCGCTCCGCCCCACGCGTCATTTCCCGAGCTGGTAGAAGCGTAAGGTCCGGGGCGTGAGCTTATGTAGCGGCAGATGATATTGTCCCCTGCCATACCCATTTTGTAGTTTTTCAAAGTGATGCCCGAGCCGCCCGGAGCTGTCTGTCCTGCAATGGTAATATTGCCCTGACATAAGATATTGCTTTTAAGCTCGATAGTTCCGCTTACATCGAAAACTACGATACGTCCCGATTTGCTCACGGCGTCACGGAAAGAACCTGCGCCGCTGTCGTTGAGATTGGTAACGTGGTAGACCTCGCCGCCCCGTCCGCCTGTGGCGTATTTTCCGCCGCCCACAGCTCCCGGGAACGCCAAAATATTTCCTGCCGCTTCTGCTGTTTGCGGCATAGGTAAAACGCCCGAGGCTCCCGAAATAATTATAGTTAAAGCGGCAAGAGCCGAAGATAATCGCCTGAAAGCCTTTTTCATATAAAATTCCTCCTGTATCTCAGTTTTATTTGCAAATAGTATCATGTTATAAATTAGCACATTTGGCACAAATCACAAAAGCTGATAGCCTTTAGCTGTTAGCTTAACGAACACCTTAGCTAAAGGCTAATGGCTAATGGCTAATGGCTTCATTGTGCAATTTGCTGTATAATGCTCATTTATAGTTCATAATTAATTATACATGATTTTTTACAAAAAAACAATACAAAATAACGCTTTTTTATAAATTTATCGGGATTATTTTATGAAAAAAGCTCTTAACTCACTCCGACTATCTCCGCTTTGCTGTAATAGTGTTCGAGGATCTCACGCCACGTACTGCCCTGCTGTGCCATGTAATTCGCTCCGTACTGCGACATTCCCACGCCGTGACCGTATCCCCTTGTGGTGAAAATTATCTTGCCGTCCTTACAGCTTACCGTGAAATCCGCCGAACGAAGTCCGAACGTTTCACGTATTTCGCCGCCCGTCACCTCTATTCCCCCTGCTTCTGCCGTAAGAACCGTTCCCGAGGGGGATTTTTTCTTTATAACGAGCCATTTTTCGGGGTCTTCTTCCAACTTTATGCCCTCGAACACCCTTTCAAGCCTTGTTTTGACAAACTGCTCGTCTATCTCAGTTTCCTCGATATAACCCGGAGCTTCCATGTCCGCTTCGCTGTCCGTAGGAACAAGATATTCCACAGCCGCGCCCCACACGTTTTCTGCGCTTTCCGTCTTGCCCGAGGACATCGAATGAAATGCCGCGATTATCGGCTCGTCCTCGTATACCATTATATACGGCAGTACCTCGTCAACAGCGGCGGCTATCTTCTTATAGTGAATATCGTAGTTCTCCCCGAAATAATGATGTATCATTTCGTTGGTGAAAAATCCCTGATACTTGTTTGGGTCGTCCGAAAAATCGGCGTTTCCCAACGCGGGGTCGGGGGACTTCTTCTGTATCTCACGCTGTCTTTCCGCATACGTATGAGCTGCGACCGCCTGCGCTTTCAGAGCCTCCTCCTCAAATGAAGCAGGCATTTCCGCTGCGACCGCTCCTATAACGTAATCTCTCACGCTTACTTCGCTGACTACCCCCGACGAGCAGTTCAGCACCCTGTACGATCCTGCGGCGGAAGTTTCGTCGTCCTCCTCCTCGAAAATATATTCCTTGACGGCTATTTCATCTGATTTTGCCGAAGCCTTACCCGTTTTTCCGATAGCAGTCGGAACTGCCGGTATGACCGCCGACAACGCCAAAAATATCATCACAGTTAAAACTTTTTTCATAATATCTTCCTTTCATTGTACTGTCAACTGTTTGAGCAGGGGGACAATGTAAGTAACTTAAAAAATTATTTTTTTGTAGTGACACGGCGTGCCGTGTTCTTAATAAGGGAACGCCCTCTCTTGCAGGGCGTTCCCTCTCCAAAACCGATTCATGGAATCGGTTTTGGATTCACCCTTTGCGGAGCGCTTAAACGCTATGCAGGGCTTCGCCCCGCACCCCACCAGAGGCGCTGCCTCTGGACTCCGCCAAAGGGACACCGTCCCTTTGGAATCCCGATGTTAGTTCGCTGAAGTTACGGACATTGCTTTGGAATCTCCCCTTACAGCAATTTTAATTAATAATTTCACCGCCCTGTCACAAATCTTACACATTTATCACAGAAAAGCGATTGACACAGAACATATAATGATGTATAATTAATATGTATATTTATTTTAGGAGTGATTTATATGCCGTCATTTAGTTCAGGTACCAATATAAAAAATTTATGCAGAGAGATGTCCGAAAATTCCATTATCGACCCTGCTCTCTACCAAAAATATCACGTTAAAAGAGGTCTGAGAAAAAGTGACGGAACAGGCGTTGTTGCCGGTATTACCAAGATTTGCAACGTTCACGGATATGTCATAAACGAGGGCGAAGTCGAGCCTATCCCCGGTCAGCTCATCTACAGAGGCTACAATATCAACGATCTCGTTCAGAACGTTGAGGAAGAAGACCGCTTCGGCTTTGAGGAGACTGTCTATCTCCTGCTTTTCGGCAAGCTCCCTACAAAAAAGGAGCTTGACAATTTCTGCACCCTCCTCTCCCTCAGCCGTGAGCTTCCAAACGGATTCGTTGAGGATATGATACTTAAAGCTCCCTCCAAAAATATAATGAATAAGCTCTCACGTTCCGTTCTTGCCCTGTATTCCTACGACGAGGAGTGCGAGAACAAGTCCCTTGAAAACGAAATGAGAACTGCTGTAAGCCTTATCGCCAAGCTCCCCGTTATCATGTCAAACGCCTATCAGGTCAAACGGCGTGTTTTCGACAACCAAAGCATGATAATGCACCCGATCAACTACGAGGAAAACACGGCGCAGTCCATTCTCTCGCTGCTCCGCCCAGACAGAAAGTATACCAAGGACGAAGCGCAGATGCTCGACCGCCTGCTTATGCTTCAGGCGGAACACGGCGGCGGCAATAACTCGACATTTACATGCCGTGTGCTTACTTCATCAGGCACAGACCCGTATTCGGCGTATTCCTCCGCTATATGCGCCCTTAAAGGTCCTCGTCACGGCGGCGCAAATATTCAGGTCATAAATATGCTTGACAACTTCAAGGCGAATATCAAAAACTGGGAGGACGAATCCGAAGTCGCCGACTACATGAGAAAGACTATCCGCAAGGAGACCAATGACAGATCGGGACTTATCTACGGCATGGGTCATGCGGTATACACCGTTTCCGACCCACGCGCGGTAATTCTCAAAAAGAAAGCCTTTGAGCTTGCAAAGGGCAGAGAGATCGAAGCGGAATTCAGACTTCTTGAAACTATCGAGCGGCTCACTCCCGAAATTTTTAAGGAGATCAAGGGCAGCGACAAGGCAATGTGCGCAAACGTTGACATGTATTCGGGACTTGTTTACCGTATGCTCGGCATTCCCGACGAGCTTTTCACGCCCCTTTTCGCCGTTGCAAGAATGGCAGGCTGGGCGGCTCACCGTATGGAAGAAGTCCTTACGGGAAACCGTATAATCCGCCCTGCGTACAAATCCATTGCCAAGGAGCTTGAATACGTTAAGCTTGCGGACAGAACTGCTTCGGAGAATGAATAAATATTTTAAAATAACCGCCGCCCTGCTGCTTATATCCGCGCTGAACGGCTGCACTTTCGGAACAAGCATAGACAATCTTATGACCCCTCCGAAGCTCAGCATCGAACAAGAGCAGATATACAACGCTCTTACCGATGCGGCAGGCGGCGCAGTAAGCCTTAAATACCCGAAATCGGGAAAGTATCTCTCCGCATTCATCGTTGAGGATATTGACGGCGACGGCGGCAACGAGGCTGTTGTTTTCTACGAGAAAACAGGTCTTGCAGCCCCCGAAAATACCCTGCGTATCAATATCCTCGACCGCGGAGACAACGGCAAATGGCGGTCGGTCTACGATACTCCCGCGGACGGCTCGGAAATAGAACGGGTAATGATCTCGCAGCTCGGCGAAAACAGCCGAATGAACCTGATAATCGGCAGCAGCCTTATAAACCGTTCCGAGAAAACTGCCGCCGTCTACAGCTACAGCGGCGGAAAACTGGAGCGGACATTTTCCGAATCGTACTCCTTTATAGACGTTACCGACCTTGACGGCGACGGGGAAAACGAATTTCTGCTGCTGAAAGGCTCTGCAAACGACTCCCCTGCCGCTGCGGAGGCTTATAAGCTCGATTCAGGCGGAAAATACCACCGCTACCGAGCCGAACTCAGCGGCGGCTTTACCGAGTTTGACGCCGTAAGCTACGGCAGCCTTTACAGCGGCGAAACGGGTCTTTATATAGACGCTGTTTCGGGAAACGGCTATATCCAGACCGAAATCGTCTTTATGAACGAAAAGGGACTGCAAAAAGCGTTTTCCGACCAGAATCAATCGTTTATGACGCTCAGACCCTCCGGCTGCCGTTCTATGGACGTGGACGGCGACAGCTCCCTTGAAATTCCCGTACAGACTATAGCTCCCGGCTACAGCGACGTTCCCGAGGGAGAACAGCTTAGTCTCACGGAATGGCTCACCGTTTCCGCCGCAGGCAGCGGAGAATCAAAATATATCTCCTATTACAGCGTTGGCGACGGGTATATTTTTATTTTTCCCGAAAAATGGCGTGATAAGGTAACGATAAAACGTGACGCAATTAACGACGAAATAGTCGTGTGCGCCTTTGAAAACAACGAAATGGGCAGAGAGCTTCTGCGGATATACTGCGCGGAGGACGAAGCCTCCCGTGAGGATCGCCTGTCGTCAGGGTACATGCTTCTGCGTACTAAGGGCGATTCCGCATACCTCGGCTATATACCGAACTCCGACTCCGACGACGGTCTGTCCATAACCGAAGCCGAAGCCGCAATAGGCTTTAAGTTTAGTTAATTATGGGGGAATTTTATGAAACGTATATTGATTTGCGAGGACGAGGATACCATAAGAGAATTTGTCGTCATCAATCTTAAAAGAGCAGGCTATGACGTGGTAGACGTGAACTGCGGCGAAGCGGCTCTCAAAACTTTTGAATCAGAACACGGGAACTTCGATATCGTCCTGCTCGACATCATGATGCCCGGTATAGACGGCTTCACCGTATGCAAGAAAATACGTGAAAAAAGCTCTACTATCGGCATTATCATGCTTACCGCAAGAACTCAGGAAATGGACAAGGTAAGCGGTCTTATGATAGGCGCGGACGACTATATCACAAAGCCCTTTTCGCCCTCGGAGCTTACGGCAAGAGTTGACGCTATTTACCGCCGCGTCTGCATGAGCTTCATCAAAAACGAAAAGCACAGCCTTGTTGAAAGCGGTCCTTTCGTGCTGAACCTCAAAAGCCGCACAGTCACCAAAAACGGCGTGCCTATCGAGCTTACCCAAGTGGAATATCAGATACTCGAATACTTCATGAACAACAAAAATACCGCCCTCGACCGCGCAAGTATACTAAACCACATTTGGGGCGAAAGCTACTACGGCGACGACAAAATAGTTGACGTAAATATAAGACGCATACGCATGAAGATAGAAGAAGAACCGTCAAGTCCCAAATATATAATCACTATATGGGGCTACGGCTATAAGTGGAATGACGTTCAGTAATGGCAAGAAAAAGTATCACCAAACGCTGGGTATTCAATAATCTCGGCGTTATCGTACTCGCTCTTATCGTTATCGAGCTGGTCGTTATATACGCTATACAAAGCTATTACTACAGCTCCGCTAAGCAGTACCTTATCTCTAAAATAAACGCCGTTACAAGCGTTCTGAGCATTCATTCTCAGGACAGCTCCGCCAACTTTTCCGCCGAAGTCCGCAACATGCTCGAGACCTTCAACGAAAAGGACAAAATAGAGCTTATGGCTATAAACTCAAAGGGGCGCGTTGTGCTGACTTCTTCGGGATTCTCCCCCGATGCGGACGCCCTCATGCCCGACTACGAGGACGCCATGAACAACGGTCAGGGCAGCTATATCGGCAGACTTGAGGGCGGCGAAAAAATTCTTGCGGTATCCGTTCCGCTGTCGTCCCTAAACAGCGAATACAGCTCCGTCCGCATGGTTACGTCCCTTACGGAGATAGACAATACCATAAAAGGCTATATCCTCTTTGTTACGGCGGTCTGCGCGGCTATAATCCTCATCATCGTCATTACGGGACTTTATTTCGCAGGCTCTATCGTCAAGCCGATACGTCAGATAAGCGGCATTACTCGTAAATTCGCTATGGGCGACTTTTCCGTGCGCATACAAAGCAATACGGACGACGAAATAGGCGAACTGTGCAGCTCTATCAATCACATGGCGGACGAGCTTTCTTCGGCGGAGGCTATGAAAAACGAGTTCATCTCGTCAGTCTCCCACGAGCTGAGAACTCCCCTTACCGCTATCAAGGGCTGGGCGGAAACTCTTATGGTCGACGGCGGCGAAAATCCCGATACAATGAAAAAAGGCGTCGGCGTTATCGTGAACGAGACTGAACGTCTGTCCCAAATGGTCGAGGAGCTTCTCGACTTCTCACGCATGCAGAACGGTCACTTTACCCTGCAAAACGCTACTCTCGACATTCTTGCCGAGCTTGGGGACGCAGTTCTCATATATTCCGACAAGGCTCGCCGTGAACAGATACAGATAATCTATGACGAACCCGAAATGCTGCCCTTTGTGTACGGCGATAAGAACCGCATTCGGCAGGTTTTCATTAACGTTATCGACAATGCCGTAAAATACTCCGAACCCGGAGATACCGTGACGATAAAAGCAAGAGAAAAGGACGGAAAGATCGTCGTTTCGGTCAAGGACACGGGCTGCGGTATAAAAGAAAGCGACCTTGCTAAAGTTAAAACTAAATTTTATAAGGCGAACCATACAAGACGAGGTTCGGGCATTGGACTTGCCGTTGCGGACGAAATTATCGCCATGCACGGCGGAAAGCTCGATATATACAGCTCAGGCGAGGGAAAAGGTACTACGGTAACGATCACACTTCCTCCAAAGTAACAGTCAAGCGAACTAACATTGGGATTCCAAAGGGACGGTGTCCCTTTGGCGGAGTCCAGAGGCAGCGCCTCTGGCAGGGTGTGGGACAGCGTCCCACAAAGCGTTCAAGCGCTCCGCAAAGGGTGAATTTTCAAACAGTCCTGTGGACTGTTTGAAAAGAGGGAACGCCCTGCAAGAGAGGGCGTTCCCTTAATGAACAGTGTAGAAACACGTCACACACTCCCTTTGGAATCTCTGTTGTCGTGAATTGGACTGTGGAAATCCCCAAATTAACACGATACTGTTAGTCCCCATGATTCCCACAGTCCAATTCACGAGAACGGACACCAAGAATTACCTCTTTAATAAGAAGTAAAGGGAAACACTGTTCTCATTAAACCGATAAATCGGAAGATGCGCAATATTGCAAAATTAAAAGGAGTTCACAATGTCTCAAAAAAGCAATAAAGAAAAATTCAAATCAAAAATAGGCGGTCAGGCTCTTATCGAGGGCATTATGATGCTCGGTCCGTTGAAAGGAGCTATGGCATGCCGACTGCCCGACGGCACTATCGACCTTGAAGTATGGGACGAAAACAACGGCAAGCAAGCCCCGTGGTATAAGAAAACGCCCTTTATCCGCGGCTGCTTCAACTTCGTTTCTTCTCTTATCAAGGGCTACAAATATACCATGAAGTCCGCAGAAAAACAAATGACCGAGGAGGAAAAAGCCGAGGAGGACGCTAAAAAAGCCGCCAAATCAGGTACGTCCGCTTCTTCTGATGACGAAAAGCTGTCAAGCTCCGCCTTTGACATTATTATGATAATCGGCTCTGTTCTCGGCGTGGGAATTGCCGTGGGACTTTTCTTCTTCCTGCCTAAATTTTTGGTGGGACTTATCCCTGTTGCGGCAGATACGGGCATTCTCCGCTCCATGCTCGAGGGTATCGTGAAAATAGCTCTGTTCGTCCTGTATATGTGGGCGGTGAGCCTTATGAAAGACATCAAGCGGCAGTACATGTACCACGGCGCAGAACATAAGACCATAGCCTGCCATGAAGCCGAGCTTCCCCTGACTGTCGAAAACATTCGCATGCAGTCAAGATTCCATAAACGCTGCGGCACAAGCTTCATTTTTATCGTGCTTCTTATCGGAATTTTCGTGATGTGCTTCGTTCCAAAGGGGCTTCTCTGGTGGCAGAGGTCGCTCATAAGCATTGCCGCTTTGCCGCTTGTGGTGAGCATTTCCTACGAATGTATACGTATCGCAGGAAGTCATGACAACCTTTTTACAAAGCTCCTGTCCGCTCCGGGACTTGCAATGCAGCGGATAACTACCCGTGAACCCGATGACAGCATGATCGAGGTAGCTATCGCCGCTATGACCCCCTGCATTCCCGAGGATAAGGAGGAGGACAAGTGGTAAGCAGACTTGAACTCTACAAAAGCTGCGTAAAAATATTAACGGAACATAATATCGACGACGCCGAATTTGACGCTATGTGCATTTTTCAGCAGGCGTTCGGAGAAAAAATTCCGCTGTCCAAACCTAACGAGACAGCCGACAGTTCGCATATTAATAATGTACATAACGCTGTTGAACGCCGCTGCAACGGCGAGCCTTTGCAGTACGTTCTGGGCGAATGGGATTTCTGGAAATACACGTTCAAGGTAGGCGGCGGAGTTCTTATACCTCGCCCCGACACCGAAACGCTGATCCAAAACGTGCTTGATATATGCGAAAAAAACGCCCTCAGCTCGCCGAAAATTCTCGATCTGTGCAGCGGCAGCGGTTGCATTGCGGTAACTCTTGACAAAGAAATTCCACAGTCCGCCGTTTACGCTGTTGAAAAATTCGGCGCGGCGTTCGAGTACCTCAAAGAAAATATAAAGCTGAACGATTCGGACGTTACTGCGGTCATGGCGGACGTGCTTCTGCCCGAAAATGCCGTAAAGTTCAAGGATTTCGATATTATCGTAAGCAATCCCCCCTACCTTACGCAAAAGGACATGACCGAGCTTCAGACAGAAGTCCGAAAAGAACCGAGTTCCGCTTTATACGGCGGTACGGACGGTCTCGACTACTACGAAAAAATGACCCCCATATGGAGAGATTCCCTTAAAACAGGCGGTTTTCTCTGCTATGAATTCGGCATGGGTCAGGAAAACGCCGTCGGCAAAATATTGCTTGAAAACGGCTTTGAAAATTTGAGCTTCGCCCGTGACGGCGGCGGCATTATCCGCACTGTCACGGCAGAAAAATCGGAGGAATATCATGGCTAAAAAGGAACTTAAACAAAAACCCGCTGTCGTTCAGGTCACGGCAAAGGAGGACAAAAAAACCGCCCTTGCAAGCGCATTGAAGCAGCTTGAAAAAAAATACGGCGCAGGTGCTGTAATGCGTCTTGGCGAAACTAAAGTGCTGAACGTTGACTCTATCCCCACAGGCTCTATGACCCTCGATATGGCGTTGGGTATCGGCGGCGTTCCGAGAGGTCGTATCGTTGAGATATACGGTCCCGAAAGCTCGGGTAAAACGACTGTCGCTCTGTCTATCATCGCTCAGGCTCAGAAAATGGACGGAGAAGTCGCCTTTATCGACGTTGAACACGCCCTCGACCCCGTATACGCTAAGGCTCTCGGCGTAAATATCGACAACCTGCTCGTTTCTCAGCCCGACAGCGGCGAACAGGCTCTTGAAATTGCCGAAGCTCTCATACGTTCGGGCGCGATCGACGTTATCGTTCTCGATTCTATCGCCGCTATGACTACCCGTGCCGAGATCGACGGCGAAATGGGCGATCTTCATGTCGGTCAGCTTGCCCGTCTTATGTCGCAGGCTATGAGAAAGCTTACCGCCGCTATCTCAAAATCAAACTGCGTTGCTATTTTTATCAATCAGGTTCGTGAAAAAATCGGCGTAATGTACGGCAACCCCGAAACTACCCCCGGCGGTCGCGCTTTGAAATTCTATGCGTCCGTGCGTATCGAGGTCCGCAAGGGCGAGCCTATCAAGGACGGCGGTCAGATTATCGGCGCAAGTACCAAGTGCAAGGTCGTTAAGAATAAGGTCGCTCCGCCGTTCAAGGAGGCGGAGTTCGATATGATGTACGGACAGGGTATCTCACGTACAGGCGAAGTCCTCGATATTGCCACAGACCTCGAAATTATCAAAAAGGGCGGCTCGTGGTTCAGCTACGGCGACCGCAAGCTCGGTCAGGGTCGTGACAACGTTAAGGAACTTCTCAAAAACGAACCCGAACTTATGAAAGAGATCGAGGAGCTTATCCTTAAACGCAAGGACGAGGTCATCGCCAAAACTGCCGCCAAAGCCAAGAAAAAAGGCAAAGCCGCAAATGCCGCCGCAGAAGCCGCAGAGGGCGAAAATACGGAAGAAATTGCTCCCGAACCCGAGGAAACTTCCGAAAATCTCGATATTCTCGAAAATATCGACGACGATTTCGAGGAGTTCACTCCTGCTGAGTGATGTTGTTTGTTCTCTAAACGCCATAAATTTAAGAGATCTAAAATCGGGATTCCAAAGGGACGGTGTCCCTTTGGCGGAGTCCAGAGGCAGCGCCTCTGGTGGGGTGCGGGGCGAAGCCCTGCATAGCGTTTAAGCGCTCCGCAAAGGGTGAATTTCAAAACAGTCCAGTGGACTGTTTTGAAAGAGGTGACTCCCCACGGGTGGGGAGATGCCCGAAGGGCAGAGGGGACGGCACGAAGTGCGCCCTGCAAGAGAGGGCGTTCCCTTAACGATGCAGAAAATATTATAAGAAAATAAGGTATTACATGGAAATAACGTCATTAACTCAATATAAGGGTACTACCTACGAAATGGAGCTTGACGGCGAACGAAAGCTGTATCTGCATATCGACATTATCACGGATTTCGGACTTGCCAAAGGCATGGAGATAGACCGCCCCAAGCTGAAAAAAATTGTGTATGCCTCGAATTTTCGCCGCGCCTACGAATACGCTCTCTATCGGCTGGATTATCGGGACTACTCGGCTGAGGAAATTTTTGAAAAGCTCGTACAGACCTACAAAAACGAATCGCTGTGTCTCGAGGTCGTTAAAAAACTCGCCAAAGCAGGCATAATAAACGATAAACGCTACGCCGAAAAGCTCGGCAGACGGTTCGTTGAGGGGAAAAAATACGGTTACAGCCGCGCAAAACGTGAAATGCGCCAAAAGGGTCTCGACGAGGAACTGGTCGAAAATGTCCTGCAACAATACGGCGAACTTTACGAGGAAAATCTGTCGGAACTGCTGAACACGAAATACAGCCGTTTCCTCGCCGACAGCTCCGACAGAAAATCAGTGGAAAAGGCTAAAAACGCCCTTGTCCGCTTCGGCTACAGTTATGATGAAATAAACAGAGCCGTAAAAAATTATTTTGAAGATAACTTATAAAAAGGGTGTGCAGATTATGCCTATTAAAGTCGGAATGGTGTCCTTGGGATGCTCGAAAAACCTTGTGGATTCCGAAAGAATGCTTTACAAGCTGAAAAAACACGGCTATGAGCTTGTTACCGAACCCGGTCTTGCCGATATTGCCGTAGTCAATACATGCGGATTTATAAAGTCCGCCAAAGAGGAGGCTATCGAAACTATCCTCGAACTCGCCGCGCTTAAAAATGACGGCACTCTGAAAAAAATCGTCATTACAGGCTGCCTTACAGAACGCTACAAAGAAGAAGCGGCGGAGCTTTTCCCCGAAGCCGACGCCGTTATCGGTATCGGAAACAATAAGGATATTGTTGATATTTTAAACGAAGTCATGGCAGGCGAACGCATTGTTAAGTTCGCCCCTAAGCTTGACGCTGAACTTACGGGCGAGAGAATAATTTCAACGCTGCCGTTTTTTTCCTATCTGAAAATCGCCGAGGGCTGCTCCAACTGCTGTACCTACTGCGCAATTCCCATGATTCGCGGAAAGTTCCGCAGCGTGCCTATGGAGGACGTTTTGGCGGAGGCTCGAAGTCTTGCGGAAAACGGCGTGACGGAGCTTGTCGTTATCGCTCAGGACACCTCCCGTTACGGCGAGGACTTGTACGGCGTATCGAAACTCCCCGAACTGCTGAAAGAACTGTGCAAGATAGACGGCTTGAAATGGATCCGCACTCTCTACTGCTATCCCGAGCGTATTACGGACGAACTTCTGGACACTATCGCTTCTGAGGAAAAGCTTGTGAAATATCTCGAAATCCCCATTCAGCACTGCGACGGCGGTATACTCAGCCGCATGAACCGCTGGGGCGACGAACAAAAGCTTGAAAACCTCTTTTGCCATATCAGAAAAAAAATATCGGGGGTTATCCTGCGTACAACGCTCATAACAGGCTTTCCCGGAGAAACTGAGGAGCAGTTCAACAGCTTGGCGGAATTCGTTCAGCGTGTGCGTTTCGACAGGCTCGGCTGTTTCCCCTATTCCGCCGAGGAGGGTACGAAAGCCGCCGAGTTCCCCGACCAAATAGACGAGGAAACTGCCGCCCACCGTGCCGATATTATTATGGAACAGCAGCTTGAAATTAGCTGCTCCAACAACCAAAGGCTCATGGACTGCGAGCTTGAAGCAGTCGTTGAAGGCTACGACCGATTCGGCGAATGCTTCTTCGGACGTACTGCCGCGGACGCTCCCGATATTGACGGAAAGGTTTTCTTTACCTCTGAAAAACCCCTTGCTATAGGCAATTACGTTAAGATCAGAATAACGGATACGCTTGATTATGATTTGATTGGAGAAGTGATTGAGAATGAATCTGCCGAATAAGCTGACTCTGCTGAGAGTTGCGCTGATACCGTTTTTCCTTTTGTTTATATATCTTGACGTGCCTTTTCATTTCCTTTTGGCGTTATTTATCTTCACCGCCGCTTCTATAACCGACGCTTTGGACGGAAAGATCGCAAGAGCAAGGAATCTTGTCACTAATTTCGGAAAATTCCTCGACCCTTTGGCGGATAAGGTGCTTGTTATCTCTGCGCTGACGGTTTTTGTGGAGCTTGACGAGGTAAACATGGGCGCTGTGCCGCTTATCATCATTACCGCAAGAGAATTTATGGTCTCGGGACTTCGGCTTCTTGCGGCTGACAGCGGAGTTGTCGTAGCTGCCGGAATATGGGGCAAGCTGAAAACGGCGTTCACTATGGTTACTATCGTCGCCGCCCTTTTATGGCTCAGCATTTGCCATGATTTCAGCTTCAATATCCCCAACGCCGTTGTTACGGCTGCGGACGATATTATTATCCCCGTTCTTATCTGGGTTTCCACCATTCTGACGGTAATTTCGGGACTTATCTACCTTAAAGGCTACTACCACCTTATAGATTCCGATAAGTAACTCGGAATGTCATAAATTTAAGCGTACTAACAATGGGATTCCAAAGGGACGGTGTCCCTTTGGCAGAGTCCAGAGGCAGCGCCTCTGGTGGGGTGCGGGGCGAAGCCCTGCATAGCGTTTAAGCGCTCCGCAAAGGGTGAATTTTCAAACAGTCCTACGTACTGTTTGAAAAGAGGGAACGCCCTGCAAGAGAGGGCGTTCCCTTAATAGAGATAATTTTTTTAATTTAATGAAATTTGGGACGGCGTGTCCCTGCTTAAATCAACAACACTTAAACCAATGGAGGGGTGAAAATGAAATACTGTGCGGCTCAGGTAAAATACATCATAGCGATACACGAACTTGCGGCGGTATCGGACGAGGTGAAAAGCGTTGATATTGCCCGTCATCTCGGCGTGTCGAGGTCAAGCGTCAGCAAGACCCTGCGTTGTCTTGCAAATTCGGGTCTCGTTTACGAGGATTTCGGAATAAGCGTTGCTCTTACGCCTGAGGGCGAGGACGCTGTCAGCGATATTTTCCGCAACTTCAACGAGGTCTATATTTTCTTCCGCCGATTTTTGAAGCTCCCCCATGAGGACGCCCATAAACAGGCTCTTACTTTCGTGACCACTTTCCCCGAGGAAACCTGCGTCAGACTGAAAAAAGTAATTCGCAAGAACGTTCACAAAAATTCCAACTAAAAAATAACCGCCGTGTTTTCAGAACGGCGGTTATTTTTATATTCCATTTTAAATTGTTGACAATGCTTTTCTAAGGGAACGCCCTCTCTTGCAGGGCGTTCCCTCTTTCCAAACAGTCCACAGGACTGTTTGGAAATTCACCCTTTGCGGAGCGCTTAAACGATTTGTGGGACTCTGTCCCACACCCTGCCAGAGGCGCTGCCTCTGGACTCCGCCAAAGGGACACCGTCCCTTTGGAATCCCAATATTAGTTTCATTAAGTTCCCTGCTTAATTTTTAAACGCTCTCAAAACGTCTGTAAGAATTTGGGCTTACGCCCGTTTGCTGCCTGAATTGGCGGAGAAAATATTTATCATCGTCATAACCGCACCTCTGCGCTATTGCCGTCAGATTCAATGCAGAAGTCAAAAGCAGATATTTCGCCAAAGATATTCTGCTTTGTATAAGATCGCGGTGAAAGCTTACCCCGAACGTTCTCTTGTACGCCGCCCGAAAGTGTCCGCAGCTTATATGAAATTCCCGACACACCTCCTCGGCGTCCCATTTTTTCTCGGGAGCTGCATATACAGCCGTTCTGAGGTCTATATAACTGCCGTAGCTGCCGATTTTCCGCTTATCGTAGAGTTCCGCCGTCATATCGTTTATTTCCTCGGAAAGACTTTCCATTATCTCCTCAATAGACGCGTCCGCCGCAGGTACGGTAACTCCCCCGTGAACTATCATATCCGACTTTTTAAAGGACTTGAACACGGGCGAATGTATGATAAGAGCCGTAAGTCTGTCGATTATCAGCTTATCAAAATCTTCTGAAAATTTCCCCATGACCGCATACACGTACTGTCCGTCCGACAGTCTCGCACAAATTGCGCTGCCGTCTGCCGAAAGCTTTTTCAGACAGCCTGCCGTTTCCAGATTGAGCCTGACCTGCTGTTCCTTTTCGTCTATCCTGCTGTTATCGGCAAATATCCCCGACTTTAGCATGACTACGGCAAGCATATCTCCATTTTCCGCCTTGCCGAGAGATGTTTCAAGCTCCCGTTGAAGTCCTTCCTTATTATATAGCCCTGTCAGAGTGTCGTGAAATACCGAAAGATTATTGTACTCCAGCAGCTCGTTTATATCATTTTTCATTCGCAGCACGTTCAGGGCGTTTACTGCGGCGTTTAACCAGCCTGTCGTAACGGGGTCGTAGCAGTCGGGTTCGGTGTACTGAAAAATGAAATATCCCAATTCTATACCGTCCGTAAACATCGGCACAAAATACAAAAACAGCCTTTCGCCTGCGCCGTAAAGCTCCTCGGTAAAAAGATTGCTACGTCTGAAAAAATGCGGCTCCGATTTGACCTCGATCGGACTAATTATCCTGTACAAGGTCATCATTTTATCGTTCGAGCTTACGTCAAGCTGCGATTCTTCCTTTAAATTGCACCAGTTCTCGTAAAGACACAGATACAGTCCCTTTAAATTCCTTATAAGATACGTGTAATCCTGCAAGGCTCTTATATAGTCTTTCAGTGAACGGCAGAGCGCAAGCTGCTGCTCGAAATTTCCGCATATCGTCATGCTGTTATGGAACTGCTCCCGACGTACCTCCTCCAACTCCTCGCGAAGATATTTTTTATCTATTCCGCACGAACACGTATCGCCGCATATCATACAGCCCCCCAAAGGTATTTCCTTCGGCTTTTCTCCCGTTAATATCCGATGAAGCTCGCTGACCGCCCTTTCGCCTATCGCCGACCTGTTGCGCAGATATGTCGTAAGAATGGGCGAATGATAAAACCGCTCTCCCGAATATTCATAGCCTACGACCGTCACATCGTCGGGCGGATTTATATTATGCGCAAAAAACGTATCTATAAGTCCGTATGCCATATAATCGTTGGCGCATATTATAGCCTGCGGAAGTCGGCGTTTTCCCTCGATATACTCCATTGCGGCTGCTTCTCCCGAGGACATCCAAAAATCGCCGTATATCACATTTTCTTCGGGAAAGTCTATTCCCTTTTCCATAAGTACGTCCCGAACGCCGTCCACACGCTCGCAAGAAGTCTCGATATGCTTCTGACCTGTGAGGACGTGTATATCCGTAAAGCCGTGTACGTCCGTAAGATGATGCGCAATATCCCTGAAATCCTCCCGAACGTCGTTATTTATGCAGACGTGTCCTTCCTGTTCTGTTCCCGTAATAATTATAGGCACTTTATTTTTGATTATTTTATTATATATGAACTGCTGCATCTGAGTTCCGATAATTGATTCAGCCATTAGAATAATTCCGTCTATTCTGTCCGATCCCGCAAGCTCGTATATCTTGTTCTCGACCTCGATATGACCGAAATACTCGCTGAAATCGGTAAAATTATATATGTTTGATATTACCGCCGTGTAATATCCCAGACTGTCCGCGCGCTTCATTATGCCGTCAAGCATAATACGCTGCTCACGTTCCGATACACGCGTCGCCACTACTGCTATCAATGGCTTTCCGTTCAGCATAATATCCCTCTTTTCGCCGATGTCATCAACCTAAGCAAGGGGACGCCGTCCCCCTGCACCCCCTGCCAAAGGGGTGACCCCTTTGGAATCTCTGTTGTCGTGAATTGGACTGTGGAAATCTTCAAATCAATATGATGCTGTTAGTCTCCATGATTCCCACAGTCCAATTCACGAGAATGGACACCAAGAGTTACCTCTTTAACAGAAAGTAAAGCGATACAATATCCTCTTATGTTAATAACATCAAAATCATCCCAAATTTATTATACCATGAGCTTTTGAAAAAATCAAGAAAAAATCTTCATTTTATCCACCTATTCTGCAATTTGTGGGTTGTGAATATTTTGTGAATGTTGTATAATAAGAATACAATGAAAACGAAACGCACAAAAAGAAACTGCAATGACAGAAACTTCTGTATACTTTGACTTGCCGTCTGCCGTTCGGTTTCAAAAATTTTTTATGAAGGGATGATTAAATTGAACAGAAAAAAGCTTATAGCAGCCGCGACCTCGGCTCTCTGCTTTGCAACAAGCTTTGCTGCCATGCCGCAATTGGCAGGTATGCAGTCCTTTGCGACCGAAGCTGTCCGCAATGATTTCGAGGTCACCTATGAAGGCTGGCACGGAAGCGATGTTGACTCATACGTTGAGGCTATAGACGGCATCGGCTTCGACAATTCGAGAGGTATGCTCGTCAGCGAACGTACTTCCTCAGACGCAGGCGCTGTGTCGTCTAAGGGCTTTTACCTTTGGGGCGGTATCAAGTACAACTACAGCGTACAGGTAAAATCCGAAACAGACGAAGTTTTCCATATCTCGCTTCTCTATAAAGACGAAGAAACGGAAGAAGCTACAACTGTTGAGCTTGCCACCCAAAAAGTTAAAGCAGGCGAGTGGACTGAGATCTCAGCCTCCTACAAAGCTCCCGAAAACACCTATGAATACGAAATAACTATTTCAACAGAATCTACAAACGATTTCGTTTTTGACGATGTTGTTATCTCCTCAAAAGAGGGCAGAGCTATCGAAGCTAAGGCTGCTGACGGCGGTCTTAAAGACGCGTTCAACGGCTACGGTTTCCGCGTGGGTAATATCCTCAACGGCGGTACTATCAGAAATTCCGCTATCACGGCGAATTTCCTGAAAGATTACAACGCGGTCGAATGCGAAAACGAAACAAAGGCTGACGCGGTACTCAGAGCTAACGGTTCGACTGATACGAATATCAACGTAAGCCTTGACAACTGTTCTGCTATCGCGGACTTTGCGGCTAAGAACGGTCTGGCGTTCCGCGGACACGCGTTCGTATGGCATAGTCAGACGCCGGCATGGTTCTTGAAGGAAGGCTTCAACAGCAACGGCAACTGGGTATCCCCGTCTGTAATGGATAAGCGTCTTGAAAGCTATATCAAGAACGTTTTCGCAGCGTTCGAGAGACAGTACCCGACCCTTAACCTCTACGCCTACGACGTCTGCAACGAGTGCGTATCGGACGACTCAAACAGAACTAAAAACAACGGCGGCGCGCGTGAACCCGGCGACAACAACGTTCAGGGCGGAAAGTCCGCATACGTAGCTGTTTACGGCGACAACAGCTTTGTTGAAAAAGCTTTCACATACGCAAGAAAATATGCTCCCGAGGGCTGTAAGCTGTTCTACAACGACTACAACGAATACTGGGATCACAAGCGTGACTGTATCATAAATACTATCCTCAAACCGTTAAAGGAAAAGGGACTTATCGACGGTATGGGTATGCAGTCTCACATCGACGCAGGCTACAATACGTTTTCGGGTACGGTAAACTATCTCAATGCAATGGATATGTACCTTAAACTCGGACTTGAAGTTCACGTATCGGAGCTTGATATTTCTCTTAGCGACGGTCAGACTCTTAACGATCAGGCGAATAAGTACGAAGCGATCTTCAAACACGCTATGGAAGTAAATACTCAGGGAACTTTCCCCGGCAGAGTAACGCTTCTTCAGGTTTGGGGTCCCAACGATGCAAACACATGGATCAGCGGCGACAAGAGTCCTACGCTTTACGACAAAAACAATCAGCCTAAAGCGGCTTACAACAAGCTTATGCAGCTCGGCGACGGCAACGGTCCTCTCGAAGGCTTTGAGGGCGGCGGCGAGGTTGCACCTCCCGAGCCTAACGAATACGGCTGGTGGTATCAGTGCGGATTCGAGGACGGTGAGAGCGGTTGGACCGACAGAGGCGGAAATACCGTCAGCTCCTCCTCAGACGAGCATTACACCGAATGGGGCAGCAAGTCCCTTAAAGTAACCGACAGAACGTCCGCTTGGATGGGCGCGTCCTATGCTCTCAAATCAAATATCTTCAAAGCAGGCGAATCCTACAGCTTCTCGGCGCACGTTAAGCAGAACTCAGGCGAATCTGTTAAATTCATGATGAAGATAGAGTATACAGACGGCAGCGGCGAAACGGCATACGATGAAGTGGCAAACGTAGTCGCTCCTGACGGAAAATGGGCGCAGCTTGTAAATACAAGCTACACTATCCCCTCGGACGCTTCAAATGTTAAAATTTACATCGAGACAGAGGAATCTCTCACTGATTTCTACATCGACGAGGCTATCGGCGCAGTTGACGGAACAGGTATTGCAGGCGAAGGTCAGCCCGATGTTCCCGTTGACCCCTCAACTATCATTGTCGGCGATACGAACTTCGACGGAACTATCGAAGCTCTCGATATGGTAAACGCTCGTAAGGCAGTTCTCGGCGATATTACTGACGCTGCTATCCTTAAAGCCGCTGACGTTGACAGAAGCGGCAAGGTCGAAGTAAACGACCTCGTTCTTCTTCAGGAATACCTCCTCGGCAAGATCAAGCAGTTCCCAGACAACAGACCGGCAGTCGATACGGCTGCTATGGAAGCCGTTTTCAAGGGCGTAAATATCGCTGAAAGCTGGAAAAAAGAGGGCGAAAACAACGTTCTCTGGACTCAGAGATTCGGCGCAGACCCCGGCTTCATGGTCTACAAGGACAGACTTTACGTTTTCACTACAAACGATGCCGTTGAATACAACTCAAACGGCGAAATTCAGGTAAACACTTACAATTCAGGCACTATCAACTGCTTCTCCTCCGCAGACCTCGTAAACTGGACAGACCACGGCGCGATCCCTGCGGCAGGCAGAAACGGCAGAACTAAAAACGGCGCGGCTAAATGGGCTACATACGCATGGGCTCCCGACGCTTGCTGGAAAACTATAAACGGTAAAGACAAATTCTTCCTCTATTTCGCGGACAGCGCAGGCGGTATCGGCGTTCTGACTGCCGACTCCCCCGAGGGACCTTACACCGATCCTATCGGCAAGGCTCTCATAAACAAAAGCACACCCGGATTCAACGATGTAACATGGCTTTTCGACCCTGCCGTACTGGTTGACGACGACGGAACAGGCTACCTCTACGTTGGCGGCGGCGTTCCCAGCGGTAAGGCTGCCGACCCCGGTACTGCAAGAGCTGTTAAGCTCGGCGCAGATATGATCTCGCTTTCAGGTCAGTACGAGAGAATGAATCCTCCCTACCTCTTTGAAGATTCTTCTATCCTTAAAGTCGGCGACACTTACTACTATTCTTACTGCACAAACTGGTCTACAGGCGGAAATCCCTACGGCTTCAACAATGCTGAAATTGCCGTAATGACGTCTAAAGACCCCATGAAAGGCTTCACTTATAAGGGTATCGCTCTTAAAAACCCTGCCTCCTATAAGCTTGACGGCGGCGGAAATAACCACCACTCAATAGTTGAATTCAAGGGCAAGTATTACGTCCTCTACCACAGCCGTAATCAGTCAAGAGCTATGAACATTCAGGCTAAAAATTCCGACGGCACTATTGATTTAGGCGGAAACTACCGCTCATGCCACCTCGACGAGGCAACGTTCTCAAACGGAATGTTCTCCGCTACGGGTACGATGAAAGGCGTTTCTCAGATCGAGACCCTCGACCCGTACAAGACTGTTCAGGCTGAAACTATGTCAAGTCAGTCAAAGGGCATCAGCGTTGACGGACTTCAGGATACTAAGGTCATCGGCAAAAAGGGCGAATGGACAAAGGTCAGCGGCGTAAACTTCAAGAACGGCGTTGACTCCGTAACTATCAAGGCTTCATCTTCAAACGGCGGAAAAATCAAGATCTGCACAGGTTCTCCCAACGGCGATGTTATCGGCTACGCTGATCTTTCATCTTCTATGGGATCCGTTACAGTTCCCGCAGTTTCAAGCGTATCAGGCACAAAGGACGTTTACTTCGTATTCAGCGGCGACGTTCAGTTCGATTCTTGGAGCGTTAAGTAATTCTAAGGTTGTATTCCGGCTTCGTTATCTGCACAATTGCGGAGTCGGATATAAGAGCCTGTTCAGTGTCTCCACGCGAACGTCTTTTCGGCAAATCTTGCCGAATCCTGCGTCAAAAATCCTTGCCATACACAAAGTATGCCTGCGAATTTTTTCCTTGTCTTCGACAAGATTATGCACGAAAATCCGCACGCGTTGAGATACTGAACAGGCTCATAAAAACAAACATTATTGTAAGGGCAAGACAAATCAGAAAACCGGTCGTTTGGGTTACGACCGGATTTTTCTTTATATATTATATTAGCTTCAAAAATACAATAGTTGTGTAGAAAATTGTATGTGTAAAGAAAACACAGGCGAACATAAATACAAATTGTAGGGGACGGCGCCCTCGACGTCCCGAGTTTTAAGAAAGTCTCAGGCACCAATTTCGGGACGTCGAGGGCGCCGTC
>JAGAQC010000023.1 GCA_017622925.1 Ruminococcus sp.
GCCAAAAGGTGTCAATATGAAAACTTGACACACACAAATTTTTCCGAGACTGTTGCAATTTTGTAGGGGACGGCGCCCTCGACGTCCCGAAATAATGAATGCTTTTTTCAGTTCCTGAAACAGGGTGCCAAAAGTGCCAAAGCTCCTTTTATGCCTGTTTTTTGGCTATATATCGGCATTTGTTTTGGCACCCTATGCGAGTGCCAAAAGGTGCCAAAAGGTGCCAAAACTCCTTTTACGCCTGTTTTTTGGCTATATATCGGCATTTGTTTTGTCACCCTATGCGAGTGCCAAAAGGTGCCAAAAGGTGCCAAAACTACTTTTACACCTGTTTTTTGGCTATATATCGGCATTTGTTTTGTCACCCTACGCGAGTGCCAAAAGGTGCCAAAAGGTGCCAAAACTCCAAAAAACAACGTAATAAGCTGACGGCTATAAGCTCGTGGTACATGGTACAATGGTACAAAAGGTCATATAAACGGGGCGATATGATACCTTACAACATAGTTTCCAAAGGTATCCCCCTGCGTAAGTTTCCTGTCATAACATTAAAAATTGATTTCCGCGTTTTTGAAGAAAAAACTATTGACTTTTAAAAAAAAATGGACTATAATAATATTGTATGAAAAAATTTACAGTATGCTGCTTTTCACAGGCGGAAAAAGGAGTAAAATATATATGCAGTGGACAGGACTTAATGACCTTCGTGAAAAATATCTTTCGTTTTTCGAGAGCAAAGATCATACAAGAATGGCAAGCGCTTCTTTAGTTCCTCAGGGGGACAAGAGCCTTCTTCTTATAAATTCGGGCATGGCGCCTTTGAAAAAATATTTTCTCGGACAGGCTGTACCTCCGAACGTGAGAGTTACAACGTGTCAGAAGTGTATCAGAACGCCCGACATTGAAAGCGTGGGCAAAACTGCGCGTCACGGTACATATTTCGAGATGCTGGGAAATTTCTCTTTCGGCGACTATTTCAAATCCGAGGCTATTGCGTGGGCATGGGAGTTCCTGACGGGAGTTCTCGAAATTCCGGCAGACCGCCTTTGGATAACCATTTACGAAAGCGACGACGAGGCTGAACAGCTTTGGGAGAATAACATCGGTATTCCTCATGACCGTATTATCCGTCTTGGAAAGAAGGATAATTTCTGGGAGCATGGTTCGGGTCCGTGCGGTCCGTGCAGCGAGATACATTTCGATAGAGTCGGCGGCGGCAGAAAGCTCGACAGAGCAGGATTTGAAGCCGAGGGCGACAAGGATAATATCATCGAGATCTGGAATCTTGTTTTCAGTCAGTTTGACAGCGACGGAAACGGTAATTACGCCGAAATGAAGAACAAGAATATTGATACGGGCATGGGTCTTGAAAGACTTGCTTGCGTAATGCAGGGCGTTGACAATATTTTTGAGGTCGATACCGTTCAGAATATCATGAAGCACATTTCCTCGATTGCGGGAGTTTCCTATAAAACGGACGCTAAAACGGACGTTTCGCTCCGTGTTATCACAGACCATATAAGAAGTACGACGTTTATGGTCGGCGACGGTATTCTTCCCTCAAACGAGGGCAGAGGATACGTTCTGCGCCGTCTGCTCAGACGTGCGGCACGTCACGGAAGGCTTTTAGGCATTACTCGTCCGTTCCTATGCGAGGTATGCGACACGGTCATAAATGAAAACGCATGCGCATATCCCGAATTGGCGGAAAAGCGCGATTATATAAAAAAGATAATAGGCGTTGAGGAGGAAGCGTTCGCAAAGACGGTCGATAAGGGTTCGGAGCTGCTGAACGGCTTTATTTCGGCTCTTACGGAAAAGAAAGAGACTGTTCTTTCGGGCGAGGACGCATTCAGACTTTCCGATACATACGGTTTCCCGATAGACCTTACGATCGAGATATGCGAGGAAAAGGGTCTGACTGTTGACGTTGACCGTTTCAAGGAGCTTGCTCAGGAGCAGCGCGCCAAAGCCAAGGCAGATCATCTTGCAAAGGCAGGGTCGTCATGGGCTGACAACAGCATAAAGGTTGACGCTCCAAAGACGATTTTCACGGGTTATACGGATTTTACGGCTGAGGACGCCGAAATACTTGCAATCTATAAGGATGGCTCGGAAGTGGAGCTTGCTACCGAGGGCGAGGACGTTGTTATCGTTCTTGACAAAACGCCTTTCTACGCTGAGAGCGGCGGACAAACAGGCGACACGGGTATCATATCAGACGGCGATAACTCAGCCGCTGTTGCCGACACTATCAAGTCCGAGGGACATTTTCTCCATATTGCGTCCGTTACCGAGGGTACTCTGAAAAAGGGCGGCAGGGTGAAAGCCGCTATCGACAGCGACAGACGTCTTGCTATAATGAGAAATCATACGTCGGCGCATCTTCTTCAGTATGCTTTACGTCAGGTACTCGGAGATCATGTTCATCAGGCAGGTCAGCTTGTAAACGAAAAGGCATGCCGTTTTGACTTCAACCATTTCAGCGCGCTGACGGCAGAGGAAACTGCAAAGGTAGAGGCTCTTGTAAATGCCGAGATAATGAAGGCTCTCCCTGTAACAATGGTGGAAATGCCTATAGACGAAGCGAGAAAGCTCGGCGCAATGGCTCTTTTCGGCGAAAAGTACGGAGATACGGTTCGTGTTGTAACGGCAGATAAGTCCGTGGAATTCTGCGGCGGTACTCATATTTCAAATACATCTCAGATAGGACTTTTCAGAATAGTTTCCGAAAGCTCAGTTGCTGCGGGAGTAAGGCGTATCGAAGCGGTTACGGGCATGGGCGTTCTCGATCTTCTCAACGAATACAGAAGCACGATCGTTAAGGCTGCCGGAGCCTTGAAGCTTGCAAATCTTAATGAGCTTCCCGAGAAGTGCGCGGCAGTTTCGGCAGAGCTTAAAGAGAAAGACAAGGCTCTTGAAAGTCTCGCTCAGCAGGCGGCAAACGCTAAGGCGGCTCAGATGTTCGATAATGCCGTTGAGATCAGCGGAGTTAAAGTCGTTGCAGCAAGAACGGACGGCGCAGCTCCCGACGCGCTCCGTAAAATGGGAGACAGCGTTAAGGACAGAGCCGACGATGTTATCGCTCTCTTTGCAGGCGTCAACGGCGAAAAGGGTACGCTTTACTGCGTATGTACGGCAGGCGCATTGAAAAAGGGCGCGCACGCAGGCAAACTGGTTCAGAAGGCTGCCGCTGTTACAGGCGGAAAGGGCGGCGGACGTCCTGACAGCGCAATGGCAGGTATGGGCGATATTTCCAAGGCTGACGAAGCTGTAGCAGCATTTGCCGATATAGTTAAAGAATTTATAAAGTAAGGAGCAGTATCATGGACTGTTTATTCTGTAAAATTATAGCCGGAGAAATTCCGAGTACAAAAGTATATGAGGACGAGTTTGTGTACAGCTTTAAGGACATTGCTCCTATTGCTCCCGTGCATGATCTCATCATACCCAAGAAGCATATTTGCTGCGCAAATGAAATTGACGAGAGCAATTCTTCCGTTGTTGCCAAGGTTTTTGAGGCGGCTGCGAAAATCGCAAAGGCTGAGGGAATCGAGAGCTACCGAATTATAAATAACTGCGGAGATGACGCAGGGCAGACTGTCAAGCACCTCCATTTCCATATGCTGGCAGGTGTGAAAATGGGTTGGGGTCCTGAGTCTTTGGGCAAGAGCGAATAACAGGGGGACAGATCATGGCAGGCACATATAAAATGACTATCGCAGGGCTGGAGCGTGAGCTTCCCCTGTGTCCCCTTAATGAAAAGATAGATATAGCGGCGTTTGTAATGTTTTCGGACGTTGAGATCACTGTTGCCGCAGCCGAGGAGCTTTTAAAAAAGTGTCCCGACTTTGACGTGATCCTGACAGCGGAGTCAAAGGGGATTCCGTTGGCTTACGAGATGTCCCGTCAGAGCGGAAAGCCTTACGCAGTTGCAAGAAAGTCCGTAAAGCTTTATATGAGCGACCCTGTGGCGGTTACAGTTAAATCAATTACTACCGCTGCCGAGCAGACCTTGTATCTTTCTGCGGAAAAAGCGGCTATGATAAAGGGAAAGTCCGTTCTTATCGTGGACGATGTTATCAGCACGGGAGAGTCTTTAAAGGCTCTTGAAAAGCTTGCCGAGGGCGCAGGCGGAAAAATTTCGGCAGAAGCGGCTGTCCTTGCAGAGGGCGATGCGGCGGAAAGAACCGATATAATTTTCCTCGAAAAGCTGCCCCTGTTCTTTAAATAATAATATGAAGCGGAAAATGATTGGTGCGGCGGCAGCCTATATGTTCGGATTGTTTTTCGCTTCATTCTTTTTTGATAAATTCGGGGCTGTCATGACGGTCTGCGCCGCTCTGCTTACTGCGGTGTACGGGATAATAAAGAGGTTCAGCAGGGCTGATCATATTTTGATAGTGTTTTCATTTGCGGCGGCGGTAACGGTAAATCGGCTGTATACCGAGCTTTGCTACGACAAAATAGTTTCATATGCAGGAAGCTGCGGCAGTTTTTGCGGCGAGGTTACCGACTACGACATTTATGACGGCGACCTTGCTTCATATGTTCTTAAAGGCAAAATAAACGATACTCAGAAAGCCGAGATAACCCTGCTGACAAATGAGCTTGACGCTGATTACGGCGATATACTGTCAATTGAAAGCTGTAACTTCAAAGAGTTCGAGAGCGATTACCTCTTTGACAGCAAGCTGTGGAATAAGTCCCGTCATATTTATCTTGAAGCGGACAAAATCGAGAGGCTGACCGTCACAAAGACCGACTCTGCAAAATTACGCCGTGTTTTGTCGGACTTTCGTGAACATATGGTATCGGAGCTGCGTGTGGAAATGGGCAGCGAAACGGGCGGCTTTCTGTCGGGAATGCTGTTCGGCGAAAAGCAGTACATGGAGGACAACGTCCGCACCTCGCTTTACAGAACGGGAATCGGTCACATTTTGGCAGTTTCGGGACTTCATGTATCAATAATTGCAGCCGTTTTTATGCGGCTTATGAAGTCTGCGCGAATAAATAAATATATTCGGTTCGGCGTTGTAAACTGTATTATTGCGCTTTTGATAATGACGGCAAATTATCCAATATCGGCAATACGCGCCGCCCTCATGCTCGATATGATGTATTCGGCGGAGCTTTTCGGACAGCAGAACGATTCGTTTAATTCATTGAGCATCTCGGCGTTGGCAATTTGCCTTTGCGACCCTTACGCCGTTTACAGCAGCGGCTTTATACTGTCGCTTTCGGGTACGTTTGGAATTGCGGTTTTTTCTCCGTATATGTCCGAAAAGTTCGATTCGGACACGTTATTCGGAAAGCTCGGCGGAATAGTATCGGCGGCGGTTTGTACGTCGTTAGCGGTAATGCCTGCTTCTGTTTATTATTTTGACGAAACATCGCTTATTGCTCCTCTTGCAAATATTCTGCTCGTTCCGTTGTGTACGGTGTCAATGATACTTGGTCTTATATTTATTTTGACGGGCGGAATTTTTTCGGAGTTACTCATACCTGCGGAAATGATGCTTACTGCTGTGCTGAAAATTGCCGATATTACGTCGTCTGTAGGAGCTTTCAGCTTGCCGCAAACCTGTCGGTATATGCCCGTGCTGTTTTTCACATCGGCAGCGTTGACTGTATTTATATATCTTTTTAGCGGAAAGCGGTCGGCTGTAGCGGTAACCGTTGCAGCGGCAATTGCTTTGAATTTTACGGCTGCTGCGGTTTTTCGGAAATATCGGGACGATCGGCTGACCGTTGCGGTTCTTGGCAAATCGGGTCAATGCGCCGCAGTAATATCTTACGACGGTAGAACGATCGTTGCAGACCTGAGCGGACACAACAAAACAGCCGCATATGTAAAAAAGTACCTGACGGAAAACGGCTTCGCTGATGTGGATTCGCTTATTCTGAATACGGCTGCGCAGTCGCAGTATTCTGTCTATATTGACGAGCTGAAATACTTTCCACCGAATAATGTATACGTAAGCGGAACTGAAATTATCGGCGGAAAGTCCGAGAGCTTCGGCGAAAAAGGCATGTCCGCACGCATTGGCGAATATGATCTGGAGCTTAGCGATAACGTGCTTACGCTCTCCGTCGGCGAAACTGAGCTGCTTTTGCTATCGGCGGCTCACGAATACGAGGAACAAGCTGAAATAACGGTATATTGGGGTAAAACCAAACCCGAGGAAAGACGGGACGGCTGTATATATCTTACGGATATAAACAATTTTGAAATATTATTCGAGATGGACGGAGAGTACGGTATAAGGAGATTATAATGGCTAATGTAAATGCAAAGGAGCTTACCGCTGCCTTAAAAAAGGGCGAATTGAGCCGAATTTACTATATTTTCGGAGCGGATACGGTAGGAGTCTCCGACCTGACGCAGAAAATTATAAAAGCGGCTGTCGGCGGCAGCGAGGAGTTCGCTCTGACAAAGCTTGACGGCAGGCGGCTCGATCTTTCGCAATTGGAAGATCTTGCAGGGCAGTTCAACATGATGTCTGATTATAACTGCATTCTTATAAACGATTACAATTGCGAGAAGCCCTATGACGATATGCGCGGAAAGTCTGCCGATGATGTAACAAAAAAGCTGCTTGCGGCGTTAAAGGATATTCCCTCACAAACGGTTATTATTTTTAACGTTACAGGCTTTGAGGTCAAGGTTCAGCGTGATTACAGAAGCGGTAAGAATATCATCAAGGATAAAAATAAAAAGTTAGCCGATTTTGCGGCGAAAAACGGCACTTTATGCGAACTGCCCATAAAAACGCCGCAGGAGCTTGCAAAGATAATTTCCACAAAGGTATCGGCAAGGGGCGGCGCGATCTCCTTGGATAATGCCCGTGAGTTGGCGGAGCTTTGTCTCTGCGACGAATTAACGATAGGAAACGAGATCGACAAGCTCTGCGCATATGCCAACGGTCGGGAGATAACACGGGAAATGCTCGGCGAACTGGTTCACGAGCGCAGCGATACTACGATATATAACCTCGCAAACGCCGTTGCAGCGTTCAATGCGCGCGCGGCTTACGAGGCGATCGACGAGCTGAATGTTGATAACGATAACAGGGGAGCGGTGTTGTACGCCATTACGTCCGTTTTCATGGACTTATACCGTGCGGCTTGCGCAAAAAGAGCCGGCGTTTCGATCGAGCAGACAGTTTCTGATTTCAGCTACGGCGGACGTGCCTTTGCAGTGAAAAACGCTTTCAGGGACTGTTCGAGAATGAGCGTTGAAAGGCTTAGAAAATGTATCGTAATTCTTCGTGATACCGCAATGCGGCTCAATTCCTCGGCTTCCGACCCGAGGATCGCCATAGAACAGGCGGTAACTCAGATGATGAGGACGAAAAGATGATTAAAATAAACGAGGCGGTCATTGTCGAGGGAAAGTACGATAAAATAAAGCTTTCTTCGGTAGTGGACGGAGTAATAATCGTTACAAACGGCTTCGGCATTTTCAAGGACAGGGAGAAACTGGAGCTTATACGGTACTATGCGAAAAAAACGGGTATCGTCATATTGACCGATTCAGACAATGCGGGACGGAAAATTCGGGGTTACATCAAGGGCGCTGTAAAAGGCGGAAACATCAAAAATGTCTATATACCCGATATTTTCGGCAAGGAAAAGCGGAAAACGAAGCCGTCTGCGGAGGGCAAGCTCGGCGTTGAGGGAATAGATGTGAAAACGCTTGCCGAAGCCTTTGAGAAAGCAGGGATAAGCTCCGAGGAACGAACCGTTCCAAAGGATATAACAAAGCTTACCTTGTTTGAACTGGGACTTAGCGGAGGGCAGGAAAGCAGCCGTTTGCGGAAAAGGCTGCAAAAAAGTCTCGGACTTCCCGAAATGCTGTCGGCAGGTGCGCTTCTTGAAGTGCTGAATACAATGATGACCGCGACTGAGCTGAGGGATTATACGGTGGCTCTTTGGGAGGAAAATAATGACGTATAGCAGTCTGCTGTTTATATATATATTTCTGCCTGCGGCTTTGGGGGCATACTGTATAGTTCCAAAAAAGCTGAAAAACGTGGCTCTATTGCTGGAAAGCATGATATTCTGCGGTTTTTGGGGACTTAAAATGCTGCTGTTCATAATGCTTTTCTGTGCCGTGAACTATACCGCCGCACTTTTCATATACAGCATAAGACCGAAGATTAAGTGCATTCCTATGGCGGCGGCGATACTTTTTGACATTGTGATGCTTGTGTCGTTCAGAGCGGAGGATTTTTCTTATCTGCATGGCTTTATGGGACTTCCCGAGGGAGCGTTCCCGTGGGGCATATCCCTGTTCACTCTGTCGGCGATAGGCTATCTTATTGACGTTTATAAGGGGAATATAAAGGCTGATAAGAATTTTGTGCGTTTTTCCCTGTACATCATGATGTTTCCGAGAATCATCATGGGACCTGCTGTCAGCTATGATATTTTTGCTGTCGCCCTCAGAAAACGAAGGCTCAATATTGCAGAAATAGGCGCAGGTCTTACGCTTTTTATCAAAGGACTTGCAAAAAAGGTAATTCTTGCAGATCAGTTGTATATGCTGTATTCTGCGTCAATGAGCGGCGATTTCGGGAATACCTCGGCTGCTGCGGCATGGCTTGGGGTAATTTCATATTTGTTCTGCTTGTATTTTACGCTGTCAGGTCTTTCGGAT
The DNA here is from genome assembly GCA_017622925.1 of Ruminococcus sp. Lineage (GTDB taxonomy): Bacteria > Bacillota > Clostridia > Oscillospirales > Ruminococcaceae > Ruminococcus. The sequence continues at coordinate 8,663 of JAGAQC010000023.1, forward strand.
ATGGGCGCAGGACTTAGCAGATGTTTTGGATACCGCTTCTCGGGCAGTTTCAGTTACCCGATCTTCAGCGGCAGAATACGGGTTTTCGCTTCACGCTGGCATATACAGATAATCCATTGGTTCAGAAAATATATTACTCGTCCGCTTTCCTCGATGACCGATTCTCCTATTCTGAGCAAGCTTGTCTTTGCCGGCGTATGGTCGCTGGCAGGCTTTTGGTACGGATTCAGTTGGGGAGGAGTTTTGTGGGGAGGACTTATGGGAATTGCTATCATGACTGAAAATAGGCTCCGCAAATTTAAGCTCCTGAGATCAAACGGAATATTTTACACAATACCGGTCATAATGATCTTGTCGGTCTTTTTGGCGTTGGGGGACGTTTCCGACGCACTCAGATGCTTGTGGACAATGGTCGGCGGCAGCGGTATTTTGGCGGACTCCATGACGGCGTATCTGCTGAGATCTTATGCTGTGGTGCTGATCGTGGCTGTTTACGCCTCTACCGACCTTTTCAGAAATACGGTCACAAGAGTAAAGAACTCACGGTTAGGGTGGACGCTGTCGGTTCTTACACCGATAGCTATGCTCGGACTTCTGTGCATATGTACATCGCTTATGGCGTACAGCGGATATTCTGAGATGATGATAATAAAACTTTAGTAAGGGCGATGTCGTCAATTTTAAGAGGATATTGTTACCCTTTACTTTCTGTCAAACAGGTAACTTTTGGTGTCCATTCTCGTGAATTGGAATGTGGTAATCATGGAGAATAACAGTATCGCATTAATTGGGGGATTACCGCAGTCCAATTCACGACAACAGAGATTCCAAAGGGGTCACCTCTTTGGCAGGGGGTATGGGGGACAGAGTCACCCACTTAAATAGGCGACATTGAACAAAAGGGGTGTGACGGCGTGAAAAGAACCGAAAAAATTACTGCGGCTGCGGTCATGACGTTTATAACAGCGTTTTCTGCTGTTACATTGTTTGGCGGCAGATGCGAAGTTCCGAAAACAGACAAAAAAGCTCTCCTTGACGGAGGTTTTTCCGAGGGGCTTATGAACTGCACGGCAGAGAATTTTCCGATGAAAAACAAGTGGCGTTCAGTTGGAGCAGAGTTAAGCTCAAAGGTCGGCGAACCGATCGTCAACGGAGTGTATATAGCGGACGACCGACTGCTTTCAGTAGGTTCTGCATCTCTTGAGGACATGGATCCGGCGGCTGAATTTGTCAACGATTTTACAGAAAAATATGACGGAGCGGTTTATTTTGCGGCGATACCTACTTCCACAGGTATATACGGAGACACGCTGCCGTCTTATCTGCTTCCTGTCACAGAGAAGCAGCAAGCTGACCGCTTGTATGAGAAGCTTTCGGCAGATATACGTAAAATCGACGCTTATACCATACTTAAAATGCTCAGCGATAATTACATTTACTGCCGAAGCGACACACGCTGGACAAGCTACGGTGCGTACTGCGTATACAGGACGGTAATACAAAAGCTTGGATTCATACCTGTTTCCTATGATAAATATACTATCCGCCACGTTACCGACAGTTATCACGGAAACCTTTACAGCCGCACAAGCTACATGGAGTCAAAGCCTGATATACTCGATATTTACGAGTACGACGACGGAACGGTCATCGAGGAATGCACGGGCATTGATCGTGACGGAGTAAAACGCCGCCTTATACCGTATGATGAAACAAACAGCGGCTATGAGCTGTATCTTGGCGAGCCTATGCCGTTTGTGAAGATACGTACAACAGTCAACAATGATAAAAAGCTGCTTGTAATAGGCGATAAGTCGGCTGACTGCTTTATCCCGTTCCTGACTAAGCATTACAGCGAAATAGCGATCATTTCCGCTCAGTGTGCCGATGGAGACATTGAGAAATACGTTGCTTTTGATGATTATGAGCAGACGCTTTTTCTTGTGGGACTTGATTCTGTTGCAGAGAGAATATTAGATAATATAAAATAATTTTTTAAACATATTGATATAATTCAGAGGTGAAATATGAAAGCATTGATCACAGGAGCAACATCGGGTATTGGGCTGAATATAGCCAAAAATCTCAGAAAGAGGGGCTGGGAGCTTATCCTTACGGGCAGAAACGAGGAGGTTCTGGAAAAATTGCAGAAACGCTTTGGAAACTGTGAAATTATAGCCGCCGATCTTTCCGAGCGTTCGGAGGTCTTTAAGGTTTACGAGTTCTGCCGCGGCAAGGGCGTGGATATGCTCGTAAATAACGCAGGCTACGGAATTTTTGGAAAGTTTTATGAAACCGATCTTGACGATGAACTTAATATGATAAACGTTAATATTGCCGCCGTCCATATCCTTATGAAGCTTTTTCTCCGTGATTTCAGGAACCAAAATCACGGCATTATACTCAATGTAGCGTCGTCTGCCGGTTTTCTTACAGGACCTTTGCTGTCCTCCTATTACGCATCAAAAAATTATGTTGTAAGGTTGTCGCTTGCGGCAGCCGAGGAGCTGAGACGTGAAAAGTCCGACGTTAAGATAACCGTACTATGCCCCGGACCTGTCGATACGCAGTTCAACAACAGGGCAGGCGTTTCTTTCAGCATGCGACCCATATCAGCCGAGTATGCGGCGGAATATGCCGTAAGATCGGCGTTATCGGGAAAGCTCATAGCCGTTCCGGGACTTACTGTGAGATTGGGGGTCATGGCTGCAAAATATGTTCCCCATAAGCTGTTGGCAAGGCTTGTTTACGGTATGCAGGAAAGGAAAAAAAGCTTATGAAAGATGTAAGCTACCGTGTGGCTCTTGGGGGGATAGTTTCCGCTCTGTGTCTGCTTTGCATGTTTTTGGCAGGAATAATGCCCGCATTTTACCTTATTCTGCCAATGGCGGCAGGAACGCTGCTTATGCTCATTGCCGAGGAGGTCAGCATAAGCTGGGCGTGGCTGACGTACATATCCGTAAGCCTGCTTTCCATGTTCATTACAGCAGATAAGGAAGCTGCGCTGGTCTTTGTTATGCTTTTTGGACACTACCCGATATTCCGCATATACCTCGATAAACTTAAACTGAGGGTATTGCGGTTTCTTATCAAGGCGGCAGTGTTTAATATCTGCGCCGTGGCGTACTTTTATGTGACAGTGTTTTTATTTGGCATAGACCAGATGCTTGATGATATGAATGACATAGGAAGATACGGCGGCTGGGCGTTTCTCGGCTTGGGCAACCTGATATTTCTGCTGTACGACTTTAACTTAGAGGCAACATATACCCTTTACATCAAGAGACTTATGCCGACGTTTCTCAGAGGAAAAAGATAACAGTTTACAGCGCATTCCACGCCTTTGCGGTAAACTGCGGAACATCGCCGATAATTACCGTTTCTGCAAGCAGATAATCGAATTTTACATTGGTATCAAAGCTGTAGAGGGTTGTTGCGGAAACCATATCCGCTGAAATTTCAGCGTAGATCCTGTGCCGCGTCTGATTTATCCCTGCTGAATCGAAGGTGCTTGTGAGTCTGACCTCCGCAGAGCCTACGGGACATATCCGCACTTTGACCGTTGGTCCTTTGCCTGCCAAAAGGTACGAGCCGCTGAGAGACCCTAAAGATATTTCAGCGTTCGATTCTCCCGAGGTATTTAACTGTCTGTTAATTTCAGCCGTGAGTTCAGCCTGAACACGGTTTATGTTTTCGGACAACGCCTCAACTGCCGATGCATGCCCTGATTCATCGTACAATACTGCTGCAAAATCGCTGTATGTATATTCGTTTTTGGCTATATACTGTGATATTACATCATTTATTATAATGCTTGCCGTTTTCTGTGAGAGCTGCTGAGCCTGTAATTCTGCCGCAGGTCTTACCGCTTTGTCAAGTCGTGCCATTGACAATATAAGAAGAACAACTATCACTATAAGTATAAATGCGCCTGTTATTCCTCGGGTATTATGTCTCCTTTTTCTGCGCCGTCTCATTTAATATCACCTCTTTTATTCTTTTTTTATTATATTCGTTACAATGAGAAATTGTGTATTGAATTACTTTCGGAAATATGTTATAATTACTTTAAATATTCAAAACAGAAAAAACGACTTATCGGATAAAAGAAGGAATTGCAATGAAGAATTTGATATTGGGTATCACGGCTCACGTAGATTCGGGAAAAACCACTCTTGCGGAGGCTATGCTGTATAAGACGGGGACGATACGCAAAATAGGACGTGTTGACTTCGGCAGCTCGTTTCTTGATACAAATCAAATAGAGCGTGATAAGGGTATCACGATATTTGCAGGACAGGCAGAGCTTACTCACGGAGATACACGGTTCACCCTGTTGGACACTCCGGGACATGTGGACTTTTCTGCCGAAACCGAGCGTACCATGCAGGTTCTTGATTATGCCGTACTTGTAATAAGCGGTACAGACGGTGTGCAGAGCCATACTTCTACACTTTGGAAGCTGCTTATGCGTTACGAAGTGCCTGTGTTTATATTCGTTAATAAAATGGACTTAACAGGTGCGGACAGACTTGCGGTTTTGGATAACATCAGAAAACGTCTTTCTCAGAACTGTACCGATTTTTCAGAAGCTGACATGATCTCGGAAAATGCCGCAGCTTGTGACGAAGAACTTATGGATATTTTTTTGGAGACAGGAGATCTTCCCGATGCTGCGCTGATACGTGCTGTCGCAGAAAGAAGGGTATTCCCGTGTTTTTTCGGTTCTGCGCTGAAAATGGAGGGAATCTCCGAGCTGCTTGACGGTCTTGACAGATTTACAGAGTGTAAAGAGTTTTCGGAAACATTCGGAGCGAAGGTCTATAAAATTTCCTACGACAGTAAGGGAACTCGTCTTACTCATATGAAGATTTTGGGCGGACAGCTTAAAGTGCGTTCGGAGCTTTCATATAAAACCGCTGACGGCGAAGAAATAGCGGAAAAAGTCAGTTCCATAAGATTTTATTCGGGAGAAAAATTCCGAACTGCCGAAGTTGCAATGGCAGGGGAGGTATGCACGGTAACGGGACTTGAAGCAACTTATTCAGGGCAGGGAATAGGCTGTATCCCTAATTCCGAGCGTGTCGTCCTCGAGCCTGTTATGACGTATCAGGTCATACTGCCTGCGGATAAAAATGTTTTTGAAGCGTTGAAAGAGCTTCGGCAGCTTGAAGATGAAGATCCTCAGCTTCACATAGTTTGGAATGAACAGCTAAGGCAGATACATATACAGCTTATGGGAGCTGTCCAACTGGAGGTACTGAGCCTTATAATAGCCGAAAGATTCGGATATGAGCCGATTTTCGGCAGCGGAGCGGTCGCCTATAAGGAGACTATCGCCAACGTGGTGGAGGGAGCAGGTCATTACGAGCCGCTGCGACATTATGCGGAAGTTCACCTTATACTTGAACCTCTGCCGAGGGGCAGCGGACTTGTATTTGATACGATCGTCCATGAGGACGAGCTTGACCGCAACTGGCAGCGGCTTATTCTCACTCATCTGGAGGAAAAGGTTCATATCGGGACGCTTACGGGGTCGCCGATAACCGATATGAAAATAACTCTTGCGGCGGGCAAGGCTCACTTAAAGCATACCGAGGGAGGAGATTTCCGTCAGGCAACATACCGTGCCGTCCGTCATGGACTGAGACAGGCTGAGAGCGTTCTTCTTGAACCGTTTTACGACTATGAGCTTGAGGTTCCGCAGGAGTGCGTTGGTCGCGCCATTTCCGATCTACAGCGTATGTCGGCGGACTTTGAACCTCCCGAAATATCAGGTGATACGGCTGTTATCAGAGGGTGTGCGCCTGTATCGGAAATGAACGATTATGTTTCGGAGGTTATCGGATTTACACGGGGCAGGGGACGGCTGACCTGCGTGAACGGCGGTTTTCGTGAATGCCATAATGCGGAGGAGGTAATAGCTTCAATTGCCTACGACCCTGACGGAGATACGGAAAACACCGCAGATTCGGTATTTTGCAGTCATGGTGCAGGTATGAATGTAAACTGGAAAGATGCGGCGGAACATATGCACCTTCCAAGCTGTCTGCGTTCAGAATCCGAGACTCCCGAGGACAGCAAGAAAGTCAGAAAAAACGCCTCAAAAGTCGTTTCAGAGGAAGAACTTATGGAAATATTCGAGCGAACCTACGGCAAGACGGACAAGGAGCCGAGAAAGGCGTTCAAGTCCGCAAAGGTGAAAAAAGATTATTCAAGGCCCGTAACGCTCCCCGAATATGACGGTCCTGACTATTTGCTTGTAGACGGTTACAACATAATTTTTGCTTGGGACGAACTGAAAAAAATCGCCGCCGCCGACCTTGACGCAGCAAGAGCGGAACTTGTTAAAATAATGAGCAATTATCAGGGCGTGTCGGGGTACGAAATAATTGTGGTTTTTGACGCATACAGGGTCAAGGGCAAGCATCGGGAGACTGAAAAGCACTTTAATATCAGCGTGGTTTACACAAAAGAGGCGGAGACTGCGGACAGCTATATAGAACGGGTCACTCATGAGCTGTCAAAGAAACACAGAGTTCGTGTTGCAACTTCGGACGGTATCGAGCAGATGATAATATTGGGCAGCGGAGCTATGAGAATGTCGGCTAACGAGCTGAAAAAGCGTGTATCTGATACTGAAAACGATCTGAGAGAGTTTATGGAAAATCAGAGTCTGCTCACATAATAACCTCGTGGTGAGAAAGGGAGAGAAAATGAATTACAATATACGAGAAATAAAAAAATCAGAATATGCCGTTTTGAACGATTTTCTGTATGAAGCGATTTTTATCCCGAATGGTATTGAACCTCCGCCTAAGTCGATTATTGAAAATGAAGATTTGCAGGTATATGTAAAGGATTTCGGCAAATATCCCGATGATAAGTGCCTTGTAGCCGAAGTCGGGAATAAAATAGTCGGCGCAGTCTGGACTCGCATTATGAACGATTACGGTCATATTGACGACGAAACGCCGTCATTGGCAATTTCGCTTTATAAGGAATACCGCGGAAAAGGTATCGGTACGGAACTTCTCAGGCAAATGCTTGAAATGCTGAAAAAGTGCGGCTGTAAACAGGTATCGCTTTCCGTGCAGAAAGAGAATTATGCGGTTAAGCTTTATACTCGCGTCGGCTTTAAGGTCGTCAAAGAAAATGACGAGGAGTATATTATGGTTTACAGGTCAAATGAAGAACAATAGTCGGAAAAATGTTTTGAACATCTATGAAAGGCGGACATAAAAGTGAATCTTCTTCATCTTAAATATGCTGTTGAAACGGAAAAGGCAGGCTCGATAAACAAGGCGGCGGAAAATTTGTATATCGGTCAGCCTAATCTCAGCCGTGCTATAAAGGAGCTTGAAGCTTCTCTCGGGATAACGATATTTGCACGTTCCACAAAGGGAATGACAGTCACCCCCGAAGGCGAGGAGTTTCTCAGAAGTGCGAGAAAAATTTTAGCGGAAATAGATTCCCTTGAATCCATGTACAAAAGCGGAGTGAAAATAAAGCAGAAATTTTCGATTTCCGTACCTCGTGCCTGCTACATTTCCGAAGCCTTTGCAAGATTTTCAAGATCGCTCGATCGGGAAAGTCCTGCCGAATTGTTCTACAACGAAACAAATACCATGAACGTTATAAAAAATATCCTTGAAAATGATTACAAGCTTGGAATTATCAGATATGCCGAGGATCATGACATGTATTTCAGAGAAATGCTGAATGGAAAGAACATCGTTCATGAGCTTGTTGCGGAGTTTTCATATGTACTGATAATGAGCGAGAAGCATCCTCTTGCAGAATGCGAGGACATACGCTATGAGGATCTTAAACCGTATATCGAGGTTTCTCACGCAGACCCGTTCATATCGTCTATGCCTGCTTGTGCGGTGAAAAAATCAGAACTGCCCGATGATATAGATAAAAAAATATTTATCTTTGAACGGGCAAGTCAGTTTGACCTGCTTTCCGAAAATACCGATACATTTATGTGGGTGTCTCTTGCGTCACAGGAGCTTCTTGAAAGATACGGTCTGGTTCTGAAAAAATGCTCGGACAACCGCCGTATTTACAAAGATGTTCTTATTTATCGTAAGGATTACCACCTCACCGACCTTGACAGGTGTTTTATCACAGAGCTTTGCAGATCGAAAAGACAGTATATTTCAAATTAACTAAACGCCGCATAATTCCGCATATACAGCAGATAATAAAGGCAACACCGCACAAAGACCGCATGACGGCTTTTTACGGTATTGCCTAAATCGGGTATATCATAAAATACATTACTCATATATCAAAGAAGCAATTCCCAAAGTATAAAAAGTGTGTTATAATTTTAACAAGGATGAACTTTACGTAATAATTATACGGAGGAAATAAAATGGAAACGAAAAATTATGAGATCGTTGACGGCGTTGAAAAGCTTGAAGCTGCAATTGAACGTATAAGAAAGGCACAGCAGATTTTTTCCGCCTATACTCAGGAGCAGGTCGATAAAATTTTTCTTGCTGCCGCTTCTGCTGCAAACAAGCAGCGCATTCCCTTGGCAAAGCTTGCCGTTGAGGAAACGGGAATGGGTATCGTTGAGGATAAGGTGATAAAGAATCACTACGCCTCGGAGTACATTTATAACGCCTATAAAAATGTAAAAACCTGCGGCGTTATCGAGGAAAACAAGTCCTACGGCATAAAAAAAGTCGCCGACCCGATAGGCGTAATTGCCGCTGTTATACCTACTACAAATCCTACGTCAACGGCTATATTTAAGACGCTCCTTGCTCTTAAAACACGAAACGGAATTATCATCAGTCCTCACCCGAGAGCGAAAAAGTCCACAATTGAAGCTGCAAAAGTAGTCCTTGAAGCGGCTGTCGAGGCAGGCGCGCCCGAGGGCATTATCGGCTGGATAGACGTTCCGAGCCTCGAAATGACTAATCTCGTAATGAAGGAAGCGGACATTATCCTTGCAACAGGCGGTCCGGGAATGGTCAAGGCTGCCTATTCAAGCGGAAAACCGGCTCTCGGAGTAGGCGCGGGAAATACTCCTGCAATTATTGACGAAACAGCCGATGTTATCCTTGCGGTCAATTCCATTGTCCATTCAAAGACCTTTGATAACGGTATGATATGCGCTTCCGAGCAGTCGGTTATAGTTCATGAGAAAATCTACGATGCGGTCAAAAACGAATTTTCCGCACGGGGCTGTTATTTCCTCGATCTCGAGGAGACTGAAAAGGTTCGCAAAACTATCCTTATCAACGGTGCGCTGAACGCTAAAATAGTCGGTCAGACGGCTCATACCATTGCAAGGCTTGCAGGCGTGAGCGTCCCCGAGGGTACAAAAATTCTCATAGGCGAAGTTGAAAGTACGGATATTTCTGAGGAATTTGCTCACGAAAAGCTTTCTCCCGTACTTGCTATGTACAAAGCAAAGGATATTGAGGACGCTTTCGGTAAGGCGGAACAGCTTATTGCGGACGGCGGATACGGTCATACTTCTTCAATTTATCTCAATGCGGCAACTGAGACAGATAAGCTCGACGAGTTCGCCGCGCGCATGAAAACCTGCCGTATACTGGTGAATACTCCCTCATCGCAGGGCGGTATCGGCGACATTTATAACTTTATGCTTGCTCCGTCCCTCACTCTCGGCTGCGGTTCATGGGGAGGAAATTCCGTCAGTGAGAACGTCGGTGTAAAGCATCTTATAAATATCAAGACTGTTGCGGAGAGGAGAGAAAATATGCTGTGGTTCAGAGCGCCCGAAAAGATTTATTTAAAGCGAGGCTGTCTGCCTTTGGCTCTCGACGAGCTGAAAAATGTCATGGGCAGGAAAAAGGCGTTTATCGTTACCGACAGTTTCCTTTCCAAAAACGGTTATACCAAGCCTATTACCGATAAGCTGAACGAATTGGGCATACGTTATGCGGAGTTCTCCGACGTTGAACCCGATCCGACTCTTGCAAGCGCAAAAGCAGGCGCAGAGCTGATGAAGTCCTTTGAACCTGACTGCATTATCGCATTGGGCGGCGGTTCGGCTATGGACGCCGCAAAGATAATGTGGGTCCTTTACGAGCATCCCGAGGCTGACTTTATGGATATGGCTATGCGCTTTATGGATATACGCAAGCGTGTATACACGTTCCCGAAAATGGGCGAAAAAGCGTACTTTATCGCTATCCCCACATCGGCTGGAACAGGCTCTGAGGTCACTCCCTTTGCCGTTATTACCGATGAAAAAAGCGGTATAAAATATCCTCTTGCCGACTATGAATTACTTCCGAATATGGCTGTTATCGACACTGATTTCCACATGAGCGCGCCCAAGGGACTTACTGCCGCTTCCGGAATAGACGCTGTAACTCATGCTCTTGAAGCATACGCTTCTATGCTTGCTACGGACTATACCGACGGTCTTGCGCTTCGTGCGTTAAAGGTTATTTTTGAATATCTGCCCCGTGCATACGACAACGGTCAGAATGACACCGAAGCCCGTGAGAAAATGGCTAATGCAGCGACTATGGCAGGCATGGCTTTCGCTAACGCATTTTTGGGCGTATGCCACTCAATGGCGCATAAATTAGGAGCATTCCACCACCTTCCCCACGGCGTTGCAAATGCGCTTATGATCGAGGAGGTTCTGAGGTTCAATGCAAGCGAAGCTCCCGTTAAAATGGGTACTTTTTCTCAGTACGGTCATCCCCATACCCTTGCGCGATATGCGGAGATTGCCGATTACTTGGGAGTTGTCGGCAGAAACGATAATGAAAAGTTAGAGGGACTTATTGCTAAGATAAACGAACTCAAGGAACGTGTGGGAATTAAGAAGTCTATCAGAGAGTACAATATTGATGAGAAGGACTTCCTTGAACGTTTGGACGAAATGACCGAGCAGGCGTTTGACGACCAGTGTACAGGAGCAAATCCACGCTATCCTCTTATGAGCGAGATCAGGCAGATGTATCTTAACGCATACTACGGCGGAAAGCATTTTACCGAGAATGAAATGCCCGATAATGCTTCGGAGCTTAAAAGCGCCGATTCGGACAGCGTTAAGCAGACTTATGTAAAGTCACTCAGAAAGTAAGGAGGTCAGAGTATGAATCTTGAAAGAGTTATCGCAGTAAGAAATGCCAAGACCGTGTACCGTGACGGAAATCGGTGCATTAAAATTTTCGATTCGGATTATTCAAAGGCTGATGTTCTGAACGAGGCTCTCAATCAGGCTCGTGTTGAGGAAACAGGTCTGAATATCCCGAGAATAATCGAAGTAACTACGATAGACGGCAAGTGGGCTATCGTTTCGGATTACATCAAAGGACAGACTCTTGACAGGCTTATGGCTGAAAATCCCGATAAAAAGGACGAGTATCTTGAAATGTTCACGGAGCTTCAGCTTGAAGTGCAGTCAAAGAACTGCCCAATGCTCAACAAGCTTAAAGACAAAATGAACCGTAAAATTTCACAGGCTGAGCTTGACGCCACAACGCGCTATGACCTGCATACACGTCTTGAGGGTATGCCGAAGCACAACAAGCTGTGTCATGGCGACTTCAATCCCTCCAATATCATTATTGATGAGAACGGAACGCCGTATATTCTTGATTGGTCGCATGCAACTCAGGGAAACGCCTCCGCAGACGCTGCAAGGACGTATCTGCTTTTTTGGCTCAGCGGCGACATTGATGCAGCCGAAAAATATCTGTACCTTTTCTGCGACAAGAGCGGAACGCCTCGTTCCTACGTGCAGAAGTGGCTGCCTATCGTTGCGGCTTCACAGTCCGTCAAGGGCAACGAAAAGGAACGTGAATTTCTGCTCTCTTGGGTAGACGTTGTGGACTATGAATAGACCTACTCGGGAACTGGGAAGCACTGTCTGACTTGTCTTTTTTGCGCTGTGCTTTGCCAGCTTTCCTTGCAATACATACAGTATTCCTGCGGAAACCTGACTTTGCACAGCACAAAAAATCCTGCGTCATACAGCACTTTCCAGTTTCCGAGGAGGTCTAATAAAAACGGAGGTTTTATCTATGAAAGTAACAGTATGTATAGGCAGCTCATGCCACCTGAAAGGCTCTCGTCAGGTGGTGGAGCAGCTCCAGCACCTGATCGGTATGAATGATCTGAAAGATTCCGTAGAGCTTGGCGGTACGTTCTGCATGGGCAAATGTCAGCAGGGCGTATGCGTTTCCGTAGACGATAAATGCTTCTCGGTAACGCCAGAGACCGTCGGCGAATTTTTCAGGACCGAAATTCTTGAAAAACTTACATAAGGGAGTGCGCACGATGTCAGACTACCTGAAACTTAAAAAATCCAACTGTAAAAACTGCTATAAATGTATCCGTCATTGTCCCGTGAAATCAATTCGTTTTTCGGGAAATCAGGCTCATATCATCGGAGATGAGTGCATTCTCTGCGGACAATGCTTTGTGGTATGTCCTCAGAATGCCAAGGAGATAGTTGACGATACGGAAAAGGTAAAGGTTCTCATGCAGGATAGTCCTGTTGTTGTTAGTCTTGCGCCGTCCTTTGCGGCTAATTACAACGGCGTAGGCATCGGAGCAATGACCGAGGCTCTGAAACAACTGGGATTCCATGCGGTCGAGGAAACTGCGATAGGCGCGACTATGGTCAAAACGGAATACGAGCGCATGATCAATGAAGAAAACCGTGATGTGGTAATTTCTTCTTGCTGCCATTCCGTAAATCTGCTTATTCAGAAATATTTTCCAACGGCTCTGCCGTATCTTGCGGACGTTTTGTCGCCCATGCAGGCTCATTGTTCCGACCTGAAAAAACGCTATCCTGCGGCAAAAACGGTGTTTATCGGACCGTGCGTTTCCAAAAAGGACGAAGCAGGCAGATATAAGGGAACGGTTGACGCCGTATTGACCTTCGAGGAGCTTTCCGCATGGCTTAAAGCCGAAAATATCGAGCTGAAAGAAGTTCCCGACAGCGAGGAAAAAAGCCGTGCGAGATTTTTCCCCACAACAGGCGGAATCCTCAAAACTATGGCGTGCAATAATCCCAAATATACATATATGGCTGTAGACGGTGTGGAGAACTGTATTGCCGCGCTGAAAGAGATCGAGAGCGGTAATATCAAAAACTGCTTCATAGAAATGTCAGCCTGTGTGGGAAGCTGCGTGGGCGGTCCTGTTATGGAAAAGCGTCATCGTTCGCCTATCCGCGATTATTCGGCAATTGCGAGATTTGCAGGTAAGCTGGATTTTGATGTGGATATGCCCGAGTCGGAGGAGATCAGGAGACCATTTGAAATGATCGACCGCAATATCCGACAGCCCTCCGAGAGTGAGATAGCCGCTATTCTTCGTCAGATGGGCAAGATAAAGCAGTCCGACGAGCTGAACTGCGGTTCGTGCGGCTACAATACCTGCCGTGAAAAAGCGATCGCTATATATCAGGGCAAGGCGGAGATCTCAATGTGCCTGCCTTTCCTGAAAGACAAAGCCGAGAGCTTTTCGGACAACGTGGTGAACAATACTCCCAACGGACTTATTGTTCTTAACGAGAGCCTTGAAGTTCAGCAGATAAACAATGCCGCAAGAAAGATCATGAATATCCGCTATGCTTCCGATGTTCTTGGAGAACAGGTGATCCGTATCCTTGACCCTGCCGTTTTCTTAGAAGTTCTCAACGGCGGAAAAGATGTGCGTGATCGGCGTATCTACCTTGCGGAATACAAAAAATATGTTGAACAGTCTGTTATATACGACAAGGAATATCATCTGCTTATCTGCATTATGAGCGATGTTACCGACGAGGAAACAGAACGTGAGAAGAAAGAAAATATCAGCCGTCAGACTGTTGAGATCGCTGATAAGGTCGTAGACAAGCAGATGCGCATCGTTCAGGAAATAGCGTCGCTTTTAGGTGAAACTGCGGCTGAAACGAAGATCGCGCTTTCCAAATTAAAGGAGAGTATCGCAGATGAATAATCTTTGTACAGATATAGGCTGGAAAAGTATAAATCATGCAGGAGAACAGTTGTGCGGCGATCATGTTGACATTGTTGAGCAGGATGAAAATTCTTCCGTAATTGTGCTTGCCGACGGTCTGGGAAGCGGCGTTAAGGCAAGTATACTGTCCACTCTGACATCAAAAATAATCTCGACCATGATGGCGAACGGTCTGTCGATCGAAGACTGCGTGGAAACTATTGCCGCAACGTTGCCGATATGTTCGGTTCGGGGAGTTGCCTATTCAACGTTCACCATAATTCATCTCATTAACAACGAAACGGCAGAGCTTATCCAGTATGACAACCCAATGGCAATACTTATTCGTGACGGCAAAAATTACGATTACAATGCCACGGAAATGCACATCGGCGGCAAAAAGATATTCCGTTCGTCTATCAAGCTTCAGGAGGGCGATGTTTTTGTTGCCATGAGCGACGGCTGTCCTCATGCGGGAATAGGCATAGGATATAATTTCGGCTGGCAGAGGGACGATATAATAACGTATATGGAGGCTCTTGCAAATGCGGGATATACGGCAAAAACGCTATCAACATATCTCGTTGACGAGGTAAACGATCTTTACGGGGGACAGCCGGGGGACGATGCCACAGCCTGTGTGGTCAAGGTACGCAGACGCGAGCCTATGAACATACTTTTCGGACCTCCGTCAAATCGTGACGACTGCGGACGCATGATGTCGCTGTTTTTCTCCAAGGAGGGCAAGCATATCATATGCGGAGGAACGACTTCAACGATCGCCGCAAAATATCTCCGCCGTCCTCTAAGAGCAAGTATCGAATATGAAAAATCGGACGTTCCTCCAATTGCCAAGATAGAGGGCGTAGACCTTGTTACGGAGGGCGTTATTACAGTGAATAAAGTGCTTTCCTATGCGGAGGATTACCTCAGCGGAAATGAGCTTTACGAGGAATGGAGTCAACGCAGAGACGGTGCTTCGCTTATATGTCAGCTTCTGTTCGAGGAGGCTACGGACATCAATTTTTACGTTGGCAGAGCCATGAATCCGGCTCATCAGAATCCCGATCTTCCCATAAATTTCAGCATCAAAATGAAGCTTGTGGAGGAGCTTTCACGCTGTCTGAAGCAAATGGGAAAGCGAATTAAAGTCAGCTATTTCTAAGGAGACATATATGAGAAAGTTCGATACAAAAATACAGCACTTGAAATACAAGGTACTCCGTGAGGTGGCTCGTCAGGCGTGGAACGATACGCTGTACGATAATCTGCTCGACATTCCGAAATTGATAGTTCCCGGAAAAGTTCCGACAATGCGCTGCTGTGTCTATAAGGAAAGAGCTATCGTGTCTGAGCGTGTTAAGCTGGCAATGGGCGGAAACAAAGAGAATCCCAATGTGATAGAGGTTATTGATATTGCCTGCGATGAATGTCCCGTCGGCGGATATGAGGTGACAAATGCCTGCCGTGGATGCCTTGCACACCGCTGTGAGGACGTATGCCGATTCGGGGCTATTACCTTTGACAGCGACCATGCCGCTCATATTGATAAATCCAAGTGCAAGGAATGCGGTCAATGTGCTAAGGTATGTCCGTATACGGCTATTGTAAGCCGAAAGCGTCCTTGTCAGAACGCATGTAAGGTCAAGGCTATATCAATGAATGAAAATAAGGCGGCAACCATTGACAACGACAAATGTATTTCATGCGGAGCATGCGTATACCAGTGTCCTTTTGGAGCTATCATGGATAAATCCTTTATGCTTAACGCTGTCGATCTGCTGAAAAAGAGCAGCGAAGGAAGAAATTACAAGTTGTATGCAGTGGTTGCGCCGTCAATATCAAGTCAGTTTACATATGCAAAGCTCGGTCAGGTGGTAACGGGCATTAAAGAGCTTGGATTCCACACGGTCGTGGAAGCGGCTCTCGGCGCTGATATGGTAGCTTTGGCGGAATCGAAAGAGCTTGCGGAAAAAGGCTTTCTCACAAGCTCCTGTTGTCCTGCTTTCGTGGAATATATACACAAGTCTTTTCCCGAGTTAGAGCCGTTTGTTTCACATAATTTATCACCCATGGCGGCGATCGCGAAATACATAAAAGAAACCGATGAAAACGCTAAGGTCATTTTTATCGGACCGTGTACAGCTAAAAAGGCGGAGGTGCAAAAGGAATCCGTCAAGCCGTATGTTGACGCGGCTCTGACGTTCGAGGAATTGCAGGCTCTTTTTGACAGCCGTGACATTGATATAACTACTCTTGAACAGGGAGTTCTTGACAACGCGTCGTATTTCGGACGAATTTTCGCTCGCTGCGGAGGTCTTTCCGACGCAGTATCCGAGGGACTGAAAGAACAGGGACTTGACGGCTTTGAGCTGAAACCCTGTTCCTGCGACGGGATCGAAGCCTGCCGTACTGCGCTTATAAAAAAATCAAAAAATCTTCTCGATGCAAACTTTATCGAGGGTATGGCGTGTTCGGGCGGATGTATCGGCGGCGCAGGGTGTCTCACTCACGGAGCTAAAAGTAAATCCGATGTTGACAAATACGGTAATGAGGCAATGGAGAAAAATATCTCCGATGCCGTTGCTGTACTTAAATAGACAGGTCTGTTATATGAACAGGCTCTAAGGTACCGTCCGCACTGATTTTTCCTTTATTTGCAAGAATAAATGCACGTTGTTCCGAGGGGAACAGCGTGCCTTTTTTGTCTATAAATAACAATTTAATATGTTTAGATTTGTATAACTATACAAACTTTAAAAATTTTTTAAAATCATTTAGTCCTTATTGCCTTTTAATAACAAAATATATATAGAAACCTCTGATTTAATTAGAGGTTGCTACATAAAAATTTTACTAAAATCCAAATGGTCATTTGCAATGACTTTTTGGATAGAAAACGGAGGACTTACAATGAATAATTACGCGGACGTTACGTCAACTAACAGAGAAATAAGAGTATCTGTAACGGGAGGTGATGAAGCATGAGCATTATAAAAAAATCGGCAGTTCTTGTGTGTTTGGCAATGATCATGTCAAACGTAGCTTCATGCAGTTCGGTCAAGTCCGATTCTTCTGCACCGTCTGATTTTTCTGCACCGTCCGATTCTTCGGTATCAGACGGTAAAAGCTCAGATGAAAAGAAAGACGATATTGTCTTAACACTGGCAATGTCAGGAGATTCAAGCGGTATCGAAAAAACAATTGAAGAATTTAACGCTGCCGACAACGGCTGTCAAGTACAGATAAAGCGTTATTCCGAACAATTTGATGAAGATGGTTTACCAATTACGCAAAGTGAAGAGGAGTCCCAATATCAGGACCTTGAAATACTACAGGACATCATTAATACCACCGAAATTGATATTGTATGTAATGTGAGCTTTACGTATGAATCGAATTATCAAATACTTCAGAACAAAGGCGCGTTTGTTGATTTGTACTCGTTTATGGAAAACGATCCCGAAGTCAATACGGACACTCTTGATACGCACATTCTGGAGGTAAACGAAATCGACGGAAAGCTATACACACTGCCTGATTTTTATAATATAAACACCCTTGTTGGTGAATCGCAGTATGTGGGAACTAAAGAAAACTGGACGTTTGATGAATTTGTGGAACACTGGAACGCTATGCCCGAGGGTTCTACGATTGCAGGGGCGAATCAGGCGGAGAATATTTATTCTGTCGTTCTCAGAAGCAACCTGTCCGGCTTCATTGATTATGAAAATGCACAGGTGCATTTTGATTCTCCGAATTTTAAAAAAATGCTGGAGTTCTGTAATCAGTTTGAATCAACAAATGGTGAAAAAGGAACATATGACTATGATGCCCCGAATTTTGTTTGGGAAGGATATTCAAACGGTATAATGGCGTCGAGTATGTTTAATCCTGACAACGGCTTTACTTGCGTTGGTTATCCCTCTGAGGACGGTAATGGAGCATATTTTACATCAGCAGGTTACAGTTATTCCATAAACGCAAAAGCTTCGCCCGAAAAACAGCAGGCAGCATGGGAGTTTATAAGAACCTTTGTTACAGAAGAATGGCAAGTGGAAAATGTTATTCCGTTCGTAGAGGGAAGCGAAGTTACAGAGGCGTATTACTCTACGGAATTGGGGTATTGCGTTAATAAAAACGCTTTTGATAAAATTGCTGAAAAAATCATTAACAAAGAATATTATTCTTTAACAATGACAAATAAAGACGTTGAATATGAACGCCGTTTTCCAAATGAAGAAGATGTGGTGCAGCTTCGCAGATACATTGATTCTGTAAACCGTTGGGAAACAGTAGTCGGCAGTTCAGTATGGAACATTGTCAATGAAGAAGTATTGGCATATTTCGCAGGGGAAATTTCTGTTGACGAGTGTATCGAACGTATACAAAACCGTGCCTCTATCTGGATAAGCGAACAAAGCTGATAGTATAGTAACCCTACTTGTTTGGTTTTTAAGTAGGGTTATTTCATATTAGAGGAATGTTAATGTTCTTAACCGCAGGGCTTGAAAGGGGACGAATGACAGATACATTGATACTAATGTGACTGAAAAATAAACTGTGTAAATGCAATAACAACCAAAATTTTGACAATACTAAAAATGCAGCAAGTTCGGAAAGGAGCCTACACAATACTCACATCACCTGTGGAGTCCGACCGCAGTCAAGCGGATTTTGAGCAATTAGATTTCCGTGGTATAAACAACCGATAGTTGACAGAAAAAAATAAAAGATGTATAATTAAAGTAACAGATAAACCGAGGAACAACGGCAGTCCTCAAAGGAGGCTTGAAAATGCAGGACAGAGTATATGCGGCTATTGACCTGAAATCTTTTTACGCTTCTGTCGAATGTGTGGAAAGAGGGCTTGACCCCATGACTGCGCATCTTGTTGTTGCAGATCCGACGAGAACCGAAAAAACGATATGTCTTGCAGTTTCGCCCGCCTTGAAGTCATACGGGATACCCGGACGAGCAAGGCTTTTTGAAGCTGTTCAGATCATGAAAAAAGTAAACTCCGAAAGGCTGAATGACTACCGCAGAAAAATACATGATTCCCGAGCCGTATTCAAAGGCGAATCCGCGGATTCCGAGGAGCTTAAAACACACCCCGAGCTTGCGGCAGGGTTTGTTACCGCGCCTCCGCAGATGGCGCATTATATGGAGTTCAGCACGAAAATTTATGAAATTTATTTGAAATATGTGTCGCAGGAGGATATACACGTTTACTCAATTGACGAGGTTTTTATTGATCTGATGTCATACTTGAAAACCTATCGCATGACCGCCCATGAGCTTACCATGACTATTATACGCGATGTACTCAGTTCTACGGGTATTACGGCAACAGCAGGTATCGGTACTAATTTGTATCTGTGCAAGATAGCTATGGATATTGTTGCAAAAAAAATGCCTGCGGACAAGGACGGAGTGCGTATTGCCGAGCTTGACGAGATGAGCTATCGGCGGCTTTTATGGGAACACCGTCCGCTTACGGACTTTTGGCGTATAGGACGCGGATATTCCGATAAACTTGAAGCCGCAGGACTTTACACTATGGGCGATATTGCGCGGTTTTCCATTGATTACGAGGACTGTCTCTTTAAAATGTTCGGAGTCAATGCCGAGCTTCTTATAGACCATGCGTGGGGGTATGAGCCGTGTACTATTGCGGATATTAAGGGGTATCGTCCCGAAAATAACAGTTTATGCTCGGGACAGGTGCTTCAGGAGCCGTGCGATTTTGAGCAGACAAGACTTATAGTCCGTGAAATGGCGGATATGCTGGCTCTCGAACTGGCGGAAAAGGGACTTGTGACAAGTCAGATAACGCTTACCATAGGCTATGACATTAAGAACCTGACAGACGATAAAATAAAAAATAAATATTCGGGCGAAGTTAAAACCGACCGCTACGGCAGAAAAGTTCCGAAGCATTCTCACGGGACTGCTAATTTAAGCAGAAAAACGGCGTCGTCAAGGCTTATAACGGACGCAGTTACCGAGCTTTACGAGAAAATAACGAACGGCAGTCTTTTGATAAGACGAATAACGTTGACGGCGAATAATATAGTTGCCGAAAGCTCTGCTGATAGTGAAAATGATTTTGAACAGCTTGATTTTTTCACTGATTACGAAGAAAAGGAGCGAACGCGCCGACAGGAGGAGCAATGCCTTGAACGTGAGAAAAAGCAGCAAAGGGCGATACTGGATATTAAGCGGAAGTTCGGCAAAAATGCCATTATCAAGGGCATGAGCTTGCAGGAGGGCGCTACGGCAAGAAGCAGAAACGATCAGATAGGCGGTCATAAGGCATGAAAAATTATGATGATATTATAGAGCTTCCTCGTCCGAGATCGGAATATCCGAGAATGTCGCGGCATGACAGAGCGGCTCAGTTTTCGCCGTTTGCTGCGCTTACGGGATATGAGGACGAAGTTGAGGAGACTGCGCGAATTACGGACAGCCGTATCGAAGCGGACGAGGACAGAGCTGCAAGGATCAACGACAGTCTAAGGTATATATCCGAAAATATATACAATCTTCCAAAAGCTGAAATAATATATTTTGTCCCCGATGAAAGAAAATCAGGAGGAAAATATATCAAGGTCATTGGAGAGATACGTCTGCTTGAAGAATATGGATCGGCTGTTATTTTTAAGGACGGCAGAAAAGTTCCGATAAAGGATATATATGAAATTAATTTAATTAAAAGGAAGGATACAGATGTCTAAAAAGGAATTGGTAAAAAGATATGTTTTATGCGCTGTAAGCTTATTTGTTTCAGCGCTCGGGGTCGCACTTACAAAGCACGGAGAATTGGGAATGTCGCCCATTTCTTCGGTTTCAAATATTCTGAGCCTGAAATTCACACAGCTTTCGCTCGGCAGCTGGCTTATAATTTGGAACTGTATTCTTATAGCAGGGCAGGTTATAGTCCTGCGTCGAAAATTTCAGCCCATACAATTGCTCCAGATACCGCTTTCATTTTTGTTCGGCTGGTTTACGGATATTTGCATGATGATAGTTGAGCATATTCCGGCGGACTTATACATAGTTAAAATGTTGATGGTAATATCGGGTATAGTTGTGCTTGGATTCGGCATATCTCTTGCTGTGACGGCTAATGTAATCATGAATTCGGGTGAAGCGTTCGTCAAGGCTGTTTCCGATGTGTCACAAAAGCAGTTCGGCAATATGAAAATAGTTTTTGATATATTCTGCGTTGTTTTATCCATAATATTGTCAATGATATTTTTTGATATGAAGATTCTCGGAACTCGCGAAGGTACGGTAATATCTGCGCTGTTTACGGGATTTACGGTGAAATTTTTTACAAAAGCTACAAGAGAGTCATTGGAAAAGTTATTGACAAAATGAACATGCTCTCAGACCTGTTCAAAAGTCCGCCCGTCTTTCGGCAGAAGTTTCGTTTTTCTTCGATTTTCGGGAATGGCGTATTGCTTATGATTTTATAAAAAATAATTCTACATATTAGACCTTCTCTGGAACTGAAAAGCAGCGAAAAAAGACAAATCAGACGGTGCTTTTCAGTTTCCGAGGAGGTCTATTACGCTTGAAAATCCACACACGCCGAGATACTGAACAGGCTTTAAGAGAAAAATTAAACTGAAATTTATCGTCGCGACAGTTGCAATTTTGAAGCTAATATGATATAAGCGGCGAGCCGCCGCAGGCATTGCCGACCGTAATCTTATGTACGGGATATGCGTCCCCGAAGCCACCTGTCGCAGGAAACGGCAAGTATCGAAAGAAGCCTGTCGCTGCATCCGATTCACGCTAAAAAATGACTAAATTGAAAAATCTTTCCGCGACTGTTGCAATTATGAAGCTGATATGATATAATAAAAGTATCTAAAGTTTTAGTGGGTGATACGTTATGAATGGGAATACATTTTTCAGGTTATGCCGCATTTTCATTTTGCCGATTATGTGCTGCGCCTTAATTATGTCAACGGAAGTATTTTCTGCATTTGCAGATACAGAACGCACAGAAATAGAACTTACGGAAGAAGAACGGGCTTACTGTGAACGGACAGAAGAAATTACAATAGGCTGTCCGATAGATAATTGTCCGATACTTTTTAAGAACGAAAAAACAGGGCAGCTTGACGGAATTTCTATTGAAGTTATGAATATGATCTCGGAGAAAACAGGTCTTGCCTTTCGATACGAGGCGCTGCCCTCCGGCAATATTACATATAAAGATCTGCTTGATTCAGGGGTAGATATGGTTGCAGGCGTTGAGTACAATCCGATCAATGAGAGTTCTGTCGGCATTGCTGTGACAGAACCATACATTCACTCAGAGAAGGTGTTTGTTTGCAAAAAGGGAGTAGTATTTCAGCCGGACAGCAAAATGGTGATAGCTGTTGCCTCGGGTTCACAGACGGTTGAACAGGTCATTCACGAGCGGTACCCTGAGTTTCAGGTAGTACTCTGCGACTCAACTAAGAATGCGTTTGACGCTCTCCTGAACGGGAAAGCCGACGCTGTCCTGCAAAATCAGTACACAGTGGAAAGGATACTTTGCAAGCCTGTTTATGAAGATCTACAGGTCGTGTCCACAGCGTCCGTGGGCGACAGTCAGTGTCTTGCATGTATCGTACCCATTGACAATGACAAGAAGAATAATATATCCGAGGATACCGAGCTTCTTTTATCTGTAATTAATAAAGGAATAGCCTGTCTTGAGACAGACAGCGTTTCCTTTGTTACTATTAAGGAGACAACGGAAAATGCCTATCGGTTTACCATGTGGGACATTTTGTACCGTTACCGATCTGCAATAACCATAGGGATCATAAGTTTTCTTATAATCGCAGTTCTTTTGTGCAACAACTATCGGCTGCATAAAAAGCATAAGGAGCAGTTGGCAACTCAGGAGCGCGCAAGAGAGCTTGCCGCTATAAACGAACGCATGAAAGAACAGCAGCTTCTTCTTATAGATTCGCTTAAACTGGCGGAGGAGGGGAATCGTGCAAAAACGACGTTCCTGTTTAATATTTCTCATGATATACGCACTCCTATGAACGCGATTTTAGGCTTTGCGGAGATCGCACGCCGTGATGCAGGCAATACCGCAAGGGTCACGGATTGTATTGAAAAGATACAGACGTCGGGCAAGAGCTTAATGTGCCTGATAGATAATATTCTTGACATGTCAAAGATCGAAGCGGGAAATTCCGCAAATTCCGAGGAGGGCTGCGACCTTCGCGAATGTATCAAAATGGCGTCCGATACTTTGCAGCCCGAGCTTGAAAAAAAGCATATCACATTTACGGCGGATATGTCAGCCTTGGAAAACCAATGGGTATATTGCGATAAAAACCGTATTTATCATATTTTATACGCTATATTGGATAACGCCGTAAAATTCAATAAGCAAAACGGCAGTATAACGGTAACGGTGAGTCAGAAAAATTGCAACATCAAGGAGTACGCCACTTACGAGATACGCATTAAGGATACGGGCGTGGGAATGACGCAGGAGTTTTTAGCGCGTATTTTCGAGCCTTTTGAAAGAGAGCATACTTCTACGATAAGTAAGACGCAGGGCGTCGGACTTGGAATGTCGATCACAAAAAATCTTGTGGACCTGTTGGGCGGAACGATACGGGTATCGAGCAAGGTCGGTGAGGGAACTGAATTTATTCTTCAGTTTACTTTTAAATTGTACGAGCCTGAACAGGTGCAGCCTGAGCAGCAGACTACTGGTGAAACCGAAGATGCAAATGATTTTTCGGGCAAACGTCTGCTTCTTGTTGAGGATAACGAGCTGAATATGGAAATTGCCGGCGTTATTCTTTGCGATGCAGGATTTTTGGTAGAGACAGCTCAGAACGGTCAGATAGCCGTTGAAATGGTTCAAAATTCCACAGCGGGATATTATGATGCTATTTTGATGGATATTCAGATGCCGGTGATGGACGGCTTTGAGGCGTCTCATAAGATACGCAGTCTGGAGAAAAAGGAACTGGCAGAAATTCCGATCATAGCTTTGACCGCAAACGTATCCGACGACGACCAGAAGAAAGCGCTGTCGAACGGAATGAACGCCTACATTGCAAAACCGCTCGATGTCAAGGTGATGTATGAAGTTTTGGGGAATATTCTTAGCGATAAAGCAAAGTTCGTCTGACAATTTGTGCGATATTGTCTTAAAATCGCAGTATATTTTATCACATATCAACAAAGGTCTTGACAATACGGTAAAAAATGAGTATAATATTATTATGATTCGATTGCAGAACAGACGTAATAAAAGTGACAAAATTTATTCCGAAAGATATTGTATATTTTGCAATAGAGCCAAGTATAAACAGTGACCAAAAGAAAATAGGAATCACTGCCTTAGCAAAGGCAGCGCCCTGTCGCTAAAAAGTTGGGGGCCGGAAAATGAATATAAATTATGAGAACAATATCTATATTATAGATCGGGATTTTCGCCTTGTGGAATTTGACAAGGCTGTGGCGGACAGGTATCCGGGTATCAAGACGGGCGATTTTTGTTACAGCGCAGTAATGAACAGGAATACGCCGTGCGCCCATTGTCCGATCGCGGACTGCTCGGATAATCCTTCCGTGGTGTATTACGACAATGTTTATGACGGGTTTGTGGAGGCGACTTTTTGCGAGCTTACGGGTGGAAAATTCTGCGTAACACGTCACAAGGTGGGCGTGGAGAGCGAACATATCAAGAAGCAGATAGAACGCTCCATAGGCTTTTTTGACGCATACAGCCATGTGTTCGTATCAACTTATTATGTGGATTTTTCGTCGGGTACATATTCGGTGTTTAACCGTGAAAGCTTTTTTGACGAGCGTTACAGCAAAGACAACCATTGGGAGCAGTTTAACGACTATATCCATAATTTTATCCATAAAGACGATCAGGAAAAGCTTTTTCATGCAAGCCGTATCGAGACTATGCGTGAACGGCTTCAGAAAGAACCCCGATACTCTCTGGTCGTCAGGGAGATAACAAATAAGGGCATGCGTTGGCTGCGCTTCGAGGTGAATCGTGGCGTTGACGGAAATCATGCGGCTGTCAGTCTGATGGACGTTTCCGAAGAAAAGGAAATAAAGCTCAAACTGGAGAAAATGGACATCATAAAAGCCCTAAGCAGCGATTACACGGAGATAGCTCAGGTCGATCTGGAGGAAAATACGTCCGTTGCTTTCAAGTCGCGCGGTGAAATGGTCGATGACGACAACAAAAAAATTAATAAATATGACAAAACATGGGAGTGGGTCATCGAAAAATACGTCTATCCGGCAGATCGGGATACATTCAGAGAAAAGATCTCCGCCAAATCGCTTGAAAACTCGTTGAAAGATACAGATTCGCTGATCATATTTTTTCGGGCGACGATAGACAACGAACTTCATCACTATCAGGTGAAGGTCGTAAGAGCAGGGGACGACAGTCGGCATCTGATCATGGGCATACGCAACGCCGATGCTGAGGTCAGGGTCGAGGAAGAAAGAAGAAAGGCTCTGCAAGATGCGTTGGCTGCTGCCGAACACGCAAACAGAGCAAAGACCACTTTTCTAAACAGTATGTCCCACGACATTCGTACTCCGATGAACGCCATAATCGGTTTTACTGCCCTTGCTGCGGCGCATATTGATAACAAAAAGCAGGTCTCGGATTATCTCGGGAAAATATCCGTGTCCAGCAAACATCTGCTCTCTTTGATAAACGACGTTCTTGACATGAGCAGGATAGAAAGCGGCAAGGTCAAGCTTGAGGAAAGGGAAACTCATCTGCCGGACGTTCTCCACGATCTCAGAACCATTATTCAGGCAAACGTGCATTCAAAGCAGCTTGAATTATTCATAGACACCGTTGATGTAGTCCATGAGGATATTATCTGCGACAGGCTTCGTCTGAGTCAGATACTGCTGAATCTTATCAGCAATGCTGTGAAGTTTACCAAGCCGGGAGGTATGCTGAGCATACGTGTGATCGAGAGGGAAGACGCACCTAACGGCTATGCGGGCTACATGTTCCGTGTGAAGGATTCAGGCATCGGTATGAGCAAGGAGTTTCAGAAGCACATCTTTGAATCCTTTACCCGTGAGCAGACCGCTACCGTCAGCGGAATTCAGGGAGCAGGACTTGGCATGGCGATCACTAAGAATATCGTTGACATGATGGGCGGAACAATATCCGTGGAGAGCGAGATCGGTAAGGGTTCGGAGTTTACGGTCTGCCTACAGTTCCGCATCTGCGGAAGCGCCACGTACTGCGAGCGCATACCCAAGCTTGACGGACTTCACGCCCTTGTCGCTGACGATGATTTCAATACCTGCGCAAGCGTTACACGTATGCTCGGGAAGATCGGAATGCGCGCGGAATGGACCACATCGGGCAAGGAGGCGATACTTCGTGCGCAGCTTGCCATTGAAAACGGCGATGAATTCAGCGCATATATAATCGACTGGCTGATGTCCGATATGAACGGCATCGAGATAGTTCGCCGCATTCGGTCGATCATTGGCGATAGTAAGCCAATTATTATTATGACCGCTTACGACTGGACGGACATTGAGGAAGAAGCTCGGGAGGCAGGCGTTACGGCGTTTTGTTCAAAGCCGCTGTTTATGTCGGAGCTTCGAGAGGTACTTCTGAGACCCATTGAGGAGGAAGAAGCGGCAGAGGAGGCGGCAGAATCGCCCGATGAGAGTTTCGCAGGCAAAAGACTTCTTCTTGTGGAGGATAACGAGCTTAATCAGGAGATCGCGGCGACTATTCTGGAGGAGCATGGATTTTTGGTCGATGTTGCAGGGGACGGCACTGTTGCCGTTGAGAAGATGGAAACAGCCGAAGCAGGCAGCTATGATATTATCCTCATGGATATACAAATGCCGCATATGGACGGCTACGAGGCAACTCGCCGCATAAGGGCTATGGAGGACAAAGCCAAGGCGAATATACCGATTTACGCAATGACTGCGAACGCCTTTCAAGAGGATCGGGAAAAGGCATTGAATGCCGGTTTGAACGGTCATATTGCGAAGCCTATAGATATAGCGAATCTTATGACTGTTTTGAAAGATGCATTAGGTTAAAATTAAAAAAATTTTAGGTTGGTGTGTAAAACAATGAAAAACAAAATAAAACATTTTTTAGTTGGTAGTCTGATCAGCGTGTGCATTGTTTGCATTGTGTCTTTTGCGGCGTTGGCAGTTTACCTTAACCGTCAGAATGAACAGGCTGTAACTCAGTTAGGCAACATATATATGTCGAATATCAACGAGCGTATCACCATGCACTTTGACGCCATCAGCGAGCAATGCCTGACCCCGATGACAACATTTGCCGAAAACATTCCGCCTTCGTGCGACAGCAACAAGGAGGAATATGTAAAATGGATGACCTACTATGGGCATAGCCGTAACTACGAGTCCATAAGTTGGTTGGACGCCGAGGGAAATGTCGAGACAATATACGGAGATCCGCTCCAGCCCATCAATTCCGCATCATTTGCTAAGTCGCTGCAAAACGGGGAGGGGAGGGTCGCCGTTGGCCGCAACATCATCGATGAACAGGTCGTTCTGATGTGCGCGCCCGTCAATCTCAGTATTCCGGGTATGGAGGACTGCGTTGCCATGGTAGGGGCGTTGCCTATCAGCTATTTGTACGATATTCTCTCCTTAGAGGATAACGACACTCTCGTTTATTCTATGGTCATACGAAATGACGGAACTTTTGTTGTCCGTAATTCCGCTGCGATGAGGGACAACTATTTTGATCGTGTCCGCGCAGTATATGAAAATACCGATGAAAAATCCAAGGAGGATTACATTAAAGAACTACAGGCTGCTATGGAAACCGACAGCGATTACTCCACAATGGTCAAGGTCGATGGTGTGCGCCAGCATATGTACGCTTCTACCTTGCCCAACAGCGTATGGTATCTGGTAACGTTCATGCCATACGGTGCGCTGAACGAATCAGTGGAGACCTTGGGAGATCGCTCTGTTTCCTCAGCAGTAACAGTTTGTGCGGTCATACTGCTGGCTCTGATCGTTGTGTTCGTGTGGTATTTCAATCTGAATCGTTTGCAGATGAAGGAATTGGAGAAGGCAAAGCAGCAGGCAGAGGAAGCCAAACAGGAGGCGGAATTTGCAAGCAAGTCCAAGGGAGAGTTCCTATCCAACATGAGCCATGACATACGAACGCCAATGAACGCCATTGTAGGCATGACGGCGATAGCTACGGCGCACATAGACGATCCGCAGCAGGTGCAGAACTGCCTGAAAAAGATCACAACGTCCAGCCGTCATTTGCTCGGTCTGATAAACGACGTGCTTGATATGTCCAAGATCGAAAGCGGAAAGATGACGCTCAACGAGGAGCTTGTATCTCTGCGTGAGGTCATGGAGAGCATCGTCAGCATCGTGCAGCCGCAGATAAAGGCGAAGCATCAGCATTTTAACATTTCAATATTCAACATTATCTCCGAGAACGTGCATTGCGACAGCGTTCGTCTTAATCAGGTAATGCTCAATCTGCTATCCAACGCTATCAAGTTTACGCCTGAAAACGGCTCAATCGAGGTAATTCTTTACGAGGAGGTATCTCCGAGGGGCGAGGACTATGTACGTATCCGCATTAAGGTCAAGGATACCGGCATAGGAATGTCGGAGGAATTCCGTCAGCACATATTTGAATCGTTTTCAAGAGAGGACAACAAGCGTATTCACCGTACCGAGGGTACAGGTCTTGGCATGGCTATCACAAAATACATAGTTGACGCCATGAAAGGCGAGATCACAGTCGAAAGTCAGCAGGGCGTGGGTACTGAGTTCCAGTTGGTTCTCGATCTGCTGCGAGCGGAAGAACGCGAGGAGGACATGGTACTGCCCGACTGGATAATGCTTGTGGTAGACGATGACAGGCAGCTTTGCGAAAGCACCGTTGATTCCCTGCGCTCTATCGGTATTCGTGCGGAGTGGGTACTTGACGGCGAGGACGCTGTAAAAATGGCAGCGCAGCACCATAAGGAACACAAGGATTATCATGTCATACTGCTTGATTGGAAGCTTCCCGACATGGACGGCATTCAGACTGCCCGTGAACTTCGCAAACAGCTTGGCGATGACGTACCGATTCTGCTGATGTCCGCCTATGACTGGACAGAGATCGAGGACGAGGCTCGTTCGGCAGGAATAAGCGGATTCCTGATGAAGCCGCTGTTCCGTTCAACGCTGTTCTACGGCTTGAAGCATTATGCCGACGATGATGATGTTCAGACAGATGAGGAGGAAGATACTCTTCGCTTCACAGACAGGCACCTTCTCGTTGCGGAGGATAACGAGCTTAACTGGGAGATCGCCAATGAACTGCTTAAAGACCTCGGCTTTGAACTGGAATGGGCTGAAAACGGCGAGATCTGCGTTGATATGTTCAAAAAATCCGAGATAGGCTACTATGACGCTATACTTATGGATATCCGAATGCCGATCATGGACGGCTATAAGGCGACCGACATGATACGTGCAATGGACAGACCGGACGCTTCTCTGCCTATTATCGCTATGACGGCGGACGCATACTCCGACGATATAAAGAAATGTCTTAGTCACGGCATGAACGCCCATGTGGCGAAGCCTATTGACATTAACGATGTCGCCCGCATACTGGAAAAGTATATGGAGAATTAACAATAAAAGGGACTGCACAGACAGTCCCTTTTGTATTTTTATTTATGTTAAAACATCAGCTTTATTTTAAGCGTATTTATATCGAGTTTGGCAGAAATGTGTCCGCCTATTGCCTCTGTAAGCGTTTTTGCGATAGAAAGTCCGATACCCGTTGTTTTGTCCGCTGTCTCGACTGTATAGAACCTGTCGAACAGCCTGCCGACGGTAATTTCGTCGAGCTGCTCCGCCGTGTTCTCAAACAGGATAGAGCCGTCAGGGGAAAGCGTTATTTTTAAATCGCCGCTGCTGTATCGGACGGCGTTTGAAATGATATTTGAAAAAATTCTCGACAGCGCAGTTTTATTAAGAGTTCTGCGGACTCTTTCTTCGCATATGTTTATTTCGGGGACTATTCCTCGATTCGTCAGAACGGCGTAAAATGCGGAAATACTTTCCTCCAGAACGTCGTTTACGGTAATTTCCTCCATATTCAGCTTAGTTTCATCTGAAACAGCCGCAGAATATTTCAGAAGCTCTTTTGTAAGCTGCTTCATTGCTTCGGTACGCCCCGAGATTATGTTCAGGTATCTTCTCGTCTGTTCGGGCAGTTCCTCCTTTTCGAGCATATCGAGATAGCCTCGGATAGCCGTCAGAGGAGTGCGAAGGTCGTGGGAGATATTTGTGACGGCTGTTTTCAGTTCAATATCGCCCTGTCTGAAACGTATCTGTTCCTCACGCAGTATTTTAAGCTGAACGTTCAGAGCTGAGGCAAGACTTTTCATATCCTTGTCGGAGCTTGAAATATCAATGAGCATATTTGTGTCTGTGGAAATTATTTCGGCAAGCTTGTTTCGTATCTCCCTTGACGATCTTTTCAGAAGATATATTTTTACGGACAGCAATATTACTGCGGCAGTCAGCCCTGCCGAAATAAATATCCACAACCACAAATTCATTATGTTTCACCTATTTCAAATCTTTTTTACGGAATATGACAATTCCCACGCCGCTCGACAAAACTATAAGAATTGCCGAATATACCGCCATTATCCCTATGTTTTCCTCTGTATTCTTTGTAACTTGATAAAACTGGTTGACAGGCAGGGCGTTATTCAGAAATTCATATATTTCACGCTTTGTACCTGCAATGTAAGCAGGATTTTTTCTTGTCTGCGGTTCATCGTATATTTCACCTGTATAAGAAACACGCGTCGTATAGTATTCTTCTTCTTCGAGTTTTGCTGATATATAAAGGGTTGCAAAAACCATTACCACTGTTAAAATAAGCGCCGTAACGGAACCTGTCGCCTTGCTTTGGATAATCATTGAAAAAAGAACCAGTATCGCCGTAAATGCAGCCATAGCAGCACATTGGCTTAGTGTGAAAACGACAATTTGGGTAAAACTTAGATATGATGCGCTTAAAAGAAGTTCTCCTACGCCTAATGTAGTGATGATAAATACCAATAAAAAAGTAATATTGGCAGTAAGGCAAACAATAAAGTTTGACAGGTATATTTCCCAACGCTTATGCCCCACCATCAGCTTGTTTCTGATAGTTCCGTCAGAATATTCAGTGCCTAAGAAGATACCGACAAATGCGGCAGCAGCGAAAACAATATACAATGCTCCGCTGAACACAAAACCGTCAGCGGCTTTATATTGCGCGCCTAAGCCTTCGTATATCTCGGGATTTTTCTGAATGTCAGCATAACGGGAAAAATCAAGAAGTATCCCCAATCCTGCTGAAAAGATAATACATACCTTGAAAAATACGCTTTTGAAAAGCCGCGCAAAGTTTGCTTTTATAAGTCTGCTCATTTTCTTTCACCTCCGACAAGATTCACAAAGTAGCTTTCAAGGCTTTCGTCACGCTCCGTAATTGTAAGCAGAACGCATTTTTCTCCCGATAAAGCCTCAACAAGCTCTGTGACGCTTATTTTGGCGAAAAGGTCAGCCGTTTCATCGTCAACTACGCTGTATTCCATGCCCATTGCATCAAAAACCTTAACGGCTGCCGTCATATCCGAGACTTTCAGACGCATACATTTTCGGCATGCGTTTTCAAGCTCCTCTGCGCTTATTTCCTTTACCATGCGTCCGCTCTCAATAAAGCCGTAATGCGTGGCAAGACGTGAAAGCTCGTCCAGAATGTGACTTGAAATGAGGACGGTTATCTGCTTCTCCTTGTTCAGTTTCAGAATAAGTTCGCGTATCTCGATGATACCCTGAGGGTCAAGACCGTTTGTCGGCTCGTCCAGTACGAGAAAATCGGGGTCACCTGCAAGAGCGACAGCGATTCCGAGCCTTTGTCTCATTCCGAGGGAGAAGTTTTTCGCTTTTTTCTTCCCCGTGTTTTCAAGTCCCACAAGGCGGAGCAGTTCGGGTATGTTGTCGAATGAGGGCAGCCCTAAAATACGGTACTGCTCTTTCAGATTGTCCTTAGCCGTCATTCCGAGGTAGATAGACGGCGTTTCCACTACCGCCCCCATTCTGCGTCTTGATTTGCAGATGTCAAGGTCGGTGCTTTTTTTGCCGTACAAGGTAAAGAACCCCGAGGTTGCCGGCTGAAGTCCGCTGATAAGGCGGATAAGGGTGGTCTTGCCTGCGCCGTTTTTCCCAACAAAGCCGTATATCGAGCCTTTGGGGACGTTCATTGTCAAGCCGTTGAGCGCATTGAAATTCCTGTAATGCTTGCACAGGGCTTTTGTCTGTAACACGTAGTCCATTTTTATTACTCCTTTGCATAATTATTAAGAAGATAATTTCAAACCTCCGTTTCGGTTTGCTTACCTTCTGATACTGATTTTATCAAGCAAAGGTTAAGATAGCGGTTAAGAAAATCGTTAAGATACGGTTAAGATTTTTCACGCATTTTGAAACCGATACCCCAGACAGCTTCGATGTAATCCTTGCCGCAGGGTTCGCGGAGCTTTCGGCGAAGATTGCTTATATGGACTTTCAGGGAACTCTCAACGCAGTCGGGAGTATCAAGGCTTATCCTGTCAAGTATTACCGACCTTGCAATGACCTGAGAGGGGTTCACCATAAGAAGCTTTAAAATGGCAAATTCAGTCTTGGTCAGTTTTACGGGAACTCCTGAAATATCAACGGAATGAGAGGTAATGTCAAGCGTTATTTCCTCGAATTTAAGAACGTCCGATCTGTCCGTCATGCTGCTCATGCGAAGTACGGCGGTTATTCTTGCAAGAAGCTCACGGGTATCAAACGGCTTTGTAACGTAGTCTGCCGCGCCGTTTAACAGCAGATTTACTTTGTCGCTGACATCGGCTTTGGCGGACACTACTATCACGGGAATATTGCCTATTTTCGGAAGAATATCTTCTCCGCTGAGTCCGGGAAGCATAAGGTCAAGCAGTATCAGATCGGGTCTGCTGTTTTCGAGAGCCATTAAAGTCTCCGTACCCGAGTATGTCCGAAGTGTTCCGTAGCCCTCCTTGTTAAGCAGTTCTTCAAGCATGTTTCCAATGTAAATATCGTCGTCTGTTATCATGATCGTTTTCATTATGTCACCCCACAGGATCATATTTTTACTTAACATGTCTATTATAACATAGAAAAAAATATAAGTCAAACAGCAGAAAAAGTATGTGTCAAGGCAACCTCCAGTTTTTTATAGATTGCTCATTAAAAAATCACTATCCACAACTTAGCGGATAGTGTTTCCTTTATCTTTTGCCAAAAGGTAAACTCTTGAACCCTATATCGTAAATTTTCCTGTATAAAGTCACAAAAATATGGATTCTGATGTATACGGCAGACTTTATACAGGAAAATTTACGACAACAGAGATTCCAAAGGGGTCACCCCTTTGGCAGGGGGTGTGGGGGACCAATGCCAACAACTTAAGGTTTTTGACATTTACTCCGCATAAAAGATCAAATGGAATATTTAGGACAAAACACTTTACGCTGATGAGA